>JAJECV010000005.1 GCA_022821875.1 Rhodothermales bacterium
AGCGTGGCCAAGTTTGATCACAAGAGAGCAGTGGGAGATTCCACTGGTTCTCTGGGCCAACACCACCATTGGGCTGATCTCTTTCTGGTGGGCAGGAACACGTCAGCAACAAGGGCGATCCAATCTGACGATCTCCCGACTTCCCCAACTCCTCTCCCTGGATGCCAGGCAGCTTACCAAAGAACAACTTGATCAGTGCAGGAAAATGTTTGACGACTTTCGAGGCAGAAATTTCCTGCCTGCCAATGAAGCCTACCGGGATGAGGTGCGCATGGCACTGGATCGGGCGCTATTGGTGGATCTTCTGAGGTTTAAGGGGCAGGTGCTGGATCATCTCACAATCCTGCGCGAACAGTGGTGCAATGAGACCAGTGTACATGGGGGAAAAACATCGAAGCCCGAAAGTTGACCATTAAACTCGTAATCTGTACAAGGTAAAACCATCCTATACAGTCCAATATGATTCGAACTCGAATTCAATTCAGTCTAGTGGTGATTCTTGCATTCACGGCTTTGATACCGGTTCCTGGATTTTCGCAGACACTGAATCTGGATCAGACCGTTGAACCTGGGGTGATTCTAGTTCAATATGAATCCGGTATCTATCCGGGCAAGGCAGCCTATCCATCTGCACTGGACGTTCAATCCGTGGAAATGGCGTTTCCATTTCTGGAAAATTTAACAGGAAAACGGGGGCAACTGGCCAGCGTACAGGCACTAAAACATGTCTATCGTGTGAGATATGAAGCAGATCTCTCTCCATTCGATGCTGCGATGATGGTGGAAAACAGCCATGGTGTCAACTATGCCGAACCTCAATACCGGTATTTTACGGATCCGATCCCACTTCAAATGAATCCGGCTCCGGGGGCATCCGGAAAGCAGGCCTCGCTCATCCCGAATGATCCACGATTCACCAATGAAGGGTATATGAAAATAATGGAAATCACAAAGGCCTGGGACGTTGTAAAGGCAGAGGATGCAGAGGTGGTGATTGCGTTCGTGGATAGCGGTGTAGACTGGGAGCATCCCGATCTGATGGCGAATCTTTGGACGAATCCGGACGAAACTGAAAACAATGGCGTGGATGATGACGGGAACGGATTTATCGACGATGTGCACGGCTGGAATTTTAATAACAATTCCAATGATGCCAAACCGCTGAGCGACCGGAATACCCACGGCACCGCCGTTGCAGGAACTGCGGTCGCCGTTGCCGACAACGGTGTAGGAATGGCCGGAACCAGTTGGAATGCAAAATTCATGCCCGTCAATTCGTCATGCAATATCCTTACGAACACAATCTGCCATGCGGATGACGGGGTACTCTACGCTGCAGTAAACGGGGCTCATATCATCAATGCCAGCTATGGATCACTCGCCCAGAGCATTACGACAGCCGGGGTTTATCAGACCGCTCAGGATCTTGGGAGCCTCGTCGTTACAGCGGCGGGGAATTATATCATTGAATTAGGACGAAGCACCTGGATTACACCTGGATCCTACCTGTCCACACTCAATGTTTGTGGAACCGCCCACAATTCGTATCGCAATGTCTACACCTACGGATACACCGTGGATGTATGTACAGTCGGAGAAAAAATCTTGACAACCACCTTAAATAACCGGTATGGACGGCATGACGGCACCTCCCTTTCCGCACCTTTGACTGCCGGAATTGCTGCGCTGGTAAAAGCACGATTCCCAGAGTTCACTCCACAGCAGATACGCGAACAGATTCGGGCAACTGCAGACGATCAGATTTATGATGAGAATCCACCCCGATTTTCGGGGCGCCTTGGACGCGGATATGTGAATGCCTATCGGGCGGTCACCGAAACCGACAATATCGCGGTCCGCATGGTGGACTCGGAAGTCGCAGATCAAAATAATGATGGCCGCTTTGACCTGTCCGAACAAATTAACCTTACCGCAACGTTTGAGTCCTTTCTGGCAGACGGGGAAAATCTTACGATTCAAATGATGACAGACCCCGGCCATACAACCTTTCTGAATGGTGACCATATCCGCTTAGATCGCCTTGAAGGTGGGGAACAGATCACAATAGATTTCCTTATGAAACTTCTCCCGAGTGCACCCTACCGGTCATTGCTGTTTCTTGTACCCCACATCAGAACTCCAGAGGGGGAGCTTGTGAGTGGATCGGAAGCGGTCCGGCTGCACATACATGAGGCGCAGCTGGCATTACACGAAACGGATACGTTCAAATACACGATGACCTCAGAAGGGAATATTGGCTTTGTCGATTTTAGCAAACAGATCTACTATACCGATAGCCGGGTCACTGGACAGATGACGGTGATGGGACAAAAATTTACTGCCTTTGCAGGTTTAATTATCGGAACAGGGCCATCCAGAATTGCTGGATCAGTTTTTATTGGCCCCAGTCCGATAGGGTCACCACCTCTGCAGAATATGGATTTTGTCCCGGCAGATCAAATCATGCTTTTTGAGGGAAAACACGGCGAACAAATCAGCCGGGTGACATTGAGGGAGCGATCAGGAAAACTCCCCGCCGGTTTAGATATTGTTCAGGAGTCCCTTACGGATTCGCAAAGTCAATTCGAAGATATTGCACTTTTCCGGTACAGATTGCGGAATCCGACCGGTTCCGCCATGAAAGGATTGCGGATCGGCTTATATTTCTCTGTTTCCGCAAGTAAAGAAGTGGATATGTCCACCTATCTGGACGGAAACGTAGAAGAGATGCTCCCGTATATGAAACTGAACGTCGCCAAAAAGGGGTATCTGGGATTTGCGGTGTTATCTCATCAGGCCCGAAAACACTATAGAACCTACGCGGACGGAGGTGCCAAGGACTATTTGCAGACGTTGAGAGACAAATGGGGCGGATTTACGGGGGGAATTGTTCCCGGTGTAAAAAGCGAGAAGGATAACGATGGGCAGCTCTTCGCCTCCGGGCCGTACACCGTGGACGCATTCTCGGAGGTTGTTGTGGATTTTGCAATGATCTATGGAACCGATCTGGATGATCTTAAAGAAAATGCACGCCGTATGCATCTATTGCAGGATCGCTGGATCCATCCGGCATCGATCTCGGCTCCCGCCTCCATAGACATCCTGGAAGGAGAAACGGGATCGCTAAAGATTGCACTCTGGGCACCTCCATCAGAAGATGTGCATATAGTGTTTTCTGGCCATGAAGCGACAGATTTGAGAATTGATCCAGATTTTTTGACCTTCCGCAGCGACAACTGGTCAACGACACAAACAGTGGCTCTGCATACCATTGAGGACGACGACAATACGGATGATACGGTAACCCTGACCCTGACCGCACGCGGGGGCGGGTACGAGACCATGCACAACATTGCGGTGACCATCACCGACCATATGGCTCTGGATGTTTCTGAATCAGAGATTCCGCAGCAAGTGACGCTTTGGGGAAACTACCCCAATCCTCTCTCCGATGCAACAAACATTGAATTTGATCTACCGGCTCCGGCACTCGTCTCGGTCATCATGGTGGATCTACTTGGCCGAACGGTCAAGAACCTGCCCTATGGGTGGTTTGGGTCTGGAAGATCACATACGATAGAGATGAATACGTCTGACTTAACCTCGGGGGTATATTACTACATCCTCAGGATTGACTCGGAAGAAAACCGGGTTACGCAATCTGGA
Source organism: Rhodothermales bacterium (assembly GCA_022821875.1). Lineage (GTDB taxonomy): Bacteria > Bacteroidota > Rhodothermia > Rhodothermales > Bin80 > Bin80. The sequence goes on from JAJECV010000005.1 coordinate 3,667, forward strand.
TCCATGACCATTGTGCGATAACGTGTATCCGAGAGACACCAGCTTATAAAGAATCCGGCTGTGCAGGCGGATCAGGAACCGGGGAATCGCCGGCGGCGATTTCATGCCGGCCCCCTGCCCTTTATAAGCCGATCTGAATATCGAACAGGAACATTGGGGGAAAATTCTTGTTTCGGTACGCGCACAACCCCTTACAAACGACCGGCCTCATGACACGTGCCATTTTTCTTTTGATTTTTTGCTTTTTCGGTGCGATTCCAGCTTCCAGCCTGTCTGCACAGCCATGGGAATTGATCTGGAGTGACGAATTTGACTATACTGGACTGCCCAATCCTGAACGTTGGGGTTACGATGTTGGTGGACACGGATGGGGCAATGCGGAAAAGCAATTCTATACCGAAAAGCGTCAGGAAAATGCCCGGGCTGATGGCAACCACCTTGTGATTGAAGCCAGAAAGGAGTCGTGGAGCGGTCGTGACTACACCTCTTCGAGACTGGTCTCTAAAGGAAAGGGAGACTGGACTTATGGGCGCTTTGAAATACGTGCGCAACTCCCTTCTGGAAGAGGTACCTGGCCAGCAATCTGGATGCTGCCCACAAACAACTCCTACGGCACTGCTTACTGGCCCGACAACGGGGAAATTGATATCATGGAGCATGTAGGACACAACCCGGGCACAATTCACGCGACGATTCATACGGATGCATATAATCATTTACGTGGAACCCAGCGCGGCAGCTCAAAATCCGTCCCTGATGCATCAGATGCTTTTCACGTATATGCCGTCGAATGGACTCCAAACCGAATGGTGTTTTCCATCGATGAGGAAACGTTCTGGACCTATTCCAAAGGCCTCAGTAATTGGCAGGGCTGGCCATTTGACAAGGATTTTCATTTGATCCTGAATATTGCGGTCGGCGGCAGCTGGGGAGGCCAGCAGGGGATTGACGACAGCATCTTCCCACAGCAGATGCTGATTGACTATGTGCGGGCTTACCGTTACACGGCGACACCAGAGTTGACCTTTGACGCTCCTGCAAACCTTGAGGCAGGAGGCACGGCGACATTCATGGGGACTGCAACCGTGCAGAATCCTGACCACCGGATACTGAGAGTAGAACTCTATCAGGGGGATGGCCTCCTCGAAACGATCAGAAGCGGCGGGCAATGGAGTGCATCCATTGAAAATGTACACAAGGGGTGCTATACCATGCGTGCCCGTACAATTGACACTGGGGGATGGAGTACTTTCTCAGACTCGAAAATGCTGAATGCAGGAAATACATCATGCACGGAAAATGCCCCGTACCTGATGCGTCCACACCTGATCGAAGAAAAAATAGAGGCCGAATACTTTGACCTGGGTGGCCCTGGAGTTGCTTACCGAGACCGTTCCAATACAAATGACGGGAAAGGAATACGACTGAACGAAGGAGTAGATGTCTATCCCACCACCGATGGTACCGGCTACCATGTCGCAAATATTTCCCGGGGAGAATGGCTCACTTATACTGTACAGGTAGATCAAGCCGGGGTCTACGACCTGCAAATGAGGCTGGAAAGCCAGGCCGCACAAATCTCGTTTTCACTTGAATTTGACGGTCAGGATAAAACTGGAGTCATTGAACATACCAATACGAAAAACATCTTCCAAACGATCCGTGTAATTACCGAAAACGGAATTGAACTGAATGCGGGAACACAGGTGATGAAAGTCCATCTTCGGGGTGGAGCACCAAAACTCAACTGGATGCAGTTCAAATTACGATCTCCGACCAATCGTGAAGAACTCCCTGAACATGGTGAGACCGGACTCATCGGAAATTATCCCAACCCGTTCACCACCTATACAACCATACAGTACAGAGTGGGGCAACCCGGCCGTGTCGTGATGGAACTATTCAATCTCCTGGGCCAGCGTGTTCGCACACTGGCAGATCATCATCACCAGACGGGCGAGTACTCCACTGTAGTATACGCGGAGGGGCTTAGCACTGGAACCTATTTCTATACTCTCACTGGAGATATTACAGCGCAACGTTCACTTCAGTATCTTGGACACTGAAGATCCTGTCTGGCACGAATAGCTGGATACGGTACCTGAGCAACTTTGATACAGCGTTTTGCCGCAAGGTGAAAGATGCCCCTGAACATGGCATCGCCAACTGCTACGCAAACTGTCACGAGAGCCGGAGGCCTGCATGCAAAAGATTACCCTCCCCGTACACAAAAACACCACTGAGCACACCGGCATACCGTATCCACTTAAAAATGGAGATTTCAAATCCATCCAGTACTCATGTCATCAAAGGGCATTCCATAAACAGATCTATGGTGTGCCCCTGCGCTGGCTACGGGCAGGTTGACTCGACGGAAGATCACCGTACCTGATCGGAAATTTTGAAGCGTGGCGAAACCAGTTCGCTGTCATCCAAAAACGTTGTTATCTGAATAATCCTTGCACGCTCCGTGCTATACACCGTGACCGTCTTCTCGACAGGACGATCTTGATTACGTACAACGGGAGGATGCTCTATAATGTACATACTCTCCGCATTCCATGCCGGCAAAATTTCTGCATCATGCAGTTTTCTGTGGGATGCAGAACTGGATAATATGACCTGGCCACCTCTGGTGGCAATCGTGATTTCTGCCATTGATGTGCTCCTCACAATTCGGCGCAGATGTCGATTTGTCTTTGCGACAGGCCATCCGGCGACCTCTGTGATGTTCAAAAATGTATCCATGAGCACCGCCTGCACCGCCATTTGTTTCGAAAATACCGCATCAAGGATGGAATGAACTTCATCGAAATGTAGCGTATCCGGAGACAATCGTGGCCCGGGTCCTCCAAAAATAGCATTTGAAGCGTGGCGTTCATTCGGCAATCCCCGCTCTCCAAATGCCACCACATGCCCAACCTGCACAATGCGGGGGCGATCAATTCCACTCACCCCGACATACTTGACCACATTCCAGTCAATCTCACGCTTCTGAGCAATTTGAGTGACACATCCATCGCTGTCTATGTTGGCCGAGAGCAATGGAAAGAAGGCCGATGCCTGCGGTTGAGTATCGGCATCACCGGAAAACGTGAATTCAATCGGATTCCCATCATCATCAGTGGCCGCCGTCAGGTAAACGACTCCATCCGAATCCGTCACCCACAATTCATCCAGTGCAGTTTTTTCTACGATCTTCCTGAAGATCAAGATGATCTCAGACGGTGGAATCCCATGTTCTTCGGCAGCAGCGACCAGATGCGCAAGAATGCGGGCCTGCCCCGTCATCTGCGCATTTAAGAGCACATCAAGCGCCTCTGCAACATCACTCGGAGAAAGTAAACTCATCAAACAAAAATCCTGCATGATTGGATCCGAATCACCTTTACCGACAATGATGTGACCAATCCGTCCAAATATACAACATACCGAAGCACAACACCGCCTATTCTCCAGAATAAGATCCGAGACACATCAAAAAAATCAGTTCCTATGCCTAAGATACGCTGATCTCCGCAATACTGAGGCAAATCCTGCACTGCACCTGCCTTTTCTTCAATATGACCACCGTTATTTGCATCCACAATCCACACAATAGTCATCATCCAATTGTTGAGTAATTTAGGGATTTTAGGCAAATATTGGGATTTTCTGAAGAAAAAACCGCCTTTTTTGTTAATATTTTGTGAATTCTGCCGAATTACTTGAACTTTTCCCTTTTTATTCCGTACCTTGTGGATATTCCAGATTCGCTGGACTGGAATCTGTAACCAAACACACAATTTAAACCTTATGAGCATCCGACTTCACAACCTTACCGCCGCAACCAAGTACCGCGCAAACCACATTGAAAAGATCACCCCGCCTGATCTGGAAGAGAATTTTGCAGAGAATACGTTCAGCATTGACGAAATGCGCAAGCGTCTGCCAAAAGAAGTCTTCCAGGGAATGGTGAACTGCATTACGAAAGGTTCTCCGATTGCCACGCACCATGCAGAAATCGTGGCCCTTACCATGAAAGAATGGGCCCTGGAGCGCGGCGCAACTCACTTCGTCCATTGGTTTCAGCCCCTCACAGGCGGGACCGCAGGGAAGCATGACAGCTTCATCAATCCCACTATCGTCGGCCGGGCCATCACCGCACTACGAGGGAAAGACCTGATTCAGGGCGAACCTGATGCATCCAGTTTCCCGAATGGTGGACTGCGGGCCACCCACGAAGCACGGGGATATACCGTATGGGATCCCTCTTCGCCTGCATTTCTGGTCGAAAATGACAACGGCAGTTATCTGGCCGTTCCGACCTGCTTCGTATCCTGGACTGGAGAGGCACTGGACCATAAAACGCCGCTGCTGCGATCTATTGACGCATTGGACCGGCAGGCACGCCGCGTCCTTCGGATGCTGAACAAAGAAGCCGAACGCGTACAGACCACCGTCGGAGCAGAGCAGGAATACTTCCTGATTGATGAGGAGTATTTCTATCGCCGTGCTGATCTGGTCAACACCGGACGTACCCTCCTTGGCGCTGCCCCTCCCAAAGGACAGCAGCTGGATGATCATTACTTCGGAGAAATTCCAGGCAGACAGCTTTCCTGTATGCTGGATGCCGAAAAAGAACTCTACCGTCTCGGGATCCCCGTTAAGACCAGACATAACGAGGTCGCACCCAGTCAGTATGAACTGGCACCTGTCTTTGAAACCAGCGGGATCGCTGCAGACCATCAGCATCTCATCATGATTACGCTCAAACGGGTTGCGCGGAAACATGGAATGGTGGCACTCCTGCACGAGAAACCATTTGCCGACCTGAACGGCTCCGGGAAGCACATCAACTGGTCCATCTCCACCGATGAAGGGGAAAACCTGCTTGATCCTGGGATTGCCCCTCATGAAAACCTTACCTTCCTGATCTTCTGCACCGCGGTAATCCGCGCCGTCTACCGGCATCAGGACCTGCTTCGGATTTCGGTAAGCTCCGCAAGCAATGACCATCGTCTAGGGGCAAACGAAGCACCTCCGGCAATCCTGAGTGTCTTCCTTGGTACACAGCTCTATGATCTGTACCAGAAATTGATCAATGGTGATGAACTGACCACCGCCAAAGATACCGACCTGTTTCTGGGGGTCAGTATGCTGCCACTGGTTCCCAAACATGCAGGGGATCGTAACCGGACCTCACCATTTGCCTTCACAGGAAATAAATTTGAATTCCGGGCTGCCGGATCCAACCAGTCATTGGCCTTCCCGAATGTGGTACTGAATGCAGCCGTTGCCGAATCTCTGCGAGACTTTGCAAACAGCCTGCGTGATGCCCTCCGCGGAAAAGATAAGGGAGATCCTGATGTCTTCAAAAAGACGGTGATTGACATCCTGAGCAAAATTGCAATGGAATCCCAGACCATCCTGTTTGAAGGAGATAACTACTCGGAAGACTGGCATAAGGAAGCCGAAGAGCGCGGGCTGCTGAATCTGCGCACAACCGTGGATGCACTCCGGCATTTTGATGATGAAAAAAATGTCGCACTGTTCTCCTCGTTTGGCATCCTGAGTGCCGCCGAACTGAAAGCCCGCAAAGAAATTGCCCTTGAACAGTATGAGATGGCCATTGATATTGAAGGTCGAACGCTGGAAAATCTGGTGCGGACACAGATCATACCCGCAGGCTTTGAGTATCTTAACGAACTCGTACAGATCTCGCTTCATTCCTCAAAAGCCGGACTGAAATCAAAAGTGATCTCTCCCGCTGCACACACTGCGGAGTCTGTCAATCAGCACCTGTCCGAACTAGTCAGTGCAACGGATGAGTTAACCGAGCAATTAAATGTGCATATTGACGATATGCAGGATAATGCACAGCACAAAAAGGATGATGTCATACCAGCTATGTTGAAAGTTCGTGAGGCAGCCGATGCTCTGGAAGGCATCGTTCCGCACGACAAATGGCCGCTGCCGAACTACAGCGAAATGCTTTTTGTACACTGATCACCGTTCCCTCCCGGCTGCGGGATCCCTGCTCATGGAGCGGGGATCCCGCAATCTCTGCATCATCCCCCCTCCTTCCAGGTCACCAGTTGTTCCTGATTTTTTCGTGTTAAATCCGGTACCGTTGCCCCCTCCGCAGGGTATCCTACAGGAAAAAGGATATAGGCCCTTTCATGTTTGGGTCGCCCCAGGATCTCGCCCAAAAACCGCATTGGGCTCGGCGTATGAGTCAGTGTAACCAGGCCCAGGTTGTGGATTGCAGCAATCAGCAGCCCGCAGGCAATTCCACAACTCTCCTGAACGTAATAATTTTTCTTCCCGTCATCCCCAATATTCTTGGCAAAACAGATCACCAGCCAGGGTGCCGTTTCAAGGAAGGGCTTATGCCAGTCGGTGCCGATCGGATGAAGTGCTTCCAGCCATTCCTCTGACATTCGCCGCTCGTAGCTTTCACGCTCTTCCTTTTCAGCGGCTTTCCGAATCTCCGACTGGATCACAGGATCGCTTACCGCGACAAAATGCCAGGGTTGGCGATGCGCTCCGCTCGGGGCCGTGCCGGCGGTCAGGATCGCCTCCTTAATCAATTCACGCGGAACGGGACGACTGCTGAACATCCGAACCGAACGCCTCCGTTGCATCAGAGTACGGAATTGCAGAGCCCGTGCAGACATTTCTTCCAGTGGGCGCGTCGGAAACTGTAACGGCTTCTGCGGATAACGCTCCATCCTTACGGTGCCAGTCGCCCAAGCGTCCGGGGAAACGGGATCGTTTCCCGGATATGTTCCAGCCCGCAAACCCATGCAACCGTCCGCTCAAGGCCCAAGCCAAAACCACTATGCGGTACCGTACCGTATCGGCGAAGATCAAAATACCATTCAAATGCCTCCTGAGGGAGATCATGCCGTCTCACCTGCTCTTCCAAAAAAGTTAGATCATCTGCACGCTGCCCGCCACCAATGATCTCACCAAAGCCCTCCGGTGCCAATACATCCATCCCAAGCGCCAGGCGGTCATCTTCGGGGTCCCGCTTCATGTAGAACGCCTTAACGGCTTCCGGATAGTGATGCACAATGATCGGGCGATCAAAATGCCAGGTTAACAATGTCTCATCACTGCCGCCAAAATCTTTTCCCCACTCAAAGTTCACCGCAGATTCCCACCACTTCGGCAGATTCCGCAATTCTTCTTCAATCTGATCCAGATGTGTATTGATCGCAATCTCCCGCGCATCAATACGACGCTTCTTCCACTCTTTTGAACGCGCATATACATCCCGGTTCTGGGTGCGCTCTTTTTCGAGCCCAGACTGCTGGCGCTGTAATGCATCCTGTCGTTCCTGAACCAGAATTCTGGTTTTTTCGCTTTGAAGAAGTTCCACTGCCTCGCTGTAGGTCATACGCGGGAACGGTGCCTGAATACGCCGCAGTGCCTCCAGATCCCGCTCCAGTATCTCCAACTCCTCTTCACAGTCAGACACTGCATCGGAAGCAATCCGAATCAGGAAATCCTCTGCCAGCGTCATGTTCATCTCAAGGTCATAGAAAGCCATCTCGGGCTCAATCATCCAGAACTCGGTCAAATGCCTGCGTGTCTTTGATTTTTCCGCTCGAAAAACAGGACCGAACGTATAGATCTTGTTGAACGCCATCGCCATGACTTCTCCATGCAACTGGCCACTCTGTGTCAGATATGCAGAACTCCCAAAATAATCAATCTCAAAGAGTGTACTGGTTCCCTCCACCGCATTCTTTGTAAGAAGCGGGGCATCCATCTGAAGAAAACCGCGCTCCTGAAAGAAGTTATGGATACTCATAATGACGCGGTTACGGACACGCATCACGGCCCAGGGACGTCGACTGCGGAGCCATAGATGGCGCCGGTCCATCAAAAACTCTACTCCGTGTGCCTTCGGCGTAATCGGGTAATCATCTACGATCTGAATGACCTCAATACTCGAAACCTGAATTTCCACACCCCCGATCTGACGCTCATCAGCGTGGACCTTTCCCGTGACCACCAGTGATGTCTCCTGCGTTGCAGCGGATGCATTCTGCCACGAATTTACCTCTACATTCTGCTGATTCACCACGCACTGCACCAGACCTGTTCCATCACGGAGGACCAGAAAAAACAATCCCTTGGACCCGCGTTTCTGCTGTAACCAGCCCCGTAAGGTGGCGACCTTCCCAATCTGCCCTGCAAGGGATTCAATTGTTATTGTTTCCATGTCAATATCTTTCAGAGATTCTTTCCATCCAGTCAAAAAGTTTCCGCTCCCCTGCAACCGTCGAGTGAATCAGTTCAAATTCCCCAAACCCATCTAAATCTGCAAATATGAATTCCGCCTGCCCCTCACCGGGGAGATGATCATATGTCCATACCTCGTAGGGCTTTCGCCCTTGCTCATATAGATTCGCTTCAATACTTCCCGGCCTGCCATACCTGAGAAGAACATTCCCCCGATCCGTCTCCCATCCTTCGACCCGCTGCATTGAATAGCGTTCATTCGCATACCTCACCAGCCGATAGAACTCATCTCTGAATTCATTCTGGCCTGTTCCGGGTGTTGGATCACGCACTTTCCAGAACTCCATCAACAGTCTTCTTCGCGCATCCAGGCCTTTAAGACGCTTCATCCGTCTCAGCTCCTGATTGTTCAAGATCACCGCAATATACCTCCATTCCCTTTCTAGTTCTTCCTCTGACATCATGAAGGCATCAATGTTCTTATCCAACGCTTCCACACTCGCCGTTCCATTGATCTTGGAGCGCTTTACGGATGGATTGAAGACAAAAAACTTTCGCTTCTGTTCCACGACAACCTCATCATTACTGTCCAGAATTGCCATGCGTAGAAAATAGGTTCCTGATCCAAGGTTTGACAAGTCAAATGCGCCATGGAGAATATCCGTCTGGCGCACATCCCGTTTCCATTGTTTCCGATAATCCGGAACCGGGGTCGCCCTGCCTGCTTCGGTCACATACGTGAGCAGGGTATACATACCTGAATCGGATGCCGCGCAACCGGGGTTGTAGACCTCGGCATAATAGAATAATTCTGCAGAATCCGCACCGTACAATTGTCTCATATTCGGGAGGATTACGAGACCATTCTTGTAGTGAGGGGCCTCTTTGTCCCCCGAATCTACGATGCTGGATGCCAGAATGATGTCTGAAAGTAAGCAGCGTTCCGGTTGATGATAATCAGAAATGGTGACCTCCCGGCTTACCTGCACTGCATCCTGCCCTGAAACCGGCAGATCTATTTGTAATTTATATTCACCGGGATTCGCCATAAACCGAGTTTTGCGCAAGAACATCTGCCCATCAATGATTGAAGATGTATCGGGTGCCGAGAAGTCTAACTCCCCTGCCCAAACCGGGCGATCTTCCATAGAGTCCACATTTGTCTCTGAAGAATTCATCCGGCGTAGATACAACCTAATCACTGCATGATGCTCTGCATCCATTAGGGAACGCGCCTCTACTGCTAGATAAAACTCTACCAGAGACTCCTGCGCATCATAGGCAAATGAAGCATAATCCGTCTCAATCCGGGGTAGCCGCTGGCCCGCCACGTTACAAACCGCAAAGAGCAGTCCACCGATTATGTTTAGTCTGCGTATGCTTCGCTTCATGGCCTTGGGGTTAACGGATAAACGGGCACAGTGGATTTCATGTGGACATCAACCAGACGTGATGTGGCGATGCTCACGGATCGGCAAATGAACACAGTTTACGGCCGTTCGAAAGACTTCACTGGATAAATCTGTGCCCTCGCCTATTGATCCTTCAACACCCCTGCGATGTCTGGAGGGGTCCAATCTGGTGGTTTCATCCACTTCCCATCTTCCCTTACATAACTGCCCGGGCCGAATTTTCGCAAATTTGCCTCGTCTACCTCACGCAGAAGTTTTTCATCCTCTATCCCGAACGCAATCAAGGTGCCGATCGTTACGACCGATATATCTGCACAGCCATCCGCAACCCCTTCTATATCCACCGGTTTGTCCGGCATAAATGTACACGAATCCATCTCCACTTCCTGCTCCTGAACCGCAACCGAAATCCCAAGGGCGTGGACGGTTTCCAGTGCTTCCTCAAGAATCAGGCGGGCGCGAAGCAGCCGCGTTCGTTCATCGGGAATAATTACTTCGGTCGGTGTGGACTGGCCAACCTTCTCCATAAAAGTTTTTACACGCTGATAGTGCTCCGTTGGCATCGTAAATTTTGAGTATTTCTGAAAAATAGGGACTTTGGATCAGATCATGACATACCCGGAGCGGCCTCCTTAGAGTCCACCGCTTATTTGGGCGTGGTCTGCCGATGTGACCGACAGGCTCAGATCGGTTGGGAACTTGCCTTGAATTCGTATTATCCAGTGCATTGGCGGTCATGTCTCCTGCAAACCTGAACGCGGCCCCGCCACCAGACAAATTCGCATCCGCTGCCCCATTCCTTCGATCCTCTGCAATACATCTCATTGCTGCTCATGCGAATGACTCAATCAGGGCATCGTACTGCGCCACATGAACCGACCAGTCAAGATGCGCAACAATACCCCGAAGGGTTCTGGCCGGCAAGGGATGTTCCTCCCCCGTCAACATCTCCTTCAAAATGGTAAACAACTCTTCTTCGGTGTCATAGAGGATGGGCGCGTGCAGTAAGGGCTGATGCAGGTTCTCCGGAATCAATTCCGGGTAACTCAAGCGATTCGGCAACAGGGGATGACATCCACAATAGATGGCCTCCATCATCGCAATGCCAAAGAATTCATGAACCGCTGTGGATACGACAATATCCGCACGATGCAGCAACCGGCTGTACTCTTCAAAATCCTCTGCATATCCATAGTGGAGGATTCGCTCGGCATAACGCTCAAATGCAACATCAAATTCAGACGGCTGCTCCTCAAAACGCTTCCCGGCAAGGATGAGACGAAACCGGCAGCCCGCATCATCCAGGCGATTCATAAGCCGAAAGAATGCCTCCGGGTTCTTGTCATATTCCCAGCGCTGATTCCAGAGCACAATCGGCGGATCATCCTGCGTATCCCCCGTACTGGTATAACGCGCGTGTGCCTGGAGATCCATCCCCAGATGCATCACCCGGCTCTTTGCCCGGATTTCGGATACGGTATGCAAATGCGTATAGTCTGGAAATACCCGAAGCAAGCCTGGGAGTGCATGGATAAATTCTTTGTAGTGGAACTCCGTATTGAAGACTACCTGATCCGCAGCCAGGCACGAAAGGTAGTTAATATAGGCGTACGACAAATCCCGCTTCTCCTCTGTCGGCAGCGGATACGTCAATTGGTTTTCGTGCAGATAATAAATGACCGGCACATTGCCAATATCCTTTCGGGCCAGAGCCAGAAATGCCGGCAGATTGACCATACTGGAAGCCAGAATCACATCCGGACGAAAGCCATTCGCAATCAGTTGTCTGGATTTTCTTGCAAGCGTCTGGGCCCCGCCCTGAAGCCTCCACTTCCAAAATCTTGATGCCATGGTAACGAGTTCATATTCGTGACGGCTGTTTTGGATGAGTCCGTCCACGAAATTCCGGTGCGAACCACCATACCACGGCTCAAGTGCGAGTACTTTCATGAGCGCTTGGCCCTTTTCGGCTTCTTCTTCTGTCCAAATTTTTTCTGCATTTCCCTGTCTTCCTGGGCTGTGAGCGGGCGAACAATCGCTAATTCACGAACTTGAAGCAGATCCCGTAATGCATTATCCATGACTTCCTCGGAAGTAACGGGGACCTCCCCCCCGGCTGGAATTTCGAATTCACGACTTTCCAGTTTCACGGTGACTGCCCGCTTGTTCGTGTTTTTAACAATCATACCCTTACGGTGTCGGGGTATCATGATTTTATGGGTTTAGATTAGAGCAAGTGAGTAAGTAGTATACGACTATTTCGACGAAGACGATCTAAAGCGTCTGGTGTTCGGTGCATAATCTTCAATACAAAGAGATTGAGTGGCCATTGCGATTTCGTCTTCCGAATTGGAAGCAATCACAACCAGATGCCCCGATTCTCTGGATCGGGCAACCATATTCTTGAAAATTTCTTTCCCTTTTGGATCCAGTCCCAGCGTTGGCTCATCCAGCAGGAAGACCTTGGGTTCATGGAACAGTGCAGCGGCAAGGCGCACCCGCTGCTGCATCCCTGTTGAATAAGTTCTGATCGGTTCGTCCATGTGCGCGGTCAATCCAACGTCCGCGACCATAGATTCTATCCGCATTGAATCGGATCTCATAGAACGGGCCCTCTCAATAAATGCAAGATTCTCCTGTAAGGTTAAGTCTTCATATAAATTTACATAAGGTGCTACAAATCCGATGTGGAGGGCATGCTGCTCTCGGGAGATGACCTGTTCGGAAAGGATCAGTTCCACCTTCCCGCTGGTCAGCCGGAGGATTCCCCCCAGTGCCTTCAGCAAGGTTGACTTTCCCGATCCATTTGCACCCGTGATTGCCAGGATCTCCCCCGAAGACAGCTCCAGATTGACCCCGCTAAAAATTCGCCTGTACCCATAGCGATGCCCCCCATCCTGCACCGTTAAGTGGATCATCCTGCTTATTACATATGACGTTGATGAATCTCTGCCCTGCATCCTGTGATGATCTGTCTAGACACTGTGATTCCAGTTCGCATCCAAATATATCGAAATTTACTGCACTGCATGAATTATCGGGGCTTACACCAAGCCGAGAATGCGCAGGGCCATGATCAGTACCGCAATCACCATCACACCCCGTATGACCTTTTCGCCCCGCCGAATTGCAACCTTCGCTGCAATAAATGCTCCCGTTGCATTGCCTGCGGCCAGCGTCAGTCCAAATCCCCAATCCACTTTTCCCAACGCTGCAAATACGATCAGGGTCGGAATCGTATAAAGCAGCACAACCGTGACTTTGTGAACGGTTGTCGCCAGTAGATCCAGATGTAATAAATGAAAAAAGACAGCCATAAACAAAAACCCGATCCCTAACTGGATGAATCCTCCATAAAACCCGATCAGCAAGAGCACCGGCCCCGTCCAGACAGACTCCCTCGCAATCCTGTTGGAGGTGCCACTTCCACGCGGAAGTAGCATGGTCAGGACGACCACAATCAACAGCCCCGCAAGAATTTTCTCAAACAGGGCATCCTCAATCCTGGTCGCCATAAAGGCACCTGATATTGCACCCGGTATGGTCCATAACCCATACGATATACTTTTTCGTATGCGCGTCTTCTTCTCCGAAGAAAATGTTAGCGTGGCCGATATATTCTGGACGAGAATCGCAACACGGTTTGTCCCGTTCGCCACACCCGCATCTAGCCCCAGCAGGACGAGTACCGGCAAGGTGATGGTTGAGCCTCCCCCTGCCATCACATTCATTATGCCTGCAGCCACACCTGCGAAGAAAAGAATCAAAAGGGCCTGCAACTCCGGCATGAAGCTGTCCTAGCGGCGGACCATCGCAACGGACTTCTGCTTACCTTCCAGGCTTGATTTTCTCCTCGACAACTTGAACCCCCCCGGGTGACGCCAGGTATCCAGGGCTTCCACATCTATCGTTGAATCCCGCACAATGAAACTCATGAGCTGACCACGATAGACCGCATCATCTTTCAGGATGCTTCCGTTCGAGTTGTAGAAGGCGACTGTTGCCCGCACAGTATAGGATTCATTGTCATCCCAGGCTTCCCGATGGGATTCCGGTAACAAATCCCATACAAAGCGATCTCGAACCGCTTTGTTCAGGAATGGGCTGATATAGGGCTTCCAGAACAATGCCAGGGGGCCCGTACCCGGGAGATTCGCTGTCATGCTGAGTTTATACTCCGGCACCAGGTCATCTGGACGAAGCAGTCCGAACAGACCGCTCAGGATGATGCTGTTTTCCAGCAGACGCCGCTGTGCACCTGTCGGCAGTCCATCAAAGTCAACCGCACTGAAAAACGGATCCGGCACAAACCGCTTACGTGCCGCCATCAGCGGTGCGGAATAGACGGCCTGAATCAGGCTCATCGTGTCCTCGAGCGCTTCGGGGCCGAAGATCCCTTCAAGAATTTCCGTTTCGTCCTTCTGAATAAGATCCAGCAGGTGATCTAAAATTTCCCGGCGCTCGGGGATCAACTGATGAAAATAATTGAACGTTGTCTTGGAGCGATAGTCGAAAACATCAGGCGCGAACGGATTTCCACCGCCTGCCATGATATTCGCCGATGCAACCAATACTGCAAATCGATCGTCGATAATTCTCCCTCCCCACTCAAGATTCAGAGCGTACAGAAGTCGCAGATCCCATGATTTCGTCCATCTGCGAATTTATTTCCTGTGCCTGCTCATTTGCTTTGGCTACAAGTGCTTCTCCTTCGGACTTTGCGCCTGCATTCTCTCTGGGCTCTTTCATGGTCTCCGCCAGACTTCCAACCTGCTTCGCTAATTCCTCCAGATGAAAGGTTACCCGGCGACGTAAACGACTACCCTCCTCGGGAGCGAGAAGGAGTCCCAGTGCAAAACCGACTCCTCCTCCCATCAGAAGCCCCCAGCCCAAGGCCCGGGTTACATCTCCTATGCCATAATTTTTGGACATTGATTTCCGGTTGTATATGATAACGACCTGCAACTTTCTCCCCTAAGTTAGGAAAAAAATCGCACCAGACCGCCAAACTTAACGATTTCGCTTTTTATGACGGTTTTTGCGCAATCGTTTTTTTCGCTTATGGGTTGCGATCTTGTGACGCTTCCTTTTCTTACCACACGGCATTTCGTAATTTTGTTTTGTGATTAGGTACAGCATAACCAAAAGAAGTCCCTTCTACGCAGGGAAAACAAGGGGGTTCCATGATCTCTACATCTCCTATTCCCTAAAATAACTTATATTTCCGACATTCAAACCGGTGATCCCCATTCCTGATCTAAATAATCATTCTGTTCCAGCGAATCTGCAACTCCACGAATCCGGCGGGTTTAGATATATTGATTCGGGGGCAAATCGTGATTGTCCGCCGCTGCTTCTGTTGCATGGGCTTCTTGGAAACCCTGAGGGCTGGTTTGATGCGGCCTCCGCTCTGGTCGACCGCGGGTACCGTGCCATCGTCCCCGACCTGAAGCTTGATGAACTCTCCAGAAAACAGTCCAACGTACAGGGGATCGTTGATTATGTGCGCAGGTTCACCACATTTCTGGGGCTGGATCAGATGATCCTGATTGGCAATTCTCTAGGTGGACAGATTGCCATCCGCTATACGACCTGTTACCCGGAATGTGTTGCCGGTCTGCTCCTGTCCGCCTCTTCGGGGATCTATGAGACGGAAGTGGGACACACAACTTTCCGACGGAATGACCGCAATTATATCCGCGTTAAAGCAGAGAAAACCTTCTACGATCCTGCAATGGTGACGGAAGATCTGGTGGATCGCATCTCTGATATTGCGACCAGCCGATTACGTGCACTTCGCTTTGTCTGGCTTGCCCGCAGTTCCATGAAAGACCTCGTCATCGGTGAACTTGAGAAGATTGATGTACCCGCCTGTCTGATCTGGGGATCAGAAGATCAGATCACCCCTCCCGATGTCGCCCATACATTTCAGGAGTTACTTCCGAACGCAAAATTGCGCTTCATTGAGAAGTGCGGCCATGCACCCATGATGGAGCACCCGGAAATTTTCAATCGATTGATGCTGGAATTCCTGGATTGTTCTTTCGATCCCGTAACCACTCCCGCCTAGATCCTATCTCCGTGTGCAGACACCTTCCTGCTGTCTTGTTTTTCAGTTTGACCGTAATCAGTTGTTCTCCGACTCTTTACCCGCTTTATCGAGACTACGAGCACAGTTCTGCGGGAAAGGTTCCGCTGTCTCAAATTGAGGAGGCCCTGATGGAAGTGGGCTGGGAACTACTTCCTTCTCCCCCGCCCAATACAGTTTCCACGATGCATCGCCAGATCCGCAACTGGCTTCTGTACAAGGTTGTTGTACAGGTGGAGGCCGTCCCCATCGGAACACAACATGTACGATTGTTTGTGCATCCGTACCGCATCTATCCAAGTGGCGCACGCAGTAAAATCCCCTTTCTGAAACGCAGTATCCGTCGCCGGGTCATTCGTGATATTGACCGGGTTTTTGAGTCCTATGAACTCATTGCCGTGGGAACCGATCTATCCAGGGATAAGGTTCGTTCAAGGTAATTCATTGCCCGCGCATCCAGACTGAATCCGCCAAGATTCCAGTTCTGGAACCTTTCTTTATTTTCGGAGTATACACTGCTTCATGGGGATGATCAGGCTTCGACGGATGGCATCGCACAACAAGTCGCGTGTCGAGTCAATCTGACCTGGGCTCGTAAATCACGTCAGAAAACCTGTAACTGCGAACGATTATTCGTACGCGATGGCGGCATAGACCCGCTGTCTGTCTTCTGTGCATACCCGCTCACAGGTGGTACAGAAGGCATCGCCAGATGTGAGCACCCTGATCAGGATTCCGGCTGGATCCTGACGGGATATTGATCAGCCTTTGCGGACACCCGGCTTTGGCCGCACGCCATGGGTGAATGCAAGATATTAAAGTGTGGCCTACACACGTAGACGCTTGTCTGTCCGACCTTTCGGACCCGGGTTCGATTCCCGGCATCTCCACAACAGGAATGCCCGCCTTGTGCGGGCATTCCTGTTTAATTCCGCCCGGATAACCCTATCAGGGAGTCGAATAAGGAACGCTGCTGCCTTAGTGCAGCAATCCGGTCTGGAGGATCCGTTCGGGCCTCCAGTAAAATCCAACCGGCATAATTGGATCGTGCAAACAGTTCAAAGAGTTGCCTGTACGGATACGCGGTGCTGTTCAGTTCACGCACATGGGCGGTCTGTGCAAGATATCCCTGGACAAGTTCAAAATTGTGTGCAAGTCCCGGCGCATTTAAGTCCGCCTCATTACAGTTCCAGCATACGCGAACATTATGATGACGGGTTGCCTCCATGATTTGCCGGATCACGGGGAGTGCATCCGTACGATATCCATGAACTTCCAGCCGGATTTCCTGCCCATAATCCTCCCCGAACCGGCCAAGTGTCCGCAGAGCCCGGGCAATCTGGGCAATCGTCTGCTCTTCTGGAATCCCATCCGGCAAAGCATCCGGCTTTACTTTGACCCCGCTTGCTCCTACATCGTGAGCCAGAATGACGGACGCTTTTGCCTGACTGATTGCGTGCGCCTGCCGGGCGGCTTCCAGGTGATGGAATGACCAGTTGGTTCCCAGTCCGACCAGTCTCACGTCACTATCCATGAATTGCGACTGCACGGCTGCACGTTCTGCCGCGGACAGGTGCACCTCTACACCATGTGCGTGTTCGGTCCGCAGTTCCACTCCTTCCACCCCGGTATCCTGACAGTTCCGTATCAGTGTGGAGATATCCCAGTCCCGTCCCCACAGGTAGGTCACAAGTCCAAATCTCATATCCCCGCGTTTCCTGGATATTGAATCCAGCAGTCCGCCAAGCGGTCGCATAAAAAACTGACGACGAGATGAGTACATGTATCACATCATGGATCCTCACCTTACACCGAAACACAGCAGAAAGGATCCCTGACAAACTTATTCGCACTTCCGGGAAAACACAGGTTATCTCTCTTGTTTGGTAGCTGTACATGGAATCCCACAGAACACATCCTCTTCAGAGCCATTAACCGCAACTGGGCGGGTCGACCATCGGACTACAGAAAGATCATCCTGAACTACATTCGTATTCCCAGCAATAATTCCAAACGAAACGTGGATACCGCGCGAGTGACCCTAACAGCGGGAAACCGGAATCAAAATCAGCAAAGGGCAGACGGACAAATTAAGCCTGATTCACCGCGAATTCATCTTCAACTGGAGCGATAGCATCAATCCTGAAATTCACCGGCCGCTCATATGCCGACATTGGAAACCTGCCTCGTCGCACTGAAGGAGACAAGCGGAACGTTAATCCCCGTGACACCGTAATATAGAACTATCAGAGCATCACTGGAAACGAAGATGGGCAGTTTATTCTCTGGCGAACCCTCAGATGCAACCGGGATGCTTCCAGTGCTCAGGATTCAGTCTATGAAAATTGCATTGGGAGCGGAGTTTGGTGTAGAAAACTATGGAACTTATCTACGTGAGTAATTCAGAATGGATTTTTTTATTCTGGCGGATCAAACGGACACAATCGGGAAAGATCATCGCCTCCCCGACTGCCTGCACAACATCATCCGCTTGATGCCATGCCCGTTAAGGATGGTCAGACAAAGCCCCCCGCTGGTTCAAGGATGCGGCAGTATGTGAACCTCCGTTTTCGTCTGCGAGGGGGCAGGAAGACCTGCCGGTTCCTGAATGAACTGGCGGGTGCCAGCGGGTATCTCTGGAATGCGGCGCTTACAGAATCCAAACACGATTATACAGAAACCGGTCAATCCCGGACCTCCCCGTTTAATCTCTACAAGTGGTATAACGAACACAGGGATACGGCCGCACCATGGCTAAGGGAGTATTCGGTTGATTTGCCCCGTACCGTACGGAAGAATCTGTCCGATGCCTGCAAGCAGTTCTTTCAAAAGAAGCGCGGGCTCCCCGGGTTCAAGGAAAAAGGCAAGCCGAAAAAAAGCTTCGCCGTAGATGTATCAGGGGGAAAGATGTGTTCAACGGATGGATACGTTCGGCGAAAACTGGGCATGCATGTGAAGATGATACGATTCTCTCGGTTGAACCGCTATGCAGACCCAGTTCCCAAACCTGCCCGCATTTTTGAGGAAAACGGGAATGGGCACATGACGGCAGTCTATGAAATAGATGCAATTGAGCGGGATACTGACGGTACTGGCATTGGGGTTGACCGCAATTGTGGGCAGGTCGCCGACAATACGGGAGGGATCTTCTGTTATGTGGACACAAAGAATCGACGGACGCAGTCCGAATCTCTGTGTCTTGCGTGCGGTGGTCAAGTGAATGCGGAACCAGCGCGTCCATCAACATCAGGATATCGGGGATGGCGTTCTGGCAGGAAAACCTGCCGGACGGGTATAGGGCCTATGATTGACCTGTGGTTGCGGAGCGCAAGCCTGCAACCGGGCACCAGGCCATGAAACGCCAAAGAGAATGCAGAATACCGGGGTACTCATGTATATAGTTCCCAAAAAAATGAACAACCCTTAATTTGACAATGATCGGTACGACAGGCGAAGAAACTTTCAATCAGAAATTTGCAGAAGCTCTTCGTCAAACCCATGCGCCATGGCAACCCAAAGATTGCATCATTGTCGAACGACATGGTTTGATTAGCGGGTCTAATCTGAAGCCGGACATCGTGATTAATGACCCAAAGTATCCTCCCCTGAATATTGAGACCTCTTTTCATGCCAGAGATGCGGATCAAGATGTAACGAAATACTTGGGCAGACTGACAAAGATATCCGCCCACCCGATCCATACATCTGTTGCCGTTCATATTCCCGGCAGTTTCAGGAAAACAGACGATTCGGAAATTTGCGAAAGCCTTTTATCGGGCGCTGAAATACGGTACGCGGTTCACAGGGAAAACAGAAATGGAGGGCGCTGGCCCAGAGAAGGTTTTATAGCCGGGGCAATTCACGACATCAAAACATTACTGTTGTCCCTCGCCATTCCCGATGAAAGGATTAGTGAAGTTGGACAGGAAGTGGCAAATTTGGTGAGAGATACAGCAAACATATTAGCTGCCCGATTATCTGACAATGATCAGGACCTGCTCTCAAGCCGATTACTTCAGCGTTCCCCATTGAATGGATTACGCACGATGATGGTGCTTTGGTTAAATGCGCTTTTAGTGCAGCGAAGGCTCGAACTGCAAGTTGAGTATGGAAAGGACAATCGTGTCCCCGTGGTACCGTCAGCTTCTAAAGAACCCCCGCTTGATCCACGAGAGCGATTAAAGGTGTGGGAGTCCATCCATGGACATAACTGGAGATCTATCTTCCAGCCCGCGATTGAAGTGTTGCGAGAGTCAATAAGTTTGGATCCAGGTGCCACTTCCAGTGCACTCTCCATCCTGGATGAGTGTGTCAGGAAAATAGAATATGCACAAATTGGCTTACATATTAGCGTAGGAGCTGAACTCTTTCCTGTGCTGAGCGATGATCGTAAAGCAGCGGCAGCGTTTTATACTCGGCCAAGCACGGCGGAAATGCTTGCGGATCTAACTATTTCCCAGGAAAACATTTCAGAGGATGACTGGGCAGACCCATTCCTCTTTCGCTCCCATAAACTGGTTGACATGGCATGCGGTACTGGCACACTCCTTCGTGCAGGATATAGGCGCATTGTAGATCTTCATGAGAGACATGCACGCAAAAATGCGGATATCTGCTCAATGCACACCGCAGCCATGGAGGGCGGACTTATCGGGGCGGATATCTCTCCTATCGCCGCTCACCTGACCACATCGTCTTTAGCATCCATCGGCGAGGGAGATACTTATGGGGATACCCAGATTGGTTGGATCGGCATCGGAGGGAAGGGACATAAGACAGGGGCTTTGGAGTACTTTAAGACCGACAATGTAAACGACCTTTTCTCAGACCCGCACATAGGTAGGACATCTGGTTCGGGGAAATACGAGAATATCTCTGTGGATATCCCGGAGGGTAAGATAGACTGGATTCTCATGAATCCTCCTTACAAAAGGTCAGATGGAAAGCAAGGGGCTTTTGACGTTAGTGGTCTTTCAGATAAAGAGCGTAAAGAATGCCAGGAAAGATGGGGGAGGTTGATCCGGAATAAAGCCGCCAACAAAAGTGCCGGGTTAGGTGCGTCATTTCTTGTGCTGGCAGATATAAAATGCAAGCAGGGGGGGCGGATTGGATTTGTACTCCCGCTTACTGCAGCATTCGGAGTAGAATGGATAAAGACAAGGAAAATGATAGAAGAGAAGTACAGTGAGATTACGATAATAACCGTATCGGGAGATCACTCGTACAGGGAAGGGTCCTTATCTGCTGATACAGGGATGGGGGAGATGTTGCTTGTGGCTACGAAAGTTGGATCCCGGCGAGAGGGCCCGAACAAGAGATGTAATCCAAACCGGATTTATAGCATTACGCTCAGGAAGCCCGTGGTACGTCTTGGAGAAGCCCGTGAAGCAGCACGTGCTATTAAGAACTTGATCAACGAAGCCAAAATTCGGGGACAGACATATTGCCCGGTACGGATCGGGGATGACACAATCGGCGAATTCTTTGCCTTTCCCGTCGGAGGGGAAGGAGATCCGTGGTCGCCCTTAGGTGTTTTGCACAAGGATCTTGTGGTCGCTTGCAGAGGGCTTCGTGAGGGGAAACTGAGTTATACTGTTCCAGCAATTCCACTCGGAGTCTCAATGGTGAAAATGTCTGATCTGTTTACCATCGGCCCGGATGAAGGCAAGATAGGAAATATTGTCGGAGGGGATCAAAGGGGGGCTTTTGAGGTCTACCCAGTCGCTGATAAGGCAGATGCTTCTGGAACAGACAGAATGCTCTGGCGGGCCGACAAAAGTAAGCAGAAAAAGTTAATCGTCGATTTCACTCACAAAGGCATTCCTTGGGAAGAAATCGGGAGCAGTCAACAGGTCGAAAGAGTACTTGGGGATCAATCTACACTGTTTTATGCGAAGAATATGCGCTGGACTTCCCAGAAATTACTATCGGCAATGACTGAAAATCCAGGAATGGGCGGCAGGGCATGGGTTTCGCTGGCACACAATGATGGGCGTATCAGAAAAGCGTTCGTCCTGTGGGCCAACTCAACACTAGGTTTTTTGGTTCACTGGACATACGGGACGCGAACACAGGTGGGACGTTCCACAACAAGGATAAAAGCGATTGCGAATCTTCCATGTCCGCGTTTAGATGAAATTCCCGAAACCCGGTTATGTGAGGCAGAAAACATGTTTAACGAGATTGCCCAAAGGGAATTGCTTCCCGCATGTCAGGCTCATGTGGATGAAGTGCGACAGCAGATTGATCAAGCGGTCGTTAAGATGTTCAACTTGGACCTTCGTGAAGCAATTCCGGCAATCAATATGCTTCGTTCCCATTGGTGTTATGAGCCAACCGTACACGGAAACAACAGGAAAGCGCTTGAACTGTTAGATGTCCATGATTGAATGCCTCCCTGTTGTGTCACCCTGCAACAGACAAAACCATGACAACACTATGTTCTGAAGGAGTCATCAAAGAGAAACCTGTGGGGACAGACCGGGAATTATAACTGAACTGTAGCCCGGAATGGGAATCTTTTCCAGTCAGACGGACAAACGGATACAATCACGAAGGATC
Organism: Rhodothermales bacterium; assembly: GCA_022821875.1. Lineage (GTDB taxonomy): Bacteria > Bacteroidota > Rhodothermia > Rhodothermales > Bin80 > Bin80. Next base: position 25,963 of record JAJECV010000005.1, read on the forward strand.
ATCGCCTCCCCGATTGCCCACCCAACATCATCTGCCTGATGCCATGCCCGTTAAGGATTGTCAGACAAAGCCCCCCGTTGGTTCAAGGACACGGCAGTATGTGACGTTCCGTAATAGATCCTCTGTTAGCCGGTAATACAGTCCCCTTAATAAATTCCCCTTCAAGATAGAAACGGGGTGGATAGCGCTCCTCTGCACGGTGTGCGTGCACTCCATCTACCGCGGTATTCTGGCAACTCCGTATCCGCAGGTAAGTCACGAGTCTATATCTCACCTCCCCGCGTTTTCTGGACATTGATTTAAGTACGCCTCGAACGGACACCCAAAAACTGACAGCAGCAGGAGTGCTTGCAGCACCGCTTAAACACCCACACTATACAGAACACAACTGAAAAGATCCCGGTAAACCTGTTGCATCTCCAAAAAATCAGATTCTGTCTTTTGCCCCCTCGGCCTGCAAATGCTGACGAAATTCAAGAGAGTCAAATTCGCCGCCTGCCACAATCTGGTTCCCGCACAGTCCCTGAGGTTCCAGTGCATTCCTGATGATCATCCCCCGCACTAGCAGCAATACTGCTCCAAAAATCACTGATGGTCTCAGAAAATTTGCTCCGAATGTCAATAATATTCAAAAATTTCTTATATTGGACTTCCCAGTCCGCTTTTATGAAAGCGGTTCCACATCCACAGTTAACTATAACTTCATTCTTTCATGCTAGGAGACAAGCAAAATTCTCGTCGTGACTTTATCAAGAAATCCGCTATCGGCACCGCCGCAGTGATGGCCGGTGTACAGGGTACACGAAATGTGCGTGCAACCGCACCCGCTACCGGTTCGGTATTGGGTGCAAATGACACCGTGGTATGCGGGTTCATCGGTGTAGGAGGGCAAGGCTACAATGCACATCTCTTGAACGTTACCAATCCCACAGACAATGGCCGACCACGGCACAATGTCCAGTTGAATGCGATTGGCGCAGCCGCCTGCGATTTATTCTCCAAGCGGCGTGATCAGGCGCACGCTGCGCTGGATGCCGCCCGTCAGGAAGCCGGCCGCGAAGCCGCCGTCGAAGTCCATGAAGACTACCGGGCAGTTCTGGATAATCCGGATATTGATGCTGTGTTTATTGGCACTGTTGACCACTGGCATACAAAGATCGCCGTGGATGCATTGGATGCAGGCAAGCATGTCTACTGCGAAAAACCGATGACCCGGTATTTTGCCGAAGGATTTGAGATCTATGACAAGGTCAAGGAGACGGGCCATAAATTTCAGATTGGCTCACAGTTCTGTACTCAGGGCAAATGGCACGCCGCCGCAGACCTGATTCGCGCCGGACGGATCGGCCCGTTGGTGCTGGCACAGGATTCCTACTGCCGCAATACACCCATCGGTGAGTGGAATTATTATACCCTTGAGCCGGAACTGGAACCCGGAGTCACCCTGGACTGGGAAAAATGGCTCGGACCCGTATCCTCCCGTGAATTCAATGCACAGCACTACCACCGCTGGCGCAAGTATTATCCGTACTGTGCAGGGATCCTCGGAGATCTCCTTGCGCACCGGATCCATCCCCTCCTGATTGCAACCGGCGCTCCAGAGTTCCCAAAACGCGTATGCTCGGTTGGGAATAAAAAAATCGGAGATGCCAACCTGGGAGCAGAAGACCGCGATGTGACGGATAACTGCCAGTTGCTCGCTGAATTCCCGAGCGGCCTCTGTATGGTGGTCACCGGGAGCAGTGTAAACGAACAGGGACTCGGTCAGGTGATCCGCGGAAATGAAGGGACGCTGTACTTCAGTGGAGAAAGTCTGGAACTCCGCCCCGAACGCCCATTCGCTGATCTGGTCGATGGAGAGCAAATGGACAACCTCCTGCCCGGTGCAGATGTGCCTGCTCATATCCATAATTTCTTTACGGCGATCCGTGAAGACGGACAGACGAACGGGAATATTGATGTGGCCATCCGGGCACAGACGATCATCTCTATGGCAGAATTGAGTGAGCGTATGGGCGAAATGATCTACTTCAACGAGGAAGAACGGTCACTCCATACCGGTAGTGGTTCAAAAATTGAACCCATCACCTACGAAACCGAGACGCACTGAATTCGGTGAACTGCAGAGATCTGGAAGAGACGGAAATACGTCTCTTCCAGATCCGTCTGCCCCAGACAGAACTGCTGATGCAAACCGTTCGACTGGCACTGAATGCCATGGCGACACGGTTTGAATTGGTGATGTATGGAGAGGATGCTGTGCTGCTAAGAGCAGCAGGCGAGGAGGCTCTGTCTGAGATCAAGCGTCTGGATGAGCGATTGAGTTTCTATAACCCAAACAGTGAGGTCAGCCATATTAACGATAACGCTTCAAAGAATCCCGTACCGGTCACACCAGACCTCTATTCCCTTCTGAAAATGGCATCTGAACTTTCTGACAAGACAGATGGTGCGTTTGATGTCACCGTGGGGCCGCTCATGCGCTGCTGGGGATTTGTGCACGGTTCAGGGGCCTGGCCGGAGGAATCCGTAAGAAAAAAAGCCCTGCAAAAAACCGGAATGAATCAGGTGCAGCTGGATGAATCCGAATGTAGTGTCCGCTTTAGACAGGATGGGATGGCCATTGACCTTGGCGCAATCGGGAAAGGGTATGCTATCGAAGAAGCCGCCACTCTGCTTCGGGAATGTGGAGTCATGTCCGCACTCCTTCACGGAGGCACAAGTACGATGGTCACCATCGGATCCCCTTCATGCGGTGAAGGGGAATGGACCATCGGAGTTGCCGATCCTCTAGACGAAAGCCATGTGCTGACCTCTACATCCATTTGCGACGAAGCCCTCTCTGTGTCGGCCCCGCATGGGAAAGCTTTTCAAAAAGGCAATCACATGTGGGGACATGTGATTGATCCCCGTGTTGGCTACCCCGTGCAAGGGGCGGCCGTCGCTGCCGTAGTTCATTCATCGGCAACCGTCTGTGATGCCGTCTCAACGGCACTGCTGGCCATGAACCGCACCGAAATGGATCATGTGGCACAGAAATTCGACGATATGCGTATACTTTGTGCATACCCCGACGGAAATGAGCTGGAACTTGTTTCCAACGGATTCAACTCAACAGACTCAACGATTCCCAATGACGAAAAAAACGGTTAGCAGAAGAGCTTTTCTTATGGGCAGTGCTGCCCTCAGCGGAGCAGGTCTGGTGCGTGCAGCCAATATCAAAACCCGGCCATGGCCCGGGAACCGTGATGAGGTTCATTGTGGTATTATCGGCTATGGTCCACAGGGGCGCGAAATCACCGCGACACTTGCCCGGGTACCGGGTGCGACCGTTTCGGCCATCTGTGACACCTATGCCCCCATGCTCCGCCGTGCACAGCGGGATGTCCCGGAGGCAACTCGGCATGAAGACTATCGTGAGATTCTAGACAATCCGGACATCCAGGCCGTGATCGTAGCAACCCCTACCCACCTCCATCGTGATATTGTGCTCAATGCACTGGAGGCAGGCAAGAATGTGTACTGCGAAGCGCCGATGGCATCCTCCATTGACGATGCAAAAGCAATTGCACGCGCAGCACGGGATGTGCCTGAGCAGATCTTCCAGGTTGGTCAGATCTATCGGTCCAATCCGCAACACCGATCAGTATTTCAATTTATGCGCAGTGGTGCAATTGGGAAACCTGCCATGGCGCGGGGACAGTGGCACGCAAAAGAGAGCTGGCGACGCGCTTCTCCGAATGCCGAACGCGTTCGGGAACTCAACTGGCGCCTGGATCCCGAACTCACAACCGGGCTGATCGGCGAAGCCGCCCTGCTGCAAATGGATGTCGCCTACTGGGTGCTCGGTGAACTTCCGACCAGAGTTCAGGGATTCGGACAGATCATGGGCTGGAATGACGGACGCGAAATTGCCGATACGATTCAGACCATCTTTGAATTTCCGAGCGGCCTGCACCTGATCTTTGACGCAACCCTCGTAAGTTCCTATGAAGAAGCGTATGAAGTGTACATGGGATCCGAAAGTACAATTGTCTTTCGGGACCGGGGCAAGGCATGGATGTTCAAGGAGGTGGATTCCTTGATGCTTGGCTGGGAGGTCTATGCAAGAAAAGACCGGTTCTATAAGGAAACCGGGATTGCCCTTCTTGCCAATGCAACCCAGTTGGATGCCCAGAATCTAGATCCGACCGAAGACGACCCCAATGTGGAGACTCCAATGTGGTATGCGATGCAGGAATTCATGGACAATCACGCCTTCGGCCCCTATCCGCCTGCTGCAAACTGGGAGCGGGGATTAGAGGCGGCCGCAGTTGCGATTACGGCAAATCAGGCCATTGTTGAGGGGACTGCGAAGGAGATTGATCCACGATTGTATACGCTGGATTAGGTCAGGGCCATGCTGACCCTGACGGAAAAAGTTCTCTTTACTCTGGCGGCACTTTTTGCCGTGTATGGAACCGGCCTGGGAATCTCCGCGGTATTCAGAATCATCCGGCAGGGGCAGTCCCCTGCCCTGCATCTTGACAGCAAGCGCACACTTCGTGCAATCGGGGCCTGGATTACAATGGGAGGCATGTGGAAGGCCCGCCCGCTGGTCACCACCATACATGCCGCACTCGCCTGGGGATTCGTGCTCTATCTCCTGGTGAATATGGTGGATCTGGCCCGGGGGTATTTCTCCGTACCGGTTCTATTCCCGGACTGGCTTTATCACGGCTACCGCCTTGCGGTGGACCTTGCGAGTGGTGCAGTACTCCTTGCCATGCTGCTGCTCCTGCTGCGACGCTTCCTTCTGCCCGGACGTGATGCCCTGTCGCAACGAGATAATATTCTGCGTATCCACGAGGTACGCCTCCTGTTCCTGCGGCAGACAATTTCCCGTGACTCCCTGATCGTCGGACTGTTCATCCTGCTGCATGTGGGATTTCGTTTACTTGGAGAATCGGCCGCCATCGGACTGCATGGCCCGGATCCATGGCAGCCGCTGGCTTCCACCATCACACCTGTCTGGGCCGGCCTCAGTCCTGACCATCTCACAATCTGGTATCATGTATGCTGGTGGGGCGCTCTGGGCCTGATTCTAGCCTTCGCCCCCTATTTTCCCTATACCAAGCATTTTCATTTCATGATGGCCGGGGTTAACTTCGCCACACAGATCCATCGCTCCTCGCCGGGCGCACTGGATCCCATTGACTTTGAAGATGCGGGTGCAGATGTTTTTGGATCACTCACCCTGGAGCAGCTTCCGCAATCCAGTATTGCAGATACCTTCGCCTGCATCATGTGCAATCGCTGCCAGGATGTCTGTCCTGCGTATGCAACTGGAAAAGAATTGTCTCCTGCTGCGCTGGAAATCAATAAACGCTACTTCGTCAACGAACATCTGTGGGACCTTGCTTCCGGGGAAACCCCCGATGTGAAACTTACCGAATATGCCATCACAGAAGCGGCAGTCTGGGCCTGCACCGCATGTGGTGCCTGCACCGAGATCTGCCCGGTTGCAAATGCTCCGATGCAGGATATCCTGCAGATCCGACGCGGTCTGGTGCTTATGGAAGATCAATACCCCGCAACACTGGAACCGGTGTATCAGGGTATGGAGCGCAATGGGAATCCCTGGAACATGAGTGCACAGGATCGTATGGGCTGGGCCGAGGGCTTAGAAGTCCCTACGGTGGAGGAGAATCCTGATGCCGAATTGCTCTGGTGGGTCGGCTGTGCTCCCTCCTACGATCAACGGGCCCAGCAAACCGCACGCGCACTCGTGCGCATCCTGCAAACTGCAAACATTTCTTTTTCAGTCCTGGGAAATCGTGAACGGTGCACCGGGGACTCCGCACGCAGAAGCGGGAACGAATATCTGTTCTCCGAACTTGCCGGGAGAAATATTGCCACACTGGATCAGATCAAGCCGAAACGCATCCTGACCACCTGCCCACACTGCCTGCACACACTGGGAAAGGAGTATGCTGCGCTGGGAGGGCATTATGAGGTGATCCACCATACGGAATTACTGGCGGAACTGGCAGATGAGGGACGCATCCCAATGGAGGCGCTGAAGGAAGATATCACGTTCCACGACCCGTGTTATCTGGGACGGCAGAATGACATCACCGAAGCCCCGAGATCTGTTCTGGAAAATGTTGGAGCAACCGTTACCGAGATGCCGCGCAACCGGAAAGACTCCTTCTGCTGCGGGGCCGGAGGTGCCCAGATGTGGATGGACGAGTCTGCACCCAGAGTCAATGACGTACGCTATGCCGAGGCCGCCGCTACCGGAGCGGATACCATTGCCACCGGATGCCCGTTCTGCCTGACGATGCTGCGTGATGCAGCCACGAGATTTGACACGAACGGGCCACCTATCAAGGATGTTGCAGAAATCGTCGCCGAACGCCTTCCCTCCAGATCAGGTCACCCCGAAAAAAATCTCTGACGCTGGACAATCTCTTCACACGGACGATTTTACGAGCATGCCAATATGGAAGTATCGGCGCAGACAATGCCCTTCCCCGGAATCCATCGTCCTCAAACCGATTCTGCGCCGTCTTTCAGCCTTATGCGCTGCTTGAAGAATGTCCCCTTTTCACGGGGTTTACCGGCAGATCGGTATCGTATATGAATGATCGGCATCAAAATTCCAAAAGCGAACATATACTCTCCCCACGCTCTATGTACAACCGGCAGGCGCAGGAAATAAGGATCACTTATTATCCACCCGCCAACAAAAAGATTTATCGAGATAAGCAACCCCAGGAACCATGCCGGGCTGTAGTTTTCAATCTTCTTCGCTATGGGGAAATACATAAAAACAGCCACGGCTAAAACTCCCGTAACCACTCCCCCCATACCAGATCCATCCCGGTGTAAGCCCCGTCAAATGCCCACCAGTAGTTATAAACACCGATTAGAGAATATACCACCGGAATCGAAAGTCTCCCGGCAAACTCCTTTATTCTGCTCATCTTCCTGAATTGGTCGGTCCATAGATGATATACCACCTGCCCCCGGTATCACAAGATGTGCCGAGTTTATATTCGTTCATTTTCGCTTGAACATATTGGGCAGTCCTCCGCGCTCCTACACCCACCCGTACAACGGAGCGCAGGTCAAAAATCAGTATCCGGCTCAATCAGATCCAGTTCATGGATCCAGATATTCCGGTAGCGCACATCATGCCCTTCCGCCTGTAATTTCAGGCCGCCGGGCACATCGGTGATGCCACGCCCCTCATCATTGCCGCCGTCAATCCCTGAATTGGGGCCTCCCCATACCTGCTGAATGGGCACATTCTCGTGCACCTTGACCCCATTAAAATAAAGGGTCACCATGGCCGGCTCCGTCCGCTCGCCATCGGAAAAACGAGCGGCGCGGAAGACCACATCATAGGCGTTCCACTGCCCGGTCCCGTTGTAAGGCCAGTAGGCCGATGCCTTTTCATTGATCACCGCCGCCATGCCATGCTTCGTGGAATCGCCATCAAGTACCTGAATCTCATAACGGTTCTGGAGATAAACCCCGCTGTTCCCGCCGGTTTCCGTAATCAGGAACTCCACATGCAGCCGGAAGTCGCGGAATTTCTGTTTGGTTACAATATCGGCCGCACCATAGAGTCCGCCCGCCGCGGACGAATCCCTGCTGCTGACCACCGTTCCCTCATCCACCGGGTCCGCAACAATTTCCCATTTTATAGGCAGCTCGGCCGCAAGCCGGGGGCCCTCCCAGTAGGTCCAGTTCTCGTCCAGTGCATCCCGGGTTCCATCAAACAGAACCATTGCCCCCTCAGGCGCAGCGGTACCGACCCCGGTCTGGGCATATACCGGATGAATCATCACAATCAGAAGCAGAAAAGAAAATATCTTTTGCATGAATTTATTGGTTTGAAGAACTTCCAAGTTAAGCAATTCTTTTCTTTCTGTCAATATGAACCGGATGCGGGATGAGCGGTAGGATGCACAAAATCCAATCTGATCATGGAACAGGCAACCTTTGGAGCAGGCTGTTTTTGGGGGGTTGAACTGATTTTCCGGCAGACAGCCGGGGTCATTGACACCGCAGTGGGATATTCCGGCGGGGTGACCAAAAACCCCACCTACCGTGAGGTCTGTTCAAAGCGTACAGGACATGCGGAGGTGGTACACCTCGCCTTTGACCCGGCCCTGATCGCCTACACGCAACTCCTGGAAATTTTCTGGAGCAATCACAACCCCACCACACTGAATCAGCAGGGCCCCGATATCGGCCCCCAGTACCGTTCCGTGATCTTTTATCACTCTGATACACAAAAAACCGAAGCGGAACGATCCCTGCAGCAACAACAAACGCGGCTCCCCCGTCCGATTGTAACGGAGATCGTCCCTGCAGGCACCTTCTACCGGGCGGAGGAATACCACCAGCAATATCTGGAAAAGCACGGGATGACCCACTGCCACCTGTAGCACTACAGCGTGTAGCCGGTCACAAATGCCTCGGCAGCATAAAATTCCGGCAGCCCGAGGCGGTTCAGGGCCTCCGCCGTTCCCGTATTGCGGTCACGCGCCCTCTGCCAGAATTCACGATCATCATGCGCCCCCGGGAACATTGCCCGGTCCTTCTGGCTCTCATGCTTGAAAATCGCCTCAATCTTGCGCGCCATCTCTGCTCTTGAGATCGGTGTGAATACATCCGCCTGGTGGATTTCCCATTCCTGCCATGCACCGCGGTACAGCCACACCATGGGGCCCTGCACTCCCCGCTCCCGGTTATAGCGCTCCAGAGCCATCTGAATCGCAACATAACAGACCCGATGGGTGCCATGAGGATCTGAAAGATCCCCCGCCACAAAAATATGGTCCGGCTCCTGCTCGTTCATCAGATCCAGGATAATCCGGGCATCCTCTTCCCCAACCGGTTTTTTCTTGATCCGCCCGGTCTGGTAGAACGGCAGATCAATAAACCGTGCATTCGAGCGGGTAAGGCCCATCACCTCAATCCCCGCAATGGCCTCCGCATAGCGGATCGCCGACTTAATATTCTGTACCGACGGCAGATCAATCTCACCGGCAGATTTATTTTCCAGAAATCTCAGCAACTCTTCCCTGCACGCCCGAAAACCCTCTGCTGCTTCTCCCGTAATGCCAAGTTCTTCCAGACACATCTCCACAAATCCCAGATAACGGGATACATCGGCATCAAAAACGGCCACCGATCCATTGGTCATGTAGGCGACAATGACCTCGTTCCGGTTACGGGCCAGTTTGTCCAGCATCCCCCCCATCGAAATCACATCATCATCCGGGTGCGGACTGAAGAGAATCACACGTTTTCGCTCCGGGAGCTGATTCTGGTAGTGAATCCTGCGGCGCAGATCTTCAAATACACGTACACAGATCTCATCAATCTCCGGGTAGGCATACACCAGGCTATGGAGACGGTTATTATGAAAATCTGCCTCCTCCAACTGAAGGATCGCCTTCCCGACCCGCTCGGATAACCAAATGATTGCACGCTTAGTCATGTCCAGAGTCCATTCCACATCGGAAACCAGCCAGGGAGTCTGCTCCCGGGTCAGCCGGCCGGCGGCCGCACGATCCAGATAGACGGCACTCTTCGGATGCTCCCGCAGATAGGAGGCCGTCACTTCTTCATTGATCGGATCTTCAACGGCCCGCCGGATGATGCCTGCCTTCCCCTCCCCGGTTGCCATGAGGAGGATCTCACGGGAGTCCAGAATCGTCCCCACCCCCACTGTTAACCCCTGTCGGGGTACATGATCATCCCCAAAGAAATGACTGGCGGCATCCTTTCGGGTAATGGAATCCAGGATCACCTTCCGCGTCCGGTCATTGCGTGAACTTCCAGGCTCGTTAAAGGCAATATGCCCGCTTCGTCCAATCCGCAGCAGCACAAGATCCAGCCCTCCTGCGTTCTGGATGGCCTCCTCATAGGAGCGGCACCAGTCATCCACCTCGTCCTCCGCCAGATTACCCGGCAATCCATGTGCCTGCTCCCTGGGGACATTGATGTGATTCAGAAGATTTTCCCGAAGAAAGCGATAATAGCTTTGTATTCGACCGGGATCAATCGGATAGTACTCCGCCAGATCAAAGGTGATGACACTGGAAAAATCCAGACCATCCTCCTGATGCATCCGAATCAATTCCTTGTATACATCCAACGGCGTGGATCCAGTAGGAAGTCCAAGAACCGTGTTCTGTCCCTGAGCAGTACGCTCTTTGATGAGCACCCCGATATGGTGCGCAATCTCCAGCGCCAAAGACGCTGCATCCTCGAAAATGTGTACCGGCAAATGCTCACGATAAGAATCCATCAAGGTCTATATGGAAGATTAAGGAGTTATAGCTTCAGTCCGTAACCGTTTTACCCTAACATAACCGACCTGCTCCAAAAATTGCCAAACTTTGTACCGGAACGGCAATTCTTCACAAAAAACACATAATATTCCCGAAAAACTTGGAATTCTGGCGATTGTTCAGTATCTTGTCGCTGATATACCCATGCCGGATTTTATATTGCATCATCTGGACTAAATTCCGGGTTTCGATTTGGGAGATTGAAGGTTTTTGTAATCAGGCATGTGAATAGAAATTTGAGAAGATAAACCTACTTCGGTGGTTATGGATCAACTAACCAATATATTGTTCGTCACAGGAGAAATTGCCCCATTTGCAAATGAAAGTGACATCGGAACGCTAACCCGCTGTATCCCCAAGGGGCTGACGGAGGATGGTTCTTTCGGAACCAGAATTATGATGCCGCGCTACGGGACCATCAATGAACGCAAAAATCGACTGCACCAGGTTATCCGACTCTGCGGCACCAAGGTACGCATGGGGAGCAAAACCGAAACCCTCGCCGTCAAGGTCGCCGCCATTCCTGGAACCCGGTGTCAGGTCTACTTCATGGACAGCACACGTTTTTTTAAACGAAAAGGTTTACATCAGGACAAGTCAGGAAACACATTCAAAGATAATTCCGCACGTGCACTCTTCTTTGCCCGCTCCACCCTGGAGACCGTGCGAAAATTGCAGTGGAAGCCGGATGTTGTCCATGCATTTGGCTGGATCAGCGGATTTCTGCCCTTTCTTCTGGCTACCGAGTACAAGAACGATAATGTGTTCGGATCCGTCAAAACCGTGGTCTTTACGCCAGACCGCATTGATGCCGACGCAATCATCTCCCCGGATCTCATCAAAAACATGAAGCTCCATCTCAATGGAGATATTTCCGGCATGAGTCTGTCTGATCTGGGGATAAAATTCTCGGATGTCATTGCCTACCCCCCCTCGCTCACGCCGAACTCGGATCACTCAGTCCAGTTCAGCATTGATACACAGGAGATGATCCTGCAAGCCACGGATCTGTATCAGATGGTATGCAGTGCGGAGCCCGTCTGAACGGGAACTCTTCCCGGCGCTGCGGGTAATCTCCCCGCTGTGAGTCGTGCCTGACATACCAATCCAGTCGACTCTCTCGTTCTTGGGCTGCTCTCCAGCCCATCTCAATCGTTTTATGCGTTCAATTTTTATTTTCTTTCTGCTTATCCCACTGATGGTGGCCTCCTGCTCGGACCCTGTCTCCGACGTTGGACTCAACCTCCTGGGGAGTGAAGCAAACCCGCAGGCGGCAACAGCATCGGTCACCTCCTTCTCGCCATCCACGCTGATTGATGTGACCGGATCTGCACCACGTGTGCTTGTAGGCGCTGTGGATGATCCACTCACCGGGCAGATTTCGGCCCACGGATACCTTGACTTTGATGGCGACTTTTCCGGGGCACCCTCGGATGAGATCACCGGTGCTCAGTTAAAACTTTTCCGTAACTATAACTTTGGAGATACGCTGACGGCGGTTCAGTTTGAACTGCATCAAATTCTTGAAAACTGGGATCATGCCGGCCGCAGAGCCAATACGGGGCTGAAGATGGGACCTGCGATCATATCCATGACCACCAAAAACATCCTGACCACCATAGACCTGCCGGACACATGGATTGATGAAAATGCAACTATCCTTCGCAGTGCTGACTTTGAAACGGAATTCCACGGGTTTGCACTGATCGAACGCGGCAGCGAGCAGGTGATTGGCTTTACCTCCGCCACGACAGTCCTGGAAGTCACTTCATCCAGTGGATTGACAACCTATAACGTAAGCAGCACCCACACCCAGATTGCACGTACACGCCCCTCTGACACGCCAAGTGGCTTTGTGCTGTTTCAGGATGGTGCAGGCCCCTCCATTGAATTTAACTTTGCGTTTGATGACTTTGCAAATCAGCCCATCCATGGTATAGAACTGGTTTTCAATGTGGATACCGTTGCCACAAAATCTGCGCCGGTGAACTTCGTGCGCCCGCTCGCACGGACACTGCAACTGATTGCCATCCCGATGAATGATGCCGATCCTGCGGCTCTGGTTGGACAAGCCACACTTGAAAATGGTCAATATCGTTTCCTGGAACGTGATGTGAGTGTCTTTTTTCAGCGTGTATTTTTTGGGGCGCAGGAGTATAGCCGTTTAGAATTACGTGCACCGATTGTGAATCATTCCCTGAACGCTGTCCTGTTTTACGACGCAAATGCCCAGGATTTGTCTCCCCAAGCAACCATCATATTATCTCCATGAGAAGGCATCTTCCACTTTTCGTGTTTGCGGCACTGACCCTTGTCCGCATCTCTTACGGCCAGGGACGTGATGACGGCTCATTCTACTCCAGATATGGCATCGGGGAATTGAGCGCATTTGCATCCAGTCAGGCACAGGCACTCGGGGGCGCAGGCGCTGGACTCTTTTCGTACGACTACATGAATTTCAGCAACCCTGCCGCATGGAGTCGACAAACCCTGGTCCGCATTGCAGTGGGGGCCCAATTTGATCAGCTGCGTGCGGAGGATGCGTCCGGGCGAAGTGAACAATTCACGCGCGGAGCCCTCAATGCCCTGCAGATTGGCGTTCCCCTGATCGGTGGAAAGCTGGGACTTGGACTGTCCTACGAACCCTACAGCCGAATGAATTACGAAGTGTCCACCAGCGGCACCCTGGAGCAGGGATCCAATACAGAACTGTCATACCAATTGAACCATGAAGGATCAGGAGGGCTGCATCTCGCACGCATCGGCATGGGATTTCGGCTCCTCCCTCAGATCTCCATCGGCGCCTCCACAGACTTTCTGTTCGGGATTACGGAAGAAGTGCGCCGAACCACCTTCCGGAATGAAGATCTGCTGGCCACCAATGTGGTACGCAGTACACGCATGTCCGGTGTGACGGCATCCGCCGGGATCACCGCCTCCTTTGACGGCGAAAATCACGAACTGGTCCTCGCCGCAAGCGGCCGCCTGCCTGTGACCGTGAACGCGACTCAGACCCGCACCCTCGGCGAGAGCCTGAATGTGGATACACTGGGAACATCCAGCAGCGGCGACCTCAAGTTCCCATACCGGCTCAGCGGCGGGGTGTCTTTCCGGTATCAGAATCGTTGGCTCCTGACTGCCGAGATCCAGCATGAACCCTGGTCAACGGCCTCCACTACGCTCTCCTTCGCCGGATTTGATTCCAATCACCTGCGTAACCGGACACGGTACTCTGCGGGAATTGAACTGATTCCAGCAGGTGCAGTTATGCAGGCAGCCTATCTGGGCCGGACCGCATACCGTCTAGGGTTCTACCGGGACAACCTGTATGTCAGCCCCGTTGCGGGCAGGGATATTATGGTGTCGGCGATCACAGGAGGGGTTGGATTGCCGACGATGTTTTTGGGGAGCCGACTGGATATTTCCTTTGAGATCGGAACCCGCGGCTCTACCAGTTATAATTTAATCCGGGACCGGTTCATTGGAGTTTCGGCCACACTCAACATCGGGGAACGCTGGTTTGTAAAACGAAGATTAGGGTAAATTGGCTTAATTGTCTTTTCTTGCTTAAATTGTCTACTTACTTAACTTCGGAACTACCATGCGTCACACTCTTATTTTAAGCCTTCTGGTGATCCTCATTCTTCTGGCTCCGGTCGTTCGGGCACAGACCGCCGCCGGGGAACAGGAGACACGTATCCACTACAGCCTCTACTACGAGAATTATAAGAACGAGAATTATCGTGATGCGGTCACCGATCTGGTATGGATACTCTACAATGCACCCGGATTCAGCCGCAACAGCGATGTAAACTTCCGGCGGGCAGTCGAAACCTTCCAGGCGCTGGCCGATGCCGAAGAGGATGAGGCCGCCAAACGCATCTGGCTGGACTCCGCGCTGGTTCACTATGACCGGGTCATCCCGGTCCTCTCCGAACTAGAAGCAGACTTTGATCCCTTTATCTGGACCCGAAATAAAGGACGCTTTATTCAAACAAATATCAACGTACTTTCGGATCAGCAACCCGATATGATGGCCGCCTACCGGGGTGCCTATGAGATGGATCCGAAGCGGATTGACCCCTATTATCTGGATGTCATTATCTCAGATCTGTATCAGTCTGGAGATATCGGGGGAGCACTGGATTTTCTGCGTGAATTGAAGCAGGAGCGAGGAGACGAAGAGAGCATCGACGCCCTGATCCGCAAGTACTTTGTCGTCATCCCGCCCGATGAACAGATTGCTTTTCTGGAAGAACAGTACGAGGCCGAACCCGACAACGCGGAAGTGGTCACACAACTTTTTGAGTTATACCAGCAGGAAGCCTACCGTGAGGAAATGCTCGCACTGGCGGACAAGATTCGATCTCTGGAACCGAGCGCTGCGACCCTGCGGCTGTTAACGCGCATGTACGTTGAAGATGGCGACAACGAGCGTGCTATCGAAACCTTCCGCCAAATGGAAGCCCTTCCTGACATTGAGATACGTGCACAGGACTATTTTAATCTGGGCCTCGCCTATCAGGATATGGAGGATTTTCGTCAGGCACGGGATTACTTCCGATCTGCCGTAGAGACAGATCCCGAGTTCAAGCCCGCCCAGACTGCAATCCCGAACCTCTATTCCACCGCGGTGGCCAGTTGCGGGGTAGCGGATCGTGAGCAGGCTGCTGTTTTCTGGATCATTGCAGACCAGTATGCCCGGATTGGGGATCAGGATGGAGTCAACCGGATGGCCACTGCATTCCCGACCGCCGAAGATATTTTTTATGTTTCTGACTGGAGTACCGGGGAAAGTGCTCAGATCAGTTACACCTGTCGGGGGATGACCATCAGCGGAACAACCACCGTTCGGCAGCGCCGCTGACGGGGCCTGATGCCGGTGCACGGATCTGCCTGCCATTTTCCTGTACATAAAAAGCAGCGCAATCTTTTATTATTGAGTACTGATCCGGTATCTGCTTCCGTGCATTTCTATCCCCCGAAGTCTTGAACGCGCCACCCGATGGATTCAAAAGATGTCTTCACCGGTTTCCCAAAAAACTCTCCCGATGGGGACTCTTTCGGGAAACCGGTCCGTGAACCTATGTCCTCCACGCGTGGTATACTCAGGCATACGTTCGTTTTCATTCTCCCTGTCGCTCCATTCAAGATTTTTATGCGCCGGGGATTCATAGGGATGCCTGCATCCCTTAGTTTTTCAATATGTCAAAAATAGAAATTATCCAGGGACGCGAAATCCTTGACAGTCGTGGCAACCCGACCCTGGAAGTGGATCTTACCACCAGTAACGGCCACTTCGGCCGGGCCGCAGTTCCCAGCGGTGCATCTACCGGAGAACACGAGGCCGTTGAACTTCGTGACCAGGATGCCGCCCGCTATTTAGGCAAAGGGGTTCTGAAGGCCGTGACCCATGTGAATGAAGAAATTTCCCGGGCACTGAAAGGATATGATGTCTGTGATCAGGTAGGCTTTGATCATGCGCTTCTGGAACTTGATGGAACGCCCAACAAAGGACGGCTTGGAGCAAACGCGATACTGGGGGCTTCCCTCGCCGCCGCAAAAGCCGCTGCCTCCGTCGTCGGACTCCCCCTGTACCGCTATATTGGCGGCACCAATGCCTGCACACTGCCCGTCCCTATGATGAATATCATCAATGGAGGCCGCCACGCTGATAACCGTGTCGATATGCAGGAATTCATGATCATGCCTGCCGGTGCAGCCTCCTTTGCGGATGCGCTCCGCATGGGTACCGAAGTATTCCATCACCTGAAAAAAGTGCTGGGAGTCAAAGGCTACAGCACGGCAGTTGGAGATGAAGGGGGCTTTGCACCCGATCTGCAATCCAACGAGGAAGCGGTTGAAGTCATCCTCGAAGCCGTGGTCCAGGCGGGCTTCTCGCCTGGAGAGGATCTATTCGTTGCACTAGATCCGGCCGTAAGTGAAATGTATGAAGACGGGGCCTACGTATTCTGGAAAAGCGATCCCGGCCGGAAGCGTTCCAGTCAGGACATGGTCCGCTTATGGGAGGATTGGGTACGCCAATATCCGATTATCTCTATCGAAGATGGCCTGGATGAAAATGACTGGCAGGGATGGGCCCTGCTTACCAAGACCATTGGAGATCGTGTACAACTCGTCGGCGATGACCTGTTTGTGACCAATACCGAACGTCTCCAGCGGGGCATTGAGGAACATGCTGCAAACTCAATCCTGATCAAACTGAATCAGATTGGCACCCTCACCGAAACCCTGAACGCCATTGAAATGGCTCACAAAGCCCATTTTTCTGCGGTCATCAGCCACCGGTCCGGAGAGACAGAAGATACCACGATTGCCGACCTTGCAGTCGCCACCAACAGTGGACAGATCAAAACCGGGTCGGCCAGTCGGAGTGATCGCCTCGCAAAATACAATCAACTGCTCCGTATTGAGCAGGAACTGGGCAACCATGCCCGGTTTCCAGGTAAAAAGGGGATTCGTTGCCAGTAAAAGAAGGTTCCTGATGGCCAAAACCAAACCACCCTCCCCAACACGAAGACGGCTTTCCCCCCTGATCCTGATGGGCTCTGTCATTGCCATAGTGCTCCTGTTGCAGTTTGTATGGTTTGACAGTTACAGTTGGATGCGGTACCGGGACTGGCAGAGGGAATATGAGGAACTTGTTCAAGAAAATACCCGGCTTCAGGCCGAAATCGCCGAACTCCAAGCCCTGCTTAAGGCACCGCCAAGTGATGACATCATTGAAAAAATTGCCCGTGAGCAATACGGGATGCGGCGTGAAGGAGAAACTATTTATCGAGTAGAAGAATAATGCAAGCAATCGGTATTGATCTAGGTGGCACCTATATCAAAGCAGCCCTAGTGCACAAGGCCTTTGGTCTGGTGAAGACCAACTCTGTTGAGACCGGAGCCGACCTTGGCAAGGACCATGTGCTGTCTCAGATTGAAGCGGCCGTTAAGCCGCTGATGCGGCGCAGAGGACGGATTGCCGGGGTTGGCATTGGCGCTCCCGGCTCCATTGACCTTGACCGGAAAATGCTCATCCATCCACCAAATATGCCGGGGTGGGGAGTCGTTGACCTGCGCCAGGCCCTGAAAAAACGCCTGGGGAGACGGATCAATGTCTTTGTGGAGAATGATGCGAATGCCGCTGCACTGGGATCTGGGCGCTATGGCGCAGCACGGAACCATGACCACTATATCATGGTCACGCTCGGTACGGGAGTCGGCGGTGCGATTGTATTTAACAAACGTATCTTTCGGGGAGAGACGGGAGCGGCCGGCGAGATTGGACATATCTCCATTGATTACAGCGGCCCGCCGGATCAGGCCGGTGTAAACGGAGCCATTGAAGCCTACCTGGGACAGCGGTTTTTGACCGGCCATGCACGGGAACAACTGGAACAGTATCCCGACAGTATGCTGTATGTGGCACCGGGCCTGGAAAACCTTACGCCAGCCACGATCACCGAAGCTGCCATGAATAAGGATCCCGGGGCCATTGCCGTCCTCGAATGGGCGGGACAAAAGCTGGGCTGTGTTCTGGGAGGCATTGTGAATCTGCTGGATATACGCACCATTGTGATCGGGGGCGGGGTGTCGAAGGCGGGGGATATGCTGCTGAAGCCAGCCCGGGATGTCATCCTGTCCTATATCAAACCCGGCATGCACGAAGATGTGAACGTAATTCAGGAAACGCTCGGAAATGAGGCCGGGATGCTGGGCGCTGCCTGCCTTGTGTTCGACCAACTTGATGACGAGAAACAAAAATGATGGTTTCTCCTCAGCCTGGCTAACCCAGACTGTCACGGTTTTCCTGCTTACTGCACTGCCTCACCTTGCAGAGGCACAGGAAGGGGAACCGCTCCATACTCCCATTACCTTTAGTGCACAGGATTCGCTGGTCCTGCACTTTGATGCCGTCACTGGCGACCGCGGCACTCTGACCGGCAATGCCAAGGTCTCCTACGAGGGAATTACGCTCAGCGCACACTTTGTAGACCTGCTTCTGGAAAAGGATGAACTTGCGGCCTACGGGCTTGTAACGGATTCAGGAACGGTCGGTGCTCCCGTATTCACGGAAGCAGATCAGACCCTGACCGGCTCCCGGCTGGCCTATAACCTCGCAACCGGACGCGGACGCGTCACCGCCGCCAGAACCCAGTTTGAGGAAGGCTTCATTCAGGCGGGCATTGCAAAGGTCCGGGAGGACAGCACCATCTTCATTCAGGACGGACTCTATACGACCTGTAACTGCGGCCCCGACGAAACTCCCTCCTATTCGCTTCGTGCCCGAAGAATGAAGATCGTTGACCAGAAGTGGGTCTACACCGGACCGATCCAACTCTACATTTTCAATATTCCGATGCCATTTTGGCTCCCCTTTGGGTTCCTGCCCTATCAGGAAGGGCGCAGAAGCGGACTTTTGCCGCCGGAATATGGCGAAGATGAGCGGGGATTCTTCCTTCGAAACTGGGGCTGGTATTTTGCGCTTAGCGACAAGATGGATGCGCAGGTCCGACTCGGCCTCTGGACAAAGGGGAGCTGGCAGATCAATCCGTCTTTTCGCTATAGCCGGCGGGATGTGTTCAGCGGGGGCCTGAATGTAGATTATCTGCAGGAACGAAGTGGCGAGCGCAACGACCCCGACCTGGTGAAGCGGAGGAGTCTCAGTTTCCGATGGAATCACAGCCAGACATTTTCCCCTAAATCACGGCTCAGCGCCAATGTGAACCTGACCTCCAGTGCCTATCTGCGAACGGTCTCCGATCAGTACAGTGATAATGTGCGACAGTCTATCGGATCCTCTATCCAGTACAACCGTACGTTCCGGGGCGGGCGCTCTATTTCCCTGAGCATGCGGCAGCAGCAGGTTGTCTCCACCGGGAGCGTGGATCTGACCTTCCCCCAGTTCTCGTTCTCACAAAGCACCAAATCCCCCTTCAAGCGGGAGCGGAGCGGGCGGGATCAGCGCTGGTATGAGCGGCTGCAGTACAGCATCACCTCACGGGTGAATAATCAGTTCGCATTTCGCCCGCTTTCGAACGAGGAGTTAATTGCAAACGGGGATACACTGGCAAATGGACAGCCGGTGGATTATCCCTGGTACGAGGCACTGTTCAGCGAAGAGAAATACCGGACCGCGACCGGAGACACCGATGGACGGCTTCGCTTTACGGCGCAACACCGCGTCCCCATCTCCGCCCCCTTTGCGATCCGGCAAATTCCCCTCCTGGGTACCGTGCGCCTGAATCTTGCCCCCAACGCAAACTATTCCGAGGAATGGTTCATTGCCTCCGAGCGAAGGCAGTTGAACGCGGACGGCAGAACCGAAAGGACCACCGAACAGGGCTTCTTTGCCCTGCGACAGTTTAATGCCGGCGTATCTGCGAATACAACCATTTACGGGCTTTTCCCCATCAAATTCAGGACCTATGAAGGGCTGCGACATACGGTGCGGCCGCGCCTTGGATTTTCGTACCGGCCGGACTTTGGCAGCGATGTCTGGGGCTATACGCGCCCCCTGCTGGATGAAACGGGACAACCCGTTGCCGACACCCTGGCAACGGGCATCGTTCCGCGGCGCTATCCGATTGTACAGGGGGTCCAGTCGGGCCTGCAGAACTCGCTGAATTTCGGAGTTGATAACACCTTTGAAACCAAACATGTGCAGACCGACTCCACCGGATCTGACCAGACACGCGTACTCAAACTATTCACCGTCAATCTCTCCAGCAGCTATAACCTTGCTGCAGATTCACTCCGAATGGCTCCGGTACGGATCAGTGCACGAACGAATATCCTGGGAAAATTCAATGTAAACTTCAGTTCCTCCTTCTCACCCTACAAACTCAGCACGGATGGCCGCCGCATGGTCAATGACTATGTCTTCTCGCTCCGGGATTTTGCGCTGGCCCGCTTAACGCAGTTGAGTATCCGCGGCAGCATGCAGCTTCGCGGAAGCCTGAATACGTCCCGTTCGGAGAATACTCCTTCGACCTCCATGCCGCAATTCGGCACGAATACGCCCCCTGTCACAGGACCGGCAGCCAACCCGTTGTATTCCTCCGGCATGATGGGAGGTGGAGGTATGCAGAGCTGGTCACTGAACCTGAGCTTTGTCTATCAGATCTCCCGTCCTCAGCTGGTCTTGCGCCGCTCCGCAACCCTCAATACGGGGTTCAGTTTTACGTTAACCCCTACTTGGCGCGTGCAGGGGCAGACCGGATACGATTTTGAACGGAAACAACTTGTCACAACAACCCTCAATCTGGCCAAGGAATTTGAGTGCTGGAATATGTCGTTCCGATGGATCCCCTTCGGCGCATTTCAATCCTGGGGCTTCAATCTGCACGTAAAGAGCGGGCGTTTAGCCGAGTTTCTCCGTTTTCAGCAACCGCGTGCCGACCGTAGCCGGGGCTTCCGTAGAATTTGATCTGCCTTGCAAAAACTCACCGGGGCGCTACGATCCAGACATCCTCCACCGCCCGCAATCCTTCGTGCCTATGAAAACGTCCCAGCGTACTTCGGAGCACCAGTTCGGTCCCTTTGCAACGCTCCTGAACATGCCGCATCAGGCGCTTCCCAATCCCCAGCCCCTGCACATCCGGCTCCACAGCCAAGTCACACAGGTAACTGTACACAACCCCGTCGGTAAGCACACGCGCAATCCCGACGAGGCGCCCCATCTTCCATGCCGTGACGACAAGCGACGCATTTTCAAACATCGCCCATAAGCGCTTCGGGTCCGAAACCGGGCGATGAAGTGGTGCCCGCCGGTAAAGAATACGGATCAATTGCGGGGACAGTCCTTCCAGACCTTCCCGGATCTCAAGCGTAGCCAGGGTCTGTTCCTGGTTCATTCTGTTCCCTCATGCGGCAATCAGTGCGGATCGCACCTTCTCTGCGGCCTGCTCGAATAATACCGCCGATTCCAGAGTAATGCCGCTTTCCTTCAGGACGGCCTGTCCCTCCATTGCATTTGTCCCCTGTAACCGCACAATAAGCGGAACCGTAATTCCAACATTTCTGGCGGCCTCCACCACCCCGCGTGCCACCCGGTCACAGCGCACGATCCCCCCGAAGATATTCACCAGTACGGCTTTTACATTGGGATCTTTCAGGATAATCCGGAACCCTGCCTCCACGGTCTCCGCGCTGGCCGTCCCGCCTACATCCAGAAAATTAGCAGGATTGCCTCCGGCCAGTTTAATGATATCCATGGTGGCCATCGCCAGCCCTGCACCATTCACCATGCAGCCCACATTCCCGTCAAGCTTCACATAATTCAAATTAGAGGCATGCGCTTCGACCTCTAACGGATCTTCTTCATGCAGGTCTCGGAGATCTGCCAGATCTTTGTGCCGATACAGAGCATTATCATCCAGATTAAGCTTTGCATCTATTGCAACGATATTGCCTTCCTGGGTGAGCACGAGCGGGTTAATCTCGGCCAGAGATGCATCCACCTCCATATAGGCCTGAAAAAGGGCCAGAATAAAATTGGCACACTGGCGGGCCGTCTTCCCCTCAAATCCGAGTCCGTAGGCCAACTCACGCGCCTGGAATGCCTGAAGGCCATAGGACGGATCGGCCCACACCTTGAGAATTCTCTCCGGTGTTTCGGCGGCAACTTTCTCAATCTCCACACCACCTTCGGTGGACGCCATGATAACATGTTGGCTGCGTGCACGATCCAGTGTCACCCCGATATAGTATTCCTTCTCAATATTCACCGCGGGGGCAACAAGGACTTTGCGGACCCGTTGCCCTTCAGGGCCCGTCTGATGCGTGACAAGATTCATTCCAAGAATGTTTCCTGCGACCTCTTCGACCTCCGCCAGTCCGTCCGCCAGTCTGACCCCTCCCCCCTTGCCGCGGCCACCTGCATGAATCTGGGCCTTCACGACAAACAAATCGCCATGATTGGACATCATGGCTTTTGCCGCAGCAGCCGCTTCATCAACCGTTGAAGCGACCTTGCCCGGCTGCATGGCAACCCCGTAGCTTTCGAGAATTTCCTTTCCCTGATATTCGTGAACTTTCATGGATGTCAGAACGATTATGATTAGACGGGGTACACCGTTACGGCCTGTTTGTTCGAATTTCCAAACGGTACATCATGATTCTGACGACAATGGACCGCCATATGATGGTACGGACGCTGCTTTCGTATGCGTTCCTGATCGTGGTATTGGTCATTTTCTTTATCCTGATTCACTATCTGGAGCATATTGACGACTTTCTGGATCGCAGTGCGCCAATGCGAAAAATCTATCTGATCTATTATCCCAGTTTTATCCCGAACATTATTCTGCAGGTCTCCCCTCTGGCCCTCTTCCTGTCTGCCATCTTTACGACAGGCCGGCTTGCACAGTCCCTGCAGGTGATCGCACTGCAGACCAGTGGCGTTGCGCTCCAGCGTTTGGCCATGCCCTATCTAGCTGTCGGCCTCTTCGTGAGCATGCTTACCTTTTTTGCCGGCGGATGGATGGTTCCTCACACGAATCAGACCGTGCTCTCCTACGATCAGCTTTATATCAACAGCCGGGCGCAACACCTTTATGTGAGCGAAATTCACCGCCGGAACGATCCCGCCAGTGTCGTTACGGTGGGCTATTTTGACCGCCGTACCAGTACCGCGCACCGGGTTCAATTACAACGGTTCAAGCCGGACGGCACGCTGCTTGAACGTGTAGACGGACAGCAGATGATGTGGCAGGACTCGCTTTGGCATTTTACCTATGCAACCATTCGAACCTTTGATGCCGGCCGGGAAAAGCGCCAGATCGTGGCCCCTCTGGACACGGTTTTGAAGGTGCTTCCCCGGGATCTCGCACGCACAGAGAGGGATATTGAATCCATGACCATCCCGGTGGCGGCCGGCTATGTGGATGCGCTGAAACGCAGTGGCCTGCCGGATACCGGGCGGGACATGGTAGGCTATTATTCCAAGTATGCCTCCCCCCTTACCAATGTTATTGTCATGCTGATTGCGCTTCCACTGGCCTGTAGAAGGCGGCGTGGCGGCCAGACCGTGCAGATCGGACTCGGCCTGCTGGTGGCATTCATTTATTTGGCGGCCCAGAAACTCACCGAACCCTTTGGGTACACCGGGGAGATTGCGCCCCTTCTGGCCGTAATCCTGCCGCACGCCGCGTTTTTGACCGGTGCGCTGGCGGCACTGGTGATGGCACGCAAATAGCTACGCCTCTCCTAAAACGCCGCCGCCGAACTGTATGGGAAGATCCGGGCTGTCACTATCCGAAATCGGCCCATTCGTATCCTCAAACCGATCAATATTTTCGGCCAGTGCACGCAAAAACCGCTTCGCATGCCTGGGTGTAACAATGATCCGGCTCTTGACCCGGGCTGCGGGCACGCCAGGCATCACACGGATGAAGTCCAGAATGAACTCCTCCCGTGAATGGCCGATCATGACCAGATTAGAATACTCTCCCTCTGCAATCTTCTCATTTAACTCAATATTGAGTTTTGAATCTGAATCTCCCATGTCTGTGTTTTCGTCTTCCATAATGGCAATATTTTTTTATTCAAATGAGGTTGTGCTCTCGCATCCAGTCATCATTATACGTCTTGCTGATATATTTCATCCCCGAATCAGGCAGTAAAACAACAATGACTGAATCTGGACGGATCTCTTGGGGATGGTGTTCAAGCCATTGGAGTGCCCCCGACAGGACCAGTCCGCTTGACTGCCCCGCAAAGATCCCCTCCTCTTTCACTAATCGGCGCGCCATCTTCATGGCATCCTGATCACTGGCCCGCGTATAATCATTCAGCAGGTCCATGTGCATATTCCCTGCCAGATACTCCTTGCCTGCTCCCTCAATCTGATTCGCATAGATTTCATCAGGGACAATGATCCCTTCGTGGAAGTAGGTAAAGTAGGAGGAACCGTAGCAATCCACCCCAATCACCTGAATCTCCGCATTCTGCTCTTTCAGATACATCGCACTGCCGGATATCGTGCCTCCTGTGCTTGCGGTCGCGAAAAAGTGCGTTACCTGACCTTCGGTCTGCTCCCAGATTTCGGGGCCGGTCGTCTGATAATGTGCCTGCACATTCGCTTCATTGTAGTATTGATTGAGATAAACGGCACCGGGAGTCTCTGCTGCAATTCTTTCTGCTGTGCTGTAATAGGACTGCGGATCTTCCGGATCAACATCCTTCGGGCATATCACCAGATCCGCCCCGTAGGCCGTAAGCAGGTCACGTTTTTCTTTACTGACCTTCTCGGTTGCCGTAAAGATACACCGGTAACCTTTCAGTCTGGCGGCCTGCACAATACCTGTCCCGGTGTTGCCGCTTGTCGCTTCCACGATAACGCCACCGGGCTTCAACTGCCCCGACGCTTCCGCCGCCTCAACCATGGCATAACCAATGCGGTCTTTTACCGACCCCCCTGGATTGAACGACTCTAATTTGACCAAAACCGTACAAGCCATATCTTTCGTCAGCCGGTTCAATTTTACGATGGGGGTGTTCCCGATGGTCTTGAGTATATTCGGATGCCACATTTTTGCATTCTTTGAGCGGTGTTCAACGAAAGTACAGGCCAAATGGTTACGAATCCCGCCAAATTTTTTATGGACACTTTGTCACCTCTAGCGGATTGGCCCAATTTTTGACATATCAGGGGTATCACTATTTTACATTTCATGAATACTTGGCCACAAGTACTATTCTCAGAGGAATCACCTGAACAGATTATCCTCCCTCCTTCTGTGATTGAAGAGGACGAGGATACCTTAACCATACCTGATACCCTGCCGATTCTTGCGTTGCGGAACACGGTTCTCTTCCCCGAGGTCATGCTGCCGATCACCGTGGGACGTGAGGCATCGATTAAACTGGTCCGCCATGTGGCCGCAGAAAACAACCTGGTGGGAGTAATCTCGCAGCGGGAACAGAAAACGGATGATCCCGATCCCGGCGATCTGTATGAGATGGGGACAGTGGCGAAAATATTAAAATTGCTCAAGATGCCGGATGGTTCAAAGAGCATTATCATTCAGGGCAGGAAGCGCTTCAAGGTGAAAGAATTCACCCAATCCAAGCCCTACTTCAAGGCGCGTATTGAGGTGCTGGACGAGGAGGAAGAGACCGGCAATGATGTAGAGGAACGCGCCCTTATGCATTCCATCAAGGAGTCCGCCTCTGAAATGGTGAATCTCCTGCCAAACCTTCCCAATGAGGCGATTGAGGCGATTGAGGACATTGACTCGTTCCCCTTCCTGATCCACTTTATTGCCTCCAATCTGCAGATTGATGTGCAGGAAAAACAGGCCATCCTGGAAACGGAATCCCTTATAGAGCGGGGGCGGCTTCTCATCGAGCACTTGAACAAAGAAATTCAGATTCTGCAACTGTCTGATGAACTTCGCTCACGCATGAAAAATGATGTAAATCAGCAGCAGCGCGAATTCTTCCTCCGGCAGCAGATGAAAATCATTCAGAATGAACTCGGGGAAGGGAATGATTCAGATGAGCATGATTCCCTGCGGAAGCGTGCAAAAGAAAAAGAACTCCCCGAGCATGTCATGACGACGTTTGAAAAGGAGATGAAAAAACTTGAGCGTACCAATCCATCCCTGCCGGACTACGCCGTCACACGCAACTATGTGGATTGGATCCTTGACCTGCCCTGGACGGAATACACGGAAGACCAATTGGATATTGAGCGGGCAGAGAAGATTTTGGATGAGGATCACCACGGACTCGATAAGGTCAAAAAACGGATCATTGAATATCTGGCGGTTCTGAAGCTTAAAGGAGATATGAAAGCACCCATTTTGTGTTTTTATGGCCCTCCCGGAGTGGGGAAGACCAGTCTGGGCAAGAGTATTGCGCGAGCAGTAGATCGCAAATTTGTCCGCATGAGTCTGGGTGGGGTCCATGATGAGGCCGAGATCCGCGGACATCGGCGGACCTACATCGGTGCACTCCCCGGCCGTATCCTGCAGGGACTCAAAAAAGCGGGATCTGTGAACCCGGTTTTCATGCTGGATGAGATTGACAAGGTCGGAGACCGCCATCGGGGGGACCCCTCCAGTGCACTTCTGGAAGTCCTTGATCCTGAACAGAATAATGCGTTCAATGATCATTACCTGGAACTGGATTATGATCTCTCCAAGGTACTCTTTATCGCGACGGCCAATTCGCTCCATACCATCCCCGTCGCACTGCGGGATCGCATGGAGACCATCAATATATCCGGCTATACGCAGGAAGAGAAACTGGCCATTGCCCAGGGCTATCTCATTCCCCGTCAGGTGGAGCATAATGGATTAAAGGAAACGCAGTTTACGATTGATGATACCGCTCTCGCCTACATCATTGACGGATATACGAGAGAGTCCGGCGTACGCAACCTTGAGCGTACGATTGGCGGGGTTGCTCGCGGGGTTGCCAAAAAAGTGGCCACCAAAGAAGTGGAGTCTATGAATATTGTGAAGGCGAATATTGAAGAATATCTCGGGGCGCGTAAATTCTACAATGAGGTTGCCGAGCGTACCGAAGTGCCCGGGGTTGCCACCGGCCTTGCCTGGACTCCGACCGGAGGCGAAATCCTGTTCGTGGAAGCGTCCATTTCCCAGGGGACCGGAAAACTGACCCTGACAGGAAGTTTAGGGGATGTCATGAAGGAGTCTGCCAGAGCCGCACTCAGTTATATCCGGGCACGCGCAGACGAACTCGAAATCCCGCAGAATGCCTTTAAACACTACGATGTGCATGTCCATGTACCTGCGGGGGCTGTTTCAAAAGACGGGCCAAGCGCAGGCATTGCACTGCTCTCCGCACTCGTTTCCATCTACTCGCAGCGAAAGGTGCGCCACAATCTGGCCATGACCGGTGAGATCACCCTCCGCGGTCTTGTGCTCCCGGTCGGCGGGATCAAAGAGAAGGTTCTGGCCGCAAAGCGGGCAGGCATTAAGCATGTGCTGCTTCCTTCCAAGAACGAGAACGATATCAAAGATATCCAATCAGACCTGCTGGAGGGGATTGATATCAGTTATGTGCGTCGCATGAGTCATGTGCTCGAGGTCACCTTGAACGATACGCCCATTCAGGACCCTTCCGAACTGTTCACCATGCCGACCCCTGACAACGGGGTGGTTCAGGAGTCTGCCGGCGTTGCCGGTTGACCGGCGATGATGCGGTCTGGGTCACGGGGTCGGGGGTGCGTCTTCCGCAGACTCATCCCCGGATTTGTCTTTCTCCTCCTCGCTGACGGCTGCCTGCACACCAAACAATTCTGTACATTCTCCTGCCACTACATCCATCAGGGTAGAAACCGCCTCAACCGCGGTATTGACCGCCTGCGTAACCAGAAAGGTTGCTTTCTGATCCAGTTCAAGCCCGCTGAACGCATCGGTTGCTTCCGCAAACGGGTCGCGGTCTGTGTCTTGTGTTGTATCCATTTCAAATAATCTGATTAAATTATCTCAACTGACTCGTACGAATATGCGAACCTGCATGTTGCAATCCTCCCGTCGCTGACACAATGCCCACCGGTACCGTTATTCGATCCACAGGAAGCTGGGTGGATGTTCTGGTTGGCCCCCGTGTCATTCCTTCACGGATTCGTGGTCGAATGCGGCTGTTGCACGGAGATGAAACGCAACCCGTCGCAGTGGGCGATCAGGTCGACATTCTGTCACAGAAGGACGGGACAGGACTTATCACCGAAATCCATGCACGGCATAACTGCCTGTATCGCCGTGCTGCGGGCCGCAGGGTTGGTAAACGTCAGATCCTGATCGCCAATGTGGATCATATCTGGATTGTGCAGGCGGCAGTTCAACCTTCCTTCAATCCCGGATTGATTGATCGGCTGCTGGTTGCCTGTGAAGCACAGGAGATTCCGGCAGGTCTGATCCTCAATAAAATGGACTTAGCGTCCCCGTCACTTTTGTCGGACGTTTCGGAACTCTGTACACGCTACACAAAATTAGGATACCAGACTCTGCTCACCAGTGTAGAACATCGAACAACTCTGAACCCATTACGCCGCACACTTACCGGCCGTGTCAGTGTATTCCTGGGGCCTTCGGGGGTTGGAAAGTCTTCCCTCCTGAATGCCGTGGATCCGGCAATCCAGGTTCCCGTGGATGTGGTCAGTCAGAAAACGAACAAGGGCCGCCATACGACTGCACATACTGCGCTGTATCCTCTCTCTATGGGAGGAAGCGTTGCGGATACCCCCGGCATACGTGAATTTGGATTACTGGATATTGAGCCCTGGGAACTGGCACACTACTTCCCGGACTTCCGTCCATATCTTGCCGAGTGCCGCTATTGCGCCTGCACCCACGACCATGAGCCAAACTGCGGCGTGAAAAAGGCGTGGCGAATGCAGAAAATCAGCGATGCACGTTACGACAGCTACCTGAGTATTTTGTACTCGCTTCATTTGGGCAAAGCGGATACCGGTCGCTGACGTGAACCGGCTTCCTTCTGAACCCGACGGAACGGTTCACTTTGGCAGCGCCATCAGTGCACGAACAGATCGCATCGCTGCCCGTGCCAGTCCGACCACGATATATACCAGAAGAACGGAAAGCAGCCCGATATAAGGAAGGAACCCGATCAGTGATACCGCAAGGATATAGGCACCTGAAGCAACGGGATACTGACGAAGGTAGGCGAAGGAAATTCTTGGCACACCGTCAAAGCGGATCAGAGACACCATAAGCAGCGAGAGGATGACCACAACCGGGATAAAGATCTCCAGATCCAGTACGCCTGCACGTGAAAGCCATGTTTCCTGATCAATATTGAGCACAATGGCGATTACAAAATAGGCCTGTACAGGAGTCGGTAATCCTTCAAAGTCAAGTTTCTTTTCTTCCGAAAATTGCAGATTGAATCGCGCCAGACGTACGGCGGAACACATTACAGGGAGGGCACTGACCATCAGACCAAACATCCCGCTGCCTTCCAGTATCCGTGCATAAATCAGGTATGCGGGGGCCACCCCGAACGATACCACATCACATAACGAATCCAGTTCTGCACCGAAGAGACTGGCTCCACGCGTTAAGCGTGCCGCCATTCCGTCCAGTAAATCGAATAATCCTGCAAGAATAATCAGATAGCATGCATAGGGAAACTGTCCCTGATGAATCTGGGTAATTGCGACGAACCCGCAGAACAGATTCATCAACGTAAAAAAAGACGGGACAGCGACGCTGGCCCTGCTCCCTGGACGGGCCCGGGGAATCCCATTGTGTTCCTCCCGCGCCCGGCGATCCGAGCGTAGCTTAACGGATCGTCTTTGCTCATTCATGAGACATGCCCCGACGGTCGGCCCCAAAATATAGAAATACCTGTATGCATGTGTGATGGTGGCGGCGTATATGGTTTTAGGAATCTGCAACCTGGATCGGCTCCTTTTTGTCTATGCGGCATATCAGGAAGATCCTCATAGGGCATGGTGGCCCTTTTTACCGCCACATTGCGTAATGCCGGGTTCTATTGGTCAAATACTCCCGTAAAAACTATGGATTCCCGATGATGCCTTCATTACTCTCTGCCGATTCACTCGAAATCGGCTGCACGGCCCCCAGTATACTCACTCCGGCCCGTACCCGATCACCCGTCTTTGCGTTCACCGGTAAGTCCGCCGGAAATATAATATCCATGCGTGATCCAAACCGGATCAGGCCAAACCGTTCTCCCGCCTTGACCGTATCGCCCTCGGACACCCGATAAAGAATGCGCCGTGCAAGGCTTCCCGCAATCTGCTTAAATAAAATCCGTCTCCCGGAGGGATGCTCCACCCCGATCTGAGACTGCTCATTGGAGGTGGAGGCCTGTGGATGCCAGGCAACCCGAAATGTTCCTGGTTTATAGGAAACATGACGTATGATCCCGCTGGCGGGCACCCGGTTTACATGAACATCCAGTACGGAAAGGAAGATTGAGATTCTCCACACCCGCCCTTTCACAAACCGTGGTTCCTCTTCCTGAAGGATTTCCACGATCTTACCGTCTGCAGGGGATAGAATAAGTAAATCTGAACCCGGTGGTGCACTGCGTTCAGGGTCTCGGAAAAAATAGGCCGTCATCAGCCCTAGTCCGGGCAAAAAGAGCGGCACGAGCACAAATTCAACCCACCTTGGCATCCCTGGAATCATGAGTATGAGTCCCGCAATCACCAGACCTGTGGCAAATGCGGCGGCCACCGGCACCATCCCTTCGCGAGCAATCATTATTTTGGTGAGGATATTTTCTAGTCTTTGCCGAATGCCTGCGGCATCTTCAAATTATTATATTCGACCAACTGCAAACCTGGGAGAAGCATGTTTTGGCCCATCCACGGACAAGGGGAATACCACCCTGCGATGGATTTTATCCGAAAGAGACACACATGGAACTTTGAACGATTTCAAGTGCTCTCATCACACCGTCAGGGACGAGACATATGGTCTGAAAATATCAAAATTTTAAACCTCTATCGTGCATTCTCCAACAAATACCGGTAGAATTGCGCCTTATCGTTGATAAGTTTATGTAATCTGAACACGACTGCTTGTTTTCCGGTGATGGTTTCCCTGTCCCCACCGCCTCCATGCAGATGCTCATTATTTCGCTGCTGGCTATCGTACTTCATCCTCTCCAGAAATGTCCCCTTGCAGGGCAAGGGCCACAGTGTATCTGCGTCGACCTGCAGATCCTTACCTGACCTTGAAACTTCAAATAATTTCTATCCAAGTGCAATGATTGCAACCATCACTGTCATTGCTGCGAAAAGAAGTGTGATGGCCCCACCGATAGCTCCGATAATCCAGATTATTGAGTTATACTTGCGCTCAAGCGCCTCCATCCCCACCCTCTGGGACTCGTTGAGTGCGTCCAATTTCGCATTACTGGACTCGTTGAGCGCATCCAGCCGTGAACCAAATCGTTCAATTGTATTTATGGCAGCCATGTTGTAAATCTCGTTGCTTGCTTCGTGAGCGTCCTGAACGGAAAGTTTCTTCCCTTCAACCAGCTTTCGCAGGAAAGCAAAAAGCTTGTCTGTGTTGATCGTTGATATGGACATAATATAGTTCAAATAGGGTTACATGATTTGAGTTCCCTGTTAAAAATTTTTTCCAGAAAAATTCCATCAATATTTGGTCTCCGTATGAAGACCAGATCCATTACCCATTATCCCGCCAAAACCACACATCAAGTCATTCCAACGCAAAATCATCCAAACCATGAGACGATACATCAAGCTCTCTCTGTGTTCGTGAACCTGCCGAGCCTCCGAGGTTCCAAACTCCTTATCTTAGTTGTCATCGACACCGTTCCGGTTGTCTCTAGACACTTTTTCCTCCAATCCATTTAATACCGCAGCACCCCTCGTGCATTCACGCCGATGTTTTTCAGTGCAGCTTCGCGAACCTGCCCCAGACCAAAGACCGAGAAGGACAGCCGCTCCCACGGACGGAGTTCACCGCCCAGCCGGTACATCCTTCCCTGCTGCGCCTGGGTCACACCGATGACCGACCGCAAGGTGCCTTCTTTCCACGGGATCCCGTACCCCAGTTCCAGTTCCGTCCGATGGGAATTCGCTCCCGTCGGTGCGGCATCCAGGATCGTCTGCTGCCGGTACATGGACATTCTCTGATCGCGTCCCCATGATGGACGCAGACGCATCATCGGTCCTTCCCTGCTGCTGCCCATCTGCAGGGCCCCCGACAGGCCCCACTCGGTGAACCCCTCTGCGGTATGCATGATCAGACCCTGTGTGCGCACCTCTGCCTGCAGGTGCCATGCCGGATAGTGAGCCCGCAGCCCACCGCCCAGTTCCAGCCCGGTGCCCGTCTCTGCACTCCCGCCATCCTGTCTGACATTCACTTCCACATAGGGACGGATGCCGCTCACGATGTGTGCACTGGCTTCCACACCTGCCCGGATCCGGTACACCTCTGCGGCAATATTGTGCTCTGCGATTTCTGCCCCGGTCACCAGGATATCCCCCTGATAACTGAGTCCAATCCAGCGCCCCCTTGCCAGCGTTCCCCGCATTCCCGCTGCCCCGAACCGGGAGACCATATCTCCTTTCAGTTCCCGTACCTCTGCCTGCCCGCGTCCTGCTCCGCCGGCCAGCCATAGATCCCATCCTGAACGTGTATACGACACATACGGATAGACTCCGGTCAGTCCTGCGGTAATCTCGCCAGACTGTGCAGCCACCTCAAACGACCCATCTCCCTGACTGTGTGCAAGGAGCACACCGGCCAGCCATCCTCCTTTCCATCGGTAATCTGCACCCAGCATTCCCGTTGTCACCTCTCCCTGAAGGGTGAGTGCGTTCTCTCCCTTTCCATTGAACTGCCGGAATGCGCCCTGTCCCCATACGCTGAACGATCCGCTGGACAGGGGCAGGCCTTGCGACATGCGGCAACCCGCAAGAAGTTCGCCTAATGACGGATCCCAGGAAGAAGCCGAGTGCCAGAGCTGCGCCGTCTCTGCACGCTGCATTGCGCCGCACACGGCCCCATCTGCTGCCGAGCGGAACCGGTCTCCGAGCGCCTCCACAATCTGTATTGAGGCGGTCCGCACAAACCGCGCCGTATACGCCTCCAGAATTCCCTCGCTGACCGCTGTGGACTCCTGAATGGTTGCCACACCCACCGCTTTTTCAATCTCTGCGTTCTCTGAAGACATCAGATGCAGACTGAAGGTTTCTTCCTGCCAGTCCAGCCCGTCTTTCAGAATCGGTACCGCAATCATGACCTCGATGGTTCCCGGAGCCAGCGTTACCATGCCGGAGGTCGCTTCATAGTCTTCCCCTGCCTTGGCCGTCCCATCACGGGTCTGGTATTCTGCCGATACCATTTCAGACTGCGGATGCGACAGCGACACCCGGAACCGGACCCTGCCATCCTCTTCAAGCACCAGCGCATCGTCTACACGAAGCTTTGCATTTCCGTCATTATCCATGATTGTACCGATCCCGACCCCGCGGTCAATCTGCACATTTGCACTCGGATTGGACAGGATAACATGGAACGTCTCATCCTGCTCTGGCACTTCATCATCAATGACCGCAATCTCCACTACGCCGCGGGTTGCGCCGGGATCAAAGATCACCACCCCGCGGGAGGCCGTATAGTCGACTCCGGCCACGGCCGTTTGATTGGATGTTGCATACTGCACGGTCACGATGTCCTCGGCAGGCCGGTTCAACTGGATGCGCAACTGGAGGTGTTCTTCGTTTTCGAGTCCGGACTGATTGAGGATGGAGACCATCAGCGGCGCTTCGTCATTGTCAATAATTGTGACCAGCGTGGTATGCGTCTCGTTGTACCCTCCTCCAGAGGCCGTGATTGCCAGAGGGATTTCATCATTCGTATAATCCGCATCATCCTCTGCGGCGGTCAAGGTCACCGTCTGCGGAACATTCCAATCTGTGCGGGTGAAGGTAAGTGAGGTTTGATCCAGACTCAAGTCCGTCCCCGCATATCCAGCCATGTCCACCGTCACATTCCCCGATGGCTGTGCCAGAAGATGGACCGTGAAGACATCCGTGCTCCCTTCCATGACCGTGACTTCGTCCGCCGCCGTGATCCCTCCCGCATCATTGTCGATGACCGTTACCTCGACCTCATGCGTGACCCCCGCATATTCGCCCCCGCCTGCACTCAGCGTGAGCGTCTCGGTGTCCGTGAAAAAATCATCATCTTCTGCCGCCGTCAGCGTGATCTGCTGCGGCGTGCTCCAGTTGCCGGGCGTGAAGGTCAGCCGGATCGGGAACGCGGTGAGGTCCCCCACTGCCCGTGGAATTGAGAGCATCACCTCACCGGAAGCCGCGACGACAAGGGCAACTTCGAAGGTTGCCGATCCGCCTTCTGTCATCGTCACTGCAGCCGGTGCGTTGATGCCTGGAAGATCATTTTCGATAATGGTGACCTCCACCGTTTCGGTAATTCCGGTGTACCCGCCTCCAACCGCCGTCAGGGCCACGGTCACCACCGGATCCGGTACACGATCTGGATCGTCCGCCGCGCGGAGTGTCACCTGCTGCTTCACCTGCCAGTTGTCCGGCGTGAAGATCCGCCGGACGGGGGTGACCGTCAGATCCGTGCCCGCCGGCCAGTTCATTTCGACCGTCACCTCACCTTCCGGCTCTGAGGTCAGCGAGAACTCCAACGTCTCGGATGCTCCCTCCAGCACGGATACCGCGGTCGGCACATCCATCCCCGCCTGATCATCGTCCAGAATCATCACCTGAACGGAGGTCGGATCTCCTGCCACCACCCTGGATGGCAATTCCCCGAAGGTCACTGTAAACGCTTCATCCCCTTCATCCACCGCATCGGGGGTGGTTGCAATCGTATAACTGCCGATTTCTTCTTCCGCGTTGATCTGCACGGCAACCGGAACCGGAGCCGCATAATCCCGGGCATCCGTGCTCACATCCGTCAGCACCAGTGGAATCGTCAGATCGCTGGAAATATCCTTATCCTCCGGCAGACTGACCGTCACCGTCACCTTCTCCCCCTCTTTCACATTCACCGGATCCACTGACAGGCGTACTTCAACCGGCGGCGGCGTATCATTATCCAGGATCCTGATCTCTGCCGAAGCCTCGCTGCCCATCTCTACCCGGTCCGGCAGCTGACCTGCTGCAATCACCACCGTAAACATCTCCTCATTCTCCGCAAATTCATCGTCAACGGTCTGTAATTCGCCTGATGCCGTCAGCGCTCCACCGGGAATCAGAATGCTCTCAACTTTCACATAATCCCCATCCTCTGCCGGGTCAGGAACTCCCGGAGTGTACGCCAATGGAATCGTGACATCGGTATTGCGGGATCCCGTCATCGTCACCGTGACGGTCACTGAGTTCCCCTCCTCCACCGTCTGGGGAGATGCCGACAAGTTCACCGCCACCGGCATTTTATCATCATCCACAATCGTGACCGCGACCTCGGTCGTGAGTCCCGTATACTCAACCCCTGAAGCCGTTAAGCGCAGCGTCACCTCCTCATCCAGGATGTCCATGTCCTGCTCAGCGGTCAGGACTACCGGACGGGGGATCTCGTAGTTGCCGGGCGTGAACGTCAGTTGCAGCGGAACCGGCGGTGTACCGGCCAGATCGGTGCCCGCATACCCGCTCACCTCCACCGTTACATCGGCGGACGGCGCATCGCTCAGCGATACATTAAAGGATGCCCGCGCTCCCTCAATCACCGTAACCGCGACAGGGTTCGCCACAATCCCCGCCCGATCATTATCAATGATCGTCACCTCCACCTCGGCGCTGAACTGATTATATTCCGCGCCCGAGGCGGTTAAGGTCAGGGTCACGGCATCATTGAGAATGTCTGCATCCTGCGCCGCCGTTACGATCACCGGCTGCGCCGCATTGTAATTCTGCGGGGTAAACGTCAAATTCAGCGGACTCGGCGGTATATCTTCCAGATCTGTGCCTGCATACCCCCTCACTGCCACCGTCACATTCGCCGAAGGTGCATCGCTCAGTGACACATTGAAGGTCTCCGTACTGCCCTCAATAACCGTGACCGCGCGGGTATTCACCGCAATGTCTCCTGTATTCCTGTCCGTGATCGTGACCGTTATCCCGAAACTCATTCCGTCATATTCCGCCCCCGAAGCCGTCAATGTTAGCGTCTCCATGTCATTCACGATGTCCACATCCGCCGCCGCCGTTAAGGTCATCGTCTGCGGCGTGCTGTAGTTCTCCGGTGTAAAGGTCAACATCAGCGGATCCGGCGGCACCGCCTCCAGATCCGTTCCTATATGCCCCCTTAGCGTCAGGGTCACCGCAGCACTCGGTGCGGCACTGAGCGATACATCAAAGTCCCTGCTGCTCCCCTCGTCCATGGTGATCACCGCCGGAGCGCGGATCTCTCCCGTGTCATTGTCGGTAATGGTGACACGGATTTGTGAGAGGAGGCGGTCATATTCCGCCCCCGAAGCCGCCCATATCAGTGTTACTTCATCATGCAGAATATCCTCATCCTCCGCGGCCGTCAGGGTCACGGTCTGCGCCGCACTGTAGTTCTCCGGCGTAAAGGTCACACGCAGCGGATCCGGGAGCGTATCTTCCAGATCCGTCCCTGCATACCCGCTGAGTACCAGAGTTACCTCATCGCCCGGTGCATCGCTCAGCGATACATCAAAGGTCGCCGTGCCGCCCTCATTCATGGTGAGCGCAGACGGAAGCCGGATCGTTCCCGTATCCATGTCGGTAATCGTCACCTGGACGGCCGCACGCGCTCCGTCATATTCCGCACCTGATGCCGCCAATGTTAAGGTGACTGCATCATCCATGATATCCCCGTCCGACCCCGCCTTCAGCGTCACCACCTGTGCCACATCATAATTCGCCGGCGTAAATCTCAGGATCACGGGATCGGGGGAATCTGCACCATCCAGATCTGTCCCCGCATGACCGCTGAGCGTCAGGACTACCGCCGCCGACGGCGCACTGCTCAGCAATACCTCAAAGGTCGCCGTGCTCCCCTCGTTCATCGTAAGTGCACCGGGAACGAGAATCTCTCCCTGATCATTATCCACAATGGTGACCGTAATTTGCGGGGTAAGCCCATCATAGTCCGCACCCGAAGCCGTCAGCGTCAGGGACAAGGTCTCATTCACGATATCCTCGTCCTCACCTGCCGTCAGCGTCACGGTCTGTAATGCACGCCAGTTCGTCTCATCAAACTGCAGCACGTTTGGTACGGGCGGCTGATCCTCCAGATCCGTTCCCCTGTAGCCGCTGAGGGTCAGCGTCACAGCTCCTGCCGGCATCGTGCTCAGCGATACATCAAAGGTCGCCGTGCTCCCCTCCTGGATTGTTACCGCAAGCGGCGTAACCTGAACTGCCGCCTCCTCATCATCCAGAACCGTCACCTCCACCTCGGCTTCTGCGTCCGCATACTCCGCCCCTTCGCCCGCCAGATTCAATGTTATCACTTCATCCTGTGCATCTTCATCCTCTGCTGCCCAAAGTGTCACCACCTGTGCAACATTCCAGTCCGCACCTGTATAGGTCAGAACCGTTGGACGGGGTGAGCCCGTGCTTTCCACCGCCGTACCTGCATACCCTGTGATCCGGACCGTTACCGTATTCGACGGTGCCGCGCTCAGCACTGCGTTAAAGGTCCCGGCAGTTCCCTCGCTGATCTCCACCATGCGTGGTGTGGCTATAATCGTCGCCTCATCATCATCTTTGATCGTCACCGGAACCTCCGTCACGGCATCCGCATATTCCGCCCCTGCACCGGAAAGTGTCAACGGGATCATTTCGTCGCGCAGGTCATCATCCTGCCCGGCGGCCAGGGTCACGGTCTGCGCGGTATCCCAATTCGCCGGTGTAAACTCCAGGGTCGCCGGATCTGGAGAGGTTACATCCAATTCTGGTTCTGCATGACCATGGACGGTCACCGTGACCGCCGCACCTGGGGCCGCGTTCAGGGCCACTTCAAAGGTCGCCGTGCTGCCTTCATTCACCTCCACCGCACTGGGTATGGCCGTGATTGTCGCCTCGTCATTATCTTCAATCCTTACCAGCACCCCGGCGGTTATATCCTCGTATTCTGCGCCTCCGGCCGTCAGTGTTAAGGGCACCTCTTCATCCAGCGGATCTGCATCCTCTGCGGCCGTTAAGATTACCTCCTGTGCCACACTGTAGTTCTCTGACGTGAACGTCAATTCCACCGGATCCGGCGGCGTATCTGCCAGATCTGTCCCTGTGTGGCCGCTGACCGTGATAATCACCTCCGCACTCGGAGCGGCACTCAGTGCAACCGCAAATCCGGCGGTGCTGCCTTCGGTAATCAACACCGTATCAGGAGCACGGATTGCGCCCGCATCATTGTCTGCAATCGTCACCCTCACCAGTTCCGTCCTGCCTTCGTACTGCGCACCTTCCGCCGTGAGCGTCAACACTGCCAGATCATTCATAATATCCTCATCGTCCTCCGAGGCGGTCAGCGTAATGGCCTGTGCCGTACGGAAGTTGGACGGCGTAAAGGTTAAGGTCAGCGGATCCGGCGGCACCGATTCCAGATCCGTATCTGCATATCCCGTCACCCGGACCATCACCTCCTCTGACGGACGATCACTTAATGCCACCTCAAACGTCGCCGTTCCCCCCTCGGGAACGGTCACCGCCCCGTCCGCCACCAATGCATCCACATCATCATCAATGATCGTCACCAGTACGCTGCTCGGAACTCCGTTCCGGACTCCCTCCGGCAATGCGTCCAGAGCCACCCAAAACGTCTCATCATCCTTATTGGAATCGTCTTCGTTCGTGGTCAGAATCCCGCTGCCCTCCGTGCTGCCGGAAATAACCTGAATGGCATCCAGTCTGCCGTAGTCATTGCGCTCGGCGGTGCCGCGAGTGAGACGGATCGGAATATCTATGGTTTCCGTGAGCGCTTCCGAAAGTGTAACCTTTACGACCAGGGACTCCCCCTCCTGAACCGGGTTGGGATCCACGGAGAGACGCACCGTCGGCACATCCGCATCATTATCCTCAATGGTCACCCGTACCTCGGCCTGCTTCCCGTCATATTCCGCCCCGGAAGCCGTTAAAATCAGCGTCTCCACATCATTCACATAATCGCTGTCATCCTCCGCGGCCGTCAGCGTCACCCGCTGGGCCACATTGTAATTTGCTGCCGTAAAGGTCAATGCCAGTGGATCGGGGGGTGTACCGGCCAGATCCGTCCCCTCATGGCCGCTGATCCTGACCGTCACATTCCCTGACGGCGCATCGCTTAGGGTCACATCAAAGGTCGCCGAAGCACCCTCCTGCATCGTGACCGCCGAAGGCGATATCCCAATCGTTCCATCATTGTCCAGGATCGTCACCTCCAGCTCTGTGGATACACCGGTGTATTCCGATGTGCCGGAGGCGGCAAACATCAAGGTCTCCGTATCATTCGCAATATCGCGGTCATCCTCCGCGGCCGTCAAGATCACCGTCTGCGCGTCAGCATAATTGGATGGCGTAAAGGTGAATGTATTGCCTGTCAACGCACTGCCGGACAGGCTTAGATCTGTCCCTGCATCACCGGTAATGGTTACGGTCACAGTGCCCGTCGGTGCGACATCCAGCACCACTTGCACATCCTGGGTCCCTCCTTCATTCACCGTCACCGGACTCGGCGCAACCGTGATCCCGATCCCGCTTACATCATTATCCGTGATCGTCACCTGCACCGATTCCGTGTCCCCCTCATACTCTGCACCCGAAGCCGCAAGAGTCAGGATTTCCACATCATTCACATAATCGCCATCATCTTCGGCAGCCGTCAGCGTCACCCGCTGCACCACATTATAGTTTATGGATGTAAACGTCAGCGTGGTACCGGACCAACTCAGGTCACTGTCCCCGTCATCACTCAGTATGATCGTCACATCGCCCGCCGGTGCGGCGGTCAGTGACACCGCAAATGCATCCGCCGCCGTTGTCCCCTCATCTATGGTCACTGCGTCCGGTACAACCGTGATCGTACGGTCATTGTCCAGAATCGTCACCTCTACATCGGTGGAAATGCCGGTGTATTCCGGTGTGCCGGAGGCCGCAAAAGTCAAGATCTCTGTTTCGTCAGCAATATCGCTGTCATCCTCGGCGGCCGTTAAGGTTACCGTTTGCGGCGCATCCCAGTTCGTGGATGTAAAAGTCAGATCATTGCCCGTCAAGGCACTGCCCGACCAGTTGAGGTCACTGTCTCCGTCATCACGGATCGTAACCGTCACATCCCCCGTCGGTGCGGCATCCAGTACCACCTGCACATCCCGCGCATCCCCTTCGTCCATCGTTACCAGACGGGGCGTAACCGTAATCCCGATCCCGCTCACATCATTATCGGTAATCGTTACCTGAACCGATTCACCATCCCCGTCATACTCTGCGCCCGAAGCCGCAAGGGTCAGGATTTCCACATCATTCGTATACTCGCCGTCATCTTCCGCGGCCGTCAACGTCACCCGCTGGGCAGTACTGTAATTTGTGGATGTAAATGTCAGTGTATTCCCCCCTGCCAAAGTGGTGCCCGACCAGCTGAGATCACTGTCGCCGTCATCACCAAGTGTGATCGTCACATCGCCCGCCGGTGCGGCCGTCAGAGACACCGCAAATGCATCTGTGACCGTTGCCCCCTCATCTATGGTCACCGCATCCGGCACAACTGTGATGGCGCGGTCATTGTCAAGAATCGTCACATCTACATCGGTGGAGACACCGGTGTATTCCGGCGCACCGGAAGCGGCAAAGATCAGCGTCTCCGTGTCGTCGGCAATATCGCTGTTATCCTCGGCGGCCGTTAAGGTCACCGTTTGCGGCGCATCCCAGTTCGTGGACGTAAAAGTCAGATCATTGCCCGTCAAGGCACTGCCCGACCAGTTGAGGTCACTGTCTCCGTCATCACGGATCGTAACCGTCACATCCCCCGTCGGCGCGGAATCCAGCACCACCTGCACATCCTGGGTCCCCCCTTCGTCCATTGTCACTGGACTGGGCGTGACCGTGATCCCGATCCCGCTTACATCATTATCCGTGATCGTCACCTGCACCGATTCCGTATCTCCCTCATATTCTGCACCCGAAGCCGCAAGGGTTAGGATTTCCACATCATTTGCATAATCGCCGTCATCCTCCGCGGCCGTTAAGGTCACTCGCTGCGCCACATTATAGTCTGTGGACGTAAACGTCAGCGTAGTACCCGACCAACTGAGATCGCTGTCGCCGTCATCACTCAAGGTGACCGTCACATCCCCCGCCGGTGCGGCGGTCAAAGATACCGCAAACGCATCCGCCGCCGTTGTCCCCTCATCTATGGTCACTGCGTCCGGTACAACCGTGATCGCACGGTCATTGTCCAGAATCGTCACCTCTACATCCGTGGATACGCCGGTGTATTCCGGCGTGCCGGAGGCGGCGAAGGTCAGCGTCTCCGTTTCGTCAGCAATATCGCTGTCATCCTCGGCGGCCGTCAAGGTCACCGTCTGCGGCACATCCCAGTTCGTGGACCTAAAAGTCAGATCATTGCCCGTCAAGGCACTGCCCGACCAGTTGAGGTCACTGTCTCCATCATCGCCAATCATCACCAACACAGTACCCGTTGGCTCCGAAGTAAGCTTCACATCTATATCCAGTGTTCCCCCTTCCGACATCTTCGCTGAACTGGGACTAACTGTGATTCCATTAGCGTCCGCATCCCAGACCGCCGTTTCCGACACCGGGGCCTCGGGGGCCAGGTTCACGCCATCGCTCGCCACTTCCGCCGCCACACTCACCACCACATTCGCCCCCCCGTCCGGCGTGATCGTCGCGCTGTAGCGGGCCCC
>JAJECV010000058.1 GCA_022821875.1 Rhodothermales bacterium
GTAACATCAAGGGATGATTTCCCGACTAGTGTTTGAATCCAGATCAGAACCCAACCATTCCATGTCCCCCAAGTCAGCGATACACTGGATGGAGCGCTGCCTTTGTCTGGCAGCAAATGCGGACAGTGCAACCAGTCCCAATCCACGTGTAGGCTGCGTCATTCTAAGTCCGCAAGGCACACTTCTTGGGGAGGGCTGGCATAAACACGCTGGTGGTCCCCACGCGGAGACAGAGGCCATGAATCAAGTGCGGTCACGGCATGGATCGGATGCACTCCACGGGGCAACCCTGGTCGTGAATCTTGAGCCCTGCAACCATCAGGGACGCACCCCTCCCTGCACCCGCAATATTCTGAATGCCGGAATTGCCCGTGTCATCATTGGGATGCGCGACCCAAACCCGACCGCAGCAGGCGGCATTGATCAACTGAGATCTGCAAATATCTCGGTCATGACCGATGTGCTGAAGGCAGAGTGCTTCCGGTTTAACGAAGCCTTTGCGCACCGGCATCTCAGACAGGCCCCGTTCGTCACACTCAAAATTGCCCAGACTCTGGATGGCTGTATTGCAACTGCAACAGGGGAGAGTCAGTGGATTACCGGTAAAGCGGCGCGAAAACTGGTTCATATCTGGCGCAGGGAAAACGATGCAGTTCTGATTGGTTCAGGTACGGCACAGGCCGATAACCCAGGTCTGACCGTCCGGCATGTATCTGGAACGCAGCCATGGCGAATTGTGCTTGACGGGCAGGGGCGACTCCCCCGCACGCTAAAGGTATTCACGGATGAATGGGTCACTAGGACGATTGCAGTCGTCGCACAAAACGCACGCCCCGGTTATGCCGGCCAGTTCCAGAATAGAGGCGGCCGTCTGATTACGGTGCAAACAGAAGATGGACATGTCGCACTTCCGAAACTGATCCGTCTGCTCGGAAGCGATTTGAACATTCAGTCCCTCCTCGTGGAGGCAGGGCCTAGGCTTGCTTCGGCACTGCTGAAGCAGGATCTTGTGGACCGGCTCCGACTCTTTATTGCACCCAAACTTATCGGCAAGGGGCTGCAAAGCATTGGAGATCTGGGCATTCACACATTGAGGCAGAGTAAAGTATTTGGAGAATGCCTCTGGGAATCGGTTGAAGACGACCAACTCTTTACCGGGTACAAACATCTGATCCAGACTTAAGCGATAATCAATGCAGGGAAAAGTCTTGAATCTCTTTCGTCTCTTGGGGTGTTTTATAGGTTCGGGGGACCCTTGCAGGGCGGGGCATCATTTTAACAGTTGACAGATATTCTCAAATATGTTCACCGGTCTTGTAGAGCAGGTTGGCCGACTAGCCGACAGGAGAACAACTCCCTATGGGCAGGAACTCGTAATCCACGCTGCTTTGTCCTCTGAACTGTCTATGGGACAGAGTATTGCCGTAAACGGGGTCTGTTTAAGCCTGACCGGGCGCGGTCCCGACACCTTTACGGTCATGGCCGTGCCCGAAACCATTTCAAAAACCACCCTGGGCAAACTGCCTATGGATGCTCCGGTTAATCTGGAGCGGGCACTGCTTCCAGAATCCCGACTGGATGGACATCTGGTTCAGGGGCATGTTGATACCGTATGCGCAATCACAGACGCATCCACGCAGGAAGGGAAACGAATCTATAAGTTCCAGGTCCCTGATGGGTATTCCGGGCTCATTGTTCCGCGTGGATCCATTGCTCTGGACGGGATCAGTCTGACCATTGCAGACCTTCACGAATCGTACATTTCTGTCGCCATTATTCCACACACCTATCAGCACACCAATGTAAACGTCTGGCAGACCGGGATGCATTGTAATGTGGAATTTGACATACTGGCCAAGTACGTAGCACGTCAGATGACTGCCTGCCGACCACCCTGATGTCAGGATCCGCAGGAGAGGCCAGCACCGTCTGATCCCAATTTCTTCGTCATCGTCAACCGGGCGGGGCGGTATCTATCCTGTTTCACTAGCGTAAGAATTCGATGACACCGTAAAAGGTGCCGTTATTTTAAACAGGATTTTATCTGTCCCGTGCAGACTGGGGTGACTGCGATCCGTACATGAAAATTGTTGTAATTGCAAAGCGGGAGGCGTTCATGCCGGAGACTGTGATGCCCCGGCAATCGTTTTCGGTCTGATTGATGCAGGAAAGGATCTGGTTCTCCAGCATTTGTATCCCGATGGATACCGAAACAAAAAAATACTTTTCGGGTTTCCCCTCTTTACCGTTGTCAAAACCAATTATGATCCAAAATGCCAAAAATATCGTGTCCAAAATGCAACACACTGACTGAGAGAGGAGGGTACCATGCGTGGCAGGTACTGGTCGCAATTTGCTTTTTCCCAATAGGGTTGTTAGCGCTTCTTGCTGACAGACAGCCGACCCGCTGTCTTTCATGTGGTTATTCATGGTAGAGCGGGATGCATTCAGAAACAGCGCCTGGGGAACCGCAGGAATTAGGTTAATTTCGGGGATACCCTCCAGACGCAGGTATCGGCAGGTTGAGTAGAAAGTATTGCCCTCTGCTCAGATCCGTGGATACCTGCTGGGTCCGCTTTTCTGATGGATCCTTCCTTTGCAGAGGGAATGTCCATTTTTTGACGGGATGAGACCGCAGAATGACACCATACACTTCAAATCCGGGAACATTGAAGTTGCAACGAATACAAAAATTGGGGAGCCCCTACCAGCCTCTGGTGATCTTAGGTGTCCTGTTCGCTTATATCACTCTGCAGGGATCGTATATCCCGCATATTTGTCTGTTTGACGAGATTTTGCATCTCAAGTGTAGTTTTTGCGGCATCACA
The DNA here is from genome assembly GCA_022821875.1 of Rhodothermales bacterium. GTDB lineage: Bacteria > Bacteroidota > Rhodothermia > Rhodothermales > Bin80 > Bin80. The sequence goes on from JAJECV010000058.1 coordinate 2,829, forward strand.
CATTCTTTTGAGCAGTTACTCAAGGGAAATGTTCTCCGTTCGGTAACCTCCAACATTCTGGCATCTTTTTTGATTTTTCATTTTCTGATGAGCTTTATTTTCAGCAAGACGAATCGGCTGAACCTGCAATCGCTAAACAACAGAGTATTTCTTGTGCTGGTGTGTATCCAGTTCGGGCTGAACAATGCTCACCTCATCAGCGGCTGATCCAGCGCATGCCCGGAATTTTCATGGATCCAGTTGAGGAGGGAGCAAGCAGACGGGGAGTCAATCTTTCCAGGTCTGGATTCTCTGGCCGCTCAGTGTGTGCTCGGCCATCTCCCCGGTCATCCCCTTCGTGACGATGACGGCCTGGGGATGTGCCATGGCCAACTGCGCCCGCCGGCACACCTGAAGTCATTTCCAGGGATTTACCGATTCCAGTCCAGGTGATCGGCCCTTATTCGTGAGGGGTTACCCTGAGGTCGCTGACATGTACATTCAGTGCATGGTTGATCCGAAGTCCGGCAGAGCCCCCGGTCATCACCTGGTCACGGGAAACACTTGCCACTTCGGTGCCATTGACCGAGAAGGTGACGGTCTCTTCCTGAACATCAACTTTCAGGTGGTTCTCCACCGAGCTCTCGGTATCCGGCCCAAAAGTGTTTACAGCATCACTGGCCGTCCAGTCTTGAATCAGCGAGGTTTCTGCTCCGCTGCGGCGCTTGAGCAGGAATTCTCCGGTGTTGCGGAGAAGGAAGTAGTCGTACATGATTTCTTCGCTGTCCAGATTCTGACCGCCCATAAACACGCCATACGCCTCACGGCGCTCCCCTGGATCAAACAGATGGATCGTACTCTCCAGTGTATAGTTTCCCTCTGTCATCATTTCGGGATGATAAAAGATGGCTGCAGGGCCGGTGGTGATGTGCCAACCCGGTGTCATGTTTACAAAGTAAATGTCCACCGAATCCGCCTCCGAACCAATGACGGCTTCCGGGTTTGGCCGGTCAAGGCGTACCTGCCAGAATTCCGGCACCATCAGATTCTCACCATCCGGCACCGCCGGATCCGGCTGCGCCGTCACGGCAAAAGGAAGAAAAATTGCTGCTGCGGTAAAAAGAATGCGTTTCATTTGAACAGGGTTGATCGGGATTGAAAACCCAATTTACGACTTGAATCTATGCGGAACAAGAGCTTTGAAGAACAAAAACGGGTATTTGTGCGTTTTCTGCTGTCCGTTGAATCATTTTCCTGAAAAATCGTGCAAAAAAGTCTGCCCATACTTGAAGATCTGGACGCAATCAAACTGCCGCAATCGGAATCCGAAGGCAGTTCGTTTGTGTATCTGGAGACCTACGGATGCCAGATGAATGTGTCTGACTCCGAAATCGTCGCGTCCGTCCTGCGCAGCGCGGGGTACGGACTCACGCATGATCCTCTCCAGGCAGATGTTGTACTTCTGAATACATGCGCAATCCGGGAGAATGCGGAGCAGCGGGTCCGGCGGCGCCTTGAATTTTTTCGTGCACGCAAACGAAAGCGTAATCCTGATCTGAAGATCGGAGTCCTCGGCTGTATGGCGGAACGCCTGCGTCACAGGCTTCTGGAACAGGAGCGTCTGGTTGATATCGTCATCGGGCCGGATGCCTACCGGGATCTGCCCCGCCTGCTGCGTCAGGTGGAGGAAACGGGGCAGAGCGCGGTCAATGTTCAGTTGTCCCGCGAAGAGACGTATGCGGACATTGCGCCAGTGCGATACGACTCTAACGGGGTCAGTGCATTTGTCTCCATCATGCGGGGATGCGATAATATGTGCGCATTCTGCGTGGTTCCCTTCACACGCGGGCGTGAGCGCAGCCGGAATGCGGCCACGATCGTTCAGGAATGTCAGGAACTTCTGGATGCCGGGTATAGGGAAGTGACCCTGCTGGGGCAGAATGTGAACTCGTACAGGGATGGCCCCGTAGATTTTGCCACCCTGGTCTATCGGGTCAGTCTGCTTTCTCCGCAGCTGCGTATCCGCTATTCTACCAGTCATCCAAAAGACTGCTCCGAAGCGCTCTTGGAAGTCCACAAAGAGCGCCCGAATGTGTGCAATTTTATCCATCTCCCGGTGCAGCATGGCAATTCGGAGGTTCTGCATCGTATGCGCCGGGGCTATTCTGCTGAAGAGTATCGTGCACTCATTGAACACGCACGCAGAATCTGCCCGGATGTGTCACTCTCCACCGATATTATTGCGGGCTTTTGCGGGGAGACCGAAGCAGAGCATCAGGATACCCTCTCCCTGATGGAGGAGATTCAGTATGACCATGCTTTCATGTTTATGTACTCGGAGCGCCCGGATACGTATGCAGCACGCAAGTACACCGACGACATTTCTGAAGAGACCAAAAAACGCCGTTTAAGTGAAATCATCACTCTTCAGAATTCAATTTCCCGCCGAAGAAACGAAATGGAAATCGGACACACGCATACCGTACTGGTGGAAGGTGCCAGTAAGCGCAATCCCGAACAACTGTGCGGTCGTACCGATACAAACAAGATGGTCATCTTTGATCAAGGCACGCTTCAGGCCGGAATGTACGCGAATGTGAAGATCAAAGGGTGCACCTCCGCGACTCTCTTTGGCGAGGTTCTCTCTGGTTGAGTGAGCAAGGAATCCCTAGTCTATGGATCGAAAAACCGTACAAGACCGATTTGGAATCATTGGGGAATCCCCTGGGATTCACCATGTCATCGACCGGGTCCGTCAGGTTGCACGGACGGACATCTCTGTCCTGATTGAGGGGGAGAGCGGCGTTGGCAAGGAACTGATTGCACAGGCGATCCACGAATTGTCCCTGCGCCGGCATAAAGCACTTAAGGTCATTAACACGGGGGCAATCCCCGAGGGATTGATTGAGTCTGAACTCTTCGGTGCAGAGAAAGGAGCCTACACGGGGGCTACTGAGCGCCGGCGCGGCCTCTTTGAGGAGGCAGACGGCGGGACGATCTTTCTGGATGAAATTGGCGAAATGCCGCAGCCGACCCAGGTGCGACTGCTTCGCGTGCTGGAGTCCGGCACGTTTAACCGCGTTGGATCTACGACCATTCAGCGTACGGATGCACGTGTTGTGGCAGCAACGAACAAGAATCTGGGCAGTGAAGTAACCGATGGCCGGTTTCGGGAAGACCTCTACTACCGCCTGAGCACCGTGATCATTCACATCCCTCCACTGCGTGAGCGCAAGGAAGACATCCGGCCGATCTTTGATGCGTTCCTGTATTCATCCAGTCAGAAATATCAATCTCCCCGCCGCGTATTGTCGGCGGCCGCCTACGAGCTTCTTGAGTCATATTCGTGGCCTGGAAATGTACGGGAACTGCGGAATGTGGCCGATCAGGTCGTTGTCCTGCACCGTGGTGCCGATGTGGATGCAGATGATATCCGTCCTTTTTTGCGCGGCATCACTGCCAACCGTCCCTCAACTTCGATCATGCGGGTAAATGGGGAGACCCCAACCGGCAGTGAGTCTTCCCCCGAATTGAAAGTGATCTACCGGGCATTACTGGAAATTCGTCAGGATATTCAGGATCTGCGCAAAGATGTAGGTCAGGTATTTCGTGAACATCTTCCCGGCAGTAAGCCGGGTCCACAGTATGCCGAGGAGGTGCAGGTTCAACGCCCTGCCTTGCCGATGCTTCCTGAACCCAAGACGGAGAAGAACCTGGATGGGGTGGCGTACGAAGTGGAAGAGGAACCGGAGGACGAGCCGCTGCCAACTATTGAGGAGGCGGAACGAAAGCTGATCATGAAGGCCATGGAGAAATTTGGCGGAAACCGTAAGGAATCTGCGAAGGCACTCGGGATCAGTTACCGCACCCTGTATCGTAAGCTTAAGGAACTGGATGAAGACCCGGGCTAATCTGGTATTACTGGTTGGGATTGCCTTTTTTCTACAGGGATGTTCCTATTACAGCTTCAGCGGTGTAAGTATTCCTGCGCACCTGAACACCATTGCCATCCCGCTTGCTGAAGACCAAAGTGTCGGTCCGCTCACACTTCTGGATGAGTCTCTGACGGAATTCATGATTGAGCGGTTTGTCCAGCAGACACGACTGAGTTTGGTTGAAGATGAAACGGAGGCCGATCTCTTGCTTACCGCCCAGATTACCCGGTATGTGAATGCGCCAACTTCGGTGACCGGGCAGGAGCGTGCTCAGTACAACCGGGTGTCCATCTCGGTTGCGGCCCAGTATGCGAATCAGATAGACGAGGATGTGTTGGAGCGGACGTTCAGTGGCTTTGACGATTATGATGCGCTGGAGGGTGGGCTGGAGGCAGAAGAATCTGCTGCGTTGGCTGCGCTTGAGAATATTGCAGATGATCTTTTCACGGCGGCAACCTCCGACTGGTAATGATCAGCCTTGCCGTATTGTATGCGGGCGCTATGCTTGTGCTTGCCTTCTATGGGGTTAACCTGCTGTGGATGGCAGTCATGGTTGCCCGCAATGGAACGCCGGATCCCGTTCCGCCGCCAAATCCGAATCGCAATGGTTCCTTGCCGCGGGTGACCATCCAAATCCCGTTTTATAACGAAGCCGGGGTCGCCAGGCGCGTGATTGATGCCTGCGCAGCCATTCAATATCCCCGTGACCGGTTACAGATACAGGTTCTGGACGATTCATCGGACGAAACCGTTGGAATTTCCCGTCAGGCGGTTGCTGACTGGCGTGCAAAGGGGCTCAATATCTCTCATATCCAGCGCTCCAACCGTAAAGGTTATAAAGCAGGGGCATTGGAGAATGGTTTGAAGTCAGCAGACGGAGACCTGATTGCAATTTTTGATGCAGACTTTGTCCCGCCGGAAGATTTTCTGCTTTCTCTGGTACCCTACATGGAAGAAGATGACCTGGGGATGATCCAGACACGCTGGGGTCACATAAATGCTCATTCCTCGCTACTTACTCAAGTGCAGGCATGGTCTCTTGACACGCATTTTGCCATTGAGCATGTTGCACGCAGCGCCTCGGGCTGTTTTATTAATTTCAATGGAACGGCGGGGCTCTGGAGGCGGCGCTGTATCACCGAAGCAGGGGGATGGCAAGGCGACACGCTGGCGGAGGATCTGGATTTGAGTTACAGGGCGCAGCTGAAGGGATGGAAGTTTATATATCTCCATAAACTGGAGTCTCCTGCGGAACTGCCGGAGACCCTGAGTGCGTTGAGGGTTCAGCAAAGCCGCTGGGCAAAAGGGACTGCAGAGACGGCCCGCAAACTGCTTCGCCCGCTGTGGCAGGCATCCGTCCCGCTCAGAACGAAGATTCAGGGAACCATCCATCTGACCGCGCACGCGGTGTATCCCTGCCTGTTTCTTGCCGCCCTGCTTCACCCGCTTCTTCTATTCCGGCAGACCCGTGGATTCGGCCCTGGAGAAACCTATTTTGGACTTATGGGCTTCGGGCTGGTCGGTCTGCTGGGTTTTTTTCTTGCACAGACGTTTGCTCAGCGTCAACTCTATCCGGACTGGAAGCGTCGTATGCGATTTTTCCCGGTTTTCATGGCAGGATCTATGGGCCTTGCAGTGAGCAATACAAAAGCCGTCTGGGATGCGCTCAGACGATTCCATATCCCCTTTGAACGGACACCAAAGACAAAAGGGAAGTATCGTGTTCGAAGGCCGAAACTGGTGATCACATTTGAAACCGTGATGGCCGTATATTCCCTTACAGGGCTCTGTTTTCTGCTGTGGGAGGGGATCTGGGCGGCCGCAGGATTCCAGATGATATTTTCGCTGTCGTATATATTTGTAACCCGATACAATCTTCTTGAACTTCGCACGCAGCCGTTATGAACACACTCACCCTTTTTGATGCCTTAATAATGATTGATAAAGGCCGCGCACCCCAGACCATAGAGCAACTCCGGGAAATGCGCCTTCATTATCCTGAAGATATATTGACGAATTACGTCCTAGGGCATGCATTAGATGTGTGCAACCAGCATACCCGTGCAAACTCTGTCTGGGAAACTGCAAGTTCGCTGAGTTCTGAGGACAGGATTCTAAGGAAGATGAAACTGCCGGACGGGGTGAATGTCTTCACCCATACAGAGCGTTTGCAGAGCGGGCTGAACGAAATTTTTGGAGAGACCGATGAAATTCAAACTCTGATTCAGCAGCTTTATTCTTCGGATCGGACAAATTTTGAGGTGGTCCTTGATGATGACGAACCCCTGGAAGAATTTCCGGACGATGATCCGGTGACCGAGACGTTTGCCCGTATCCTGTCCACCCAGAAAAAATACTCTGAAGCTGCGGCCGTCTACCGGTCCCTCAGCGAACAGAATCCACACGAAAAAGAGCGCCTGCTCGGTGAAGCAGAAAAAATGGACCAACTGGCACAGTCGGGATCGGGCAAGTGATCATCCAAGGAAATCGTCGTCGTGTCGCCGGTGTGATGAGCGGCACCTCTCTGGATGGGATTGATGTTGCAATTGCGACGCTTGAGGGGCATGGTCGAAGCCTTTCGATCAAGAACTGGTACGGAGCAACGTATTCGTTCACGGAAGAGCTGCGAAACGCTCTGAAGCGGGCTGCTAGTCAGGAGTCAATCAGTGTCGTGGAACTCAGTCAGTTGAATGTACGATTGGCACACGAATATGCTCAAACGGTGAGGTATACAGTTGAGGCACATGGAGAAAAGGTGGATCAGCTTGATTTGGTGGGATGTCACGGCCAGACGATCCGCCATCTCCCCGATCAGGTCATGGTTGCCGGCAAAGAGATCTCTTCTACACTTCAGATTGGGGATCCCTCAACGATTGCACAATTATTGGGGGTACCGGTGGTGGGGGATTTTCGGATGGCCGATATGGCATGTGGAGGGCAGGGGGCTCCTCTGGTGCCGTACTTTGATTATGTGATCTTTACGCACGATACGGAAACCCGTGGCTGCCTCAATATTGGCGGTGTGGCAAATCTGACGATTCTGCCTCCGAATGCCGGGACTGAGCAGGTCTGTGGTTTTGATACGGGGCCCGGCAACATGATTATGGATACCCTGTGTCGTCGGTGTCTGAACCTACCTTTTGACGAAGGGGGACGTATTGCAAAATCCGGCACCGTGAATGAGCGCTTGCTTTCGGAATTATTGTGTGATCCTTATTTCTCTGCCGCCCCGCCCAAGTCAACGGGGCGTGAATATCTCAGTCACGCATTCCTGCAGCGGTTCCTGGATCATGCCGGTCAGATGTCATCGGAGGATCTGATTGCCACGGCGACTGCTTTAACCGCTGCATCCATCTGGCAGGCCTACGAGTCATTTATACAGCCAACGCATTCGCTTGACCGGCTTATCCTGTCTGGCGGCGGTGCCCACAACCGGACGCTGATTGATCTGCTTGGAGATTATTTCGCACAGGGAGGGACTCCCGTACTTATGGAGACATCCGACCTGCACGGAGTGGATTCTGACGGCAAAGAGGCCCTTTGCTTTGCGGTCTTGGCTCATGAGAGTGCAAACGGTATCCCAACCAATATCCCATCCGTTACCGGTGCTGCCCGCCCCGCCGTACTTGGCAAACTCTGCGTTCCATGAATCTGGCCTGAACAGAGAGGATGTCGATAGCAATAAGACTGTTATTGCTTATCTTTGGTCAGTTGAGCGAGCATTTCCGTCTGAATATGGAAAGTAACAGTTGGATTAAACAAGACCGTCATTCAATGAGCATTAAACGAATTCAGTCTGATGACCCGTTGAGCCAAAGCAAGGATTTGGTTCAGGACAGTATTGAAAAACTAAAAGTGCTCTTCCCCCAAATTGTGACCGAAGACAAAATTGATTTCAGCGTTCTCAAGGAAATTCTCGGGGAAGAAGTGGAGCACGGTGAAGAATACTATTGCTTCACTTGGGCTGGGAAAACTCAGGCAAGGAGGGAAGCACATAAACCATCTACCGGCACATTAATTCCGGTTAAAGAAGAAAGCTTGGACTGGGAGACCACCCAAAATCTATATATTGAAGGGGATAACCTGGAGGTGCTCAAACTTCTTCAGAAAAGTTACGCTGAGAAGGTCAAAATGATCTACATTGATCCTCCTTACAATACTGGGAGCGATTTCGTCTACAAGGATGATTATAGAGATAATCTTAGAAATTATCAAGAATTTACAGGCGAGTTAGATAGTGAGGGGAAATCATTAACTAACAACTCAGATTCTGATGGAAGGTATCACTCAAATTGGCTAAACATGATGTATCCGAGATTAATCTTGGGTCGGAATCTTTTGCAAGATGATGGTGTGATTTTTGTTTCAATAGATGACCATGAAGTGCACAATCTTAGATTGTTAATGGATGATGTTTTTGGGCAGATAAATTTTCTGGGACAGATTGTTGTAGAAACTGCTAATGGCGTTTTTGGGACCCGTGCAACAGGGCTAAAAACCACCCTAGTAAAAACTAAAGACTATGTTATTGTGTATTCTAAATCAAATAAAGCGAATAATTTTAAACCCTTATACATGCCTACCAATGAACGATTTGACATTCATTTTAAGAGCATGCTTGACGCAAATCTTAAGAAAAAGAGTTTTGTAGAACACATCAAGTCTGATAATAATATTTCCCAATATTTCCAACAATATAAACTCAAAATATCTTTATCTAATATTGCGATTTTAATGGAAATCGACAAATATTTCAACGAATTAATTATCAAAAAATATTCTGATAAAATATACCAAGATGTTGATTTCAGTTTAAAAATCCCGCCTGAAATCAACAGTGATCTTTTAAAAGGTCAGATTGTGAAATTTAAAAATTATTTAATTTTTAGAACCAATAACGGTAAAGGGAAGATTCGTCAATTAACTTCATTTAAGCAAACTCTTAGAGTCACTGACGATTATAAGCCAGAATATAGACGTTCTGTAGCTATCGGAGATTTATGGGAAGGTTTTGATAATGACATGAAAAATGTCTTAAATGAGGGTGGTGTCCATTTTGATACACCAAAGCCTATTAGATTGATTAAACAATTAATTAAGTGGTGTAATGTTAGCTCAAATGAAATAGTTCTTGATTTTTTTTCTGGTTCCGCTACGAGTGCTCATGCTGTTATGAATCTAAATATAGAAAATGGATGCAATTGTAAATATGTAATGGTACAATTACCAGAAAAAGTATTGCCAAAGGATAAAGCATTCAAAGTAGGTTTTAAAACAATTGCTGAAATCGGCCGAGAACGAATCCGTAGAGTAATCCAACAAATCAGGGAATCACATCCTGAAAAATCTGAAGCGATGGATCTTGGATTTAAGGTCTTCCGATTGGACAGTTCAAATATCAATGCTTGGGATGGAAGCCCAGAAAATCTTGAAGCAAATCTATTTGATGCCGTCAACAGTATTAAGCCTGATCGTAATGAAGAAGATGTTTTGTATGAAATCTTACTGAAGTATGGTTTAGATCTAACATCATCCATTGAGCAGCGTTTGATTGAAAGACAAAAAGTATATAAAATATATGGGGGGGGGGGGGCAGAATGTCTCTTTGTCTGTCTAGGAGATAGTATTTCCAGCAAGGTTGCCGAGGGTATCGGAAAGTGGAAAGAGGACGGTAAGAACAACCTTGACATATGTAAGGTGATATTCAAGGATTGCGGACTTACCGATGTAGAAAAAACCAACTCTGTACTAACCCTTAAGCGGTTTGGAATTAACGAAGTGAGGAGTATTTGAGTATGAAACTTCAATTTGATGCATTCCTTCAACACCAGTTGGATGCGGTGAATGCGATTGTGGACATTTTTCAGGGACAAGAGAAATGCGAGGCCATCTTTACTGTTAACGCTCCTAAGTCCTTGGTCACGTATCCATATTTATATGAACGACAGAATTCGTCCTTTGATGGGATTGGATATGGTAACAGTCTCGTCCTTTCTGAACATACACTTCTTCAGAATGTACAGAAAATTCAACTTGGAAATGGGTTGAAAGTATCTTCATCAAATGAAATAGATATTGATCATTTGGATTTTACTGTAGAGATGGAAACTGGAACCGGAAAAACCTATGTATATCTGAGGACAATTATGGAACTATATCAGCGATATGGATTTTCTAAGCATATCATTGTCGTCCCCTCAATTCCCATTAAAGAGGGAGTCTACAAGTCATTGCAGATAACTCAGACACATTTCAAAGAACTATACAATAATGTACAATACGGTTTCTTTATCTATGATAGTAGTAAACTCAATGAAGTTCGATCTTATGCCACTAATTCTGGATTGGAGATTATGGTCATCAATATTGATGCATTCAGGAAGAGTTTTAAGGATTCAAGTAAACTTAGTAAGGCCAACATCATCCACCGATACAATGATGCTTTGGGCTGTAAGCCTCTGGACTTGATCAAGAGTACTAATCCCATTGTATTTGTTGACGAACCACAAACGACCATGAATACCGATCTTGGAAAGACGGCCGTGAGAAATCTTAATCCATTTACCATCATCCGCTATTCTGCGACTCATCGTGAAAAGAAAAATTTGATGTATAAATTAAATGCAGTTGATGCCTATGAGAAGAAACTGGTCAAGCAAATTGAAGTGGGCTCAATAGAAACAGAGGGAGCAAACAATCAACCGTATATTAGGCTCCTGAACATCAAACCAAGCCATGGATCTCCTATCGCTCAAATAGAAGTTGATTCTTTAGTTAGGGGGGCAATAAAACGTAAAAAAATTTCAGTTAGGAAGAATGATGATCTAGAGCAAAAGACAAAACGTACAGAATATGCTGGCTACATCATCAAAAGCATTCACGGAATTAAAGGGAACCAGTACATTGACTTTACCAGCAGGGAGGAAATCATCAAGTTGCATGAATCAATCGGTGGTGTGAATGAGACACAGATAAAAACTGCGATGATCTCCCGTACCATTGAAGAGCACTTGGACAAAGAGTTGCGATTGAATCCACAGGGAATCAAAGTTCTTAGTCTGTTCTTTATTGATGAGGTAGCTAGGTATCGCCAATATGACGAAGACGGGAATCCCAAAAACGGAGAATATGCTCAAATATTTGAACAGGAGTACTCGAGACTGATCCAGAAACCAAAATACAAAGACCTACTTCAATGCTCATATGAATTAGATGCTTCGGAGGTTCACAGTGGATACTTCTCTATCGACAAGCGTAGTAAGAGAGATAGGCCAAAAGAAAAATTTGAGTGCTATAAGGATAGTAACAAGAGAATAACCAAAGCAGATGAGGATACGTATAGCTTAATCATGCGAGACAAAGAGGCGTTATTGAGTTTTAATTCAAAACTTCGGTTCATCTTCTCTCATTCTGCCTTGAAGGAGGGCTGGGATAATCCTAATGTGTTCCAGATATGTACCCTGCGTGACCTTGGCGGATCTCCAATAACCCCTCGGCAACAGATTGGTCGAGGTCTCCGATTATGTGTCAATCAAAATGGAGAACGGGTTCTGAGCCAGGAAGTAAATATACTGTCGGTCATGGCAACCGAGTCATATCGTGAGTTTGCACAAAAACTCCAAGAAGAAATAGAGGCTGATACTGGAATAAAATTCGGTATTATTGAACCAGGCACGTTTGCCGATATAGTCGTAGGTAAACATGAAAATAGCCATATGCTATATCTCGGACAGGAGGGTTCAACCCGAGTATTTCATCATTTGATTAACTATCGCTACATAGACCAAGAGGGAATAATCCAGGAGAAACTAAAAATTGATCTCAAAGAAAATATGGTTAATCTTCCTGAGGAAATATCAAAGGAAATTTATACTGAAAAACAGGTTCTTAAGAGACTCAAAAATGCTGCTGGAAAATTAGAAATCAAAAATAAGGATTATAGAGTGAAAGTAAACCTAAATAGACGAATGTTGGACAATGCCGATTTTCATGAATTGTGGAAAAGGGTAAAATATAAAACGACCTTCTCTGTTAATTTTGACTCCAATGAACTCATTCAGGCATGTATTGAAGACATCAACAAACTGCCACCGCAGAGACCGAAGATACATTACACAAAATCCAAAATTTTAATGAATACCGGGGGCGTTGAAGTTGATGATCAATCCGCCAGCAGGGAAACCTCCATCCTAGATTGTCAAATTATGTTTTTGCCGGATATTGTGGGATATCTCCAAAATGAAACACACTTGACCAGAAAGACGATTGTTGAAATACTGACTAATTGCACCACACTGGAGTATTTCAAAGTGAATCCACAGGGCTTTATTAAGAGTTGCATAGACATCATCAAAGATAAAATGCATTTGCATATCATCCCTGGAATCAAGTATCAGAGAATAGGTGATTCTCAGTTCTTCAATCAAGAACTTTTCGAAAAAGAAGAACTCTTCAGATACTTAGATGACAGTTCAGTCAGAAGTACTAAGTCTCCTTATGAGTTTGTAGTCTGTGATTCTAAAGTCGAATCAAGACTCACAGAACAGTTTGAGCAATCTCCAAATGTTACTTTCTATTCTAAACTTCCCAGTTGGTTCAAGATTGACACACCCTTAGGCACCTATAATCCTGATTGGGTACTGAGTTGGATGGACAGAGATCAAGAAAAATTATTCTTCTTTATTGCCGAGAGCAAGGGCAGTATTCGAGAATCAGATCTTAGAGGTAATGAAGAAGCAAAGTTCAAATGCGGGAAGAAACATTTTAAGGCATTAAATTCAGATTCTGAATTGATTCTCATAAACGAAATCAAAAACATTGAAGACCAATTCTGATAGTCCTGACTTCAATTATCTGCTTAATCGGTCATTGTGTAGATGTGTTTCACCCTGTCCCTATGATTCTTCGGAGGAGATCAGATTTCGAAATTCATGATGGGTGTTCGGGCCCGGCTGTGCCTTTAACCAATTCCAGGCTTTGAGTACTTCGTCCCTTGGAATGCCTGTGTTTGCTGGATCCGCCCGGAAGTCTGTAATGAAGTTGTTCATTCGTGCGGAGGGGATCTGAGGCAGACGGCCTCGGGTCTGCATCAGCATGCGCAGGTGCCCGGCTAATTCACGATAGGTAAAGCATTCCCGTGCTCCCTGTCTCTTGCGCCTCCAATCATTGAGCCAGTACCATTGCCCTGACTTGTTACGAAGGCCCGGTGCTTCGGCGTGAACCAGTTCCAACAAAAAAGCCTTGGTCTTCTTGTCTCCGACATAGTTTGTGACTACCGTTTCTTCTTTCAGTACATCACGTACTGTGCCGGTTTTGCGGGGAGGGACAGGTTTACGATCCGGTACCTTTCCCGTCCGTAAATATTCCCGAATCAATTCTTCCAGTTCAAATTTTCGGTAATTCCCGACGGCGATTCCGAGTTCGCGGGCAAAAGTGCGCAGGTCAGACACATAGAAATACCCGTTGTCAAACTCTTCCACACTCATGTCCAGGTGTAAGACGCTCATGTCCAGATGACTAGGCAAAAACTTGGAGTCACAAAATTTGCATGATTGTCTAGCGGCATAAACTTTATTCTGGGCGGCCACTTAAAAGTTTCTAATCAGGGGAGAGCACGGGCAATGAGGTGGAGCAGCGCACCCTTGCCGCGTCGGGCGCAATCTGAATCAGAAAGGTGGTTCCTTTTCTGGGATCATTCTCCGTCCATTTTACACGCCGCTGGCAACGAATCACTATTCGCTTCTGACCATGGAAGTATTTTGCTTCGCCCCGGTCTTCTATATCCAGGTTTGTGTCTGTGAAATCACCTATGAGGTATAGTGGCGACTGACGGATAGGACAGAGGATGATTCCCCAAACAATTTATTCCGCCGGTCCAATGGGGAAAGGGGCAACGGTCGCAGGGAACAGGAGCAGTTATCGCTCTATTTCATGGTCAGAATCGGTTGGAGGGACAAGGTCAAGATTAAACTCCTTCGATGTTCAATCTAAGGGTCTATCAGGTGGAGAATTCGTGCTGGGAGGGATGGTGTCGGGCGGATCCCGATCAATGAAGTAATTATCTATGAACCAGTCGAACATAGAGGGAATCGGGATCGCATAGCGCCCATTCCGGTTATCTAGTACCCCATTATCAAGTGCTAGTTCAAAGGTTTCAGATGCCTCCTGCATCTCTACATCCTGCAATAGAGATGCCATAATTGCTTTTCTGGTCTGTGTTTGATCCTTACGTGCACTTGCAAAGGCTCTGGCAATCGCCGTACGGTGATCCTCGTCAAGCCCGTCCGCACGGGATTTATAAAATTTTATTCGTTTCATCTCCCCCACTTCGAGTACCTCCTTCAATTTCTCTGGAGTCATCTGCCGCCCCGTTGCCCGCAGGTGGATGGCAGCAGACTCGGCATAGGCGGCTACATGCTGCGGCCAGCCATGCGTCTTCTGCATAATCGCCTCAATCCAGGGCGTGGGATCCCCCTTCGCCCGACCCTCTAGTTGTAGCCAATCCTGAATGACTGCCCGCTCCGCTTCCGGTTTCAGCGGGCCCAACTCTACATAGCAGTTGTCCTTAAATCTGGACACGCCCAGATCTTTGAAGGCTCGCTTCGTGGCACTCAACCCGGCAGTGAGCAGCATCACAGGCCTCCCCGCAATTTTTCCATTGTGGACGGAATCAATCAGGGCGCGGGCATCACGTTGTTCCTTGCTCGGCGATGGCGCGAAGTCCCGCGCAAAGTCCTGTGCTTCGTCCATGATCAGGAGTAGTTTCCCTTCTCCATCTTTCAGCACCTCCAGTGGGCTCCGCTCTGCATGGGCTTTTGTGGTGGAACGGGAGAAGCCCAGCCCCGCCTTGACTACATCAAAAAATCCTCCCTTACTGTGCGCATCCACGCTTGTTGTGATCGCTTTGGTCTGAGTCTCCTTTTCCAACCCCAGCGTGCGAAGCAGTGTATTGGTCTCGCAGAGTTCCGAAGGTCCAATGTGGGCGACCTGCCAGTTCGCTTTTTTTGCCAGTTCTGCACATTTATAAAGCAGCGCACTCTTGCCTGCGCCGGGTGCCGCCTGAATCAGAAACGTGGTTCCTTTTTTGGGATCCTTCTCCGCCCACTTCAGGCGGCGCTGGAAGCTATCTAATATTCCCGTCCGTCCGTGAAAGTACTTGGCTTCGCCCCGGTCTTCTATATCCAGATTTGGGTCTACGAAATCACTCATTGAGGTATAGTGGCAACTGCCGTCAGGGCAGAGAATGATTTTGGGGGCAATTTGTTCCAGAGAAAAAGAAGAAGAGATGCGGGGAAGTCCCTTGGCCAAGCATAGACTTCCGTTTTCTGTGCTGAAAATGCCAAAAAACAGTGTTCGGTAATTCCCGACGGTGATTCCGAGTTCGCGGGCAAAAGTGCGCAGATCAGACACATAGAAATATCCGTTGTTAAACTCCTCCACATTCATCTCCCGGTGTAAGATGCTCATGTCCCGATGAATTAGCAACAACTTGAATCTACAAAATTTCGGGAATTATATACATGAGTGCCCATGGACTTCACATTCGTTTGACGTTTCATCACTCGCTGTCCAATTGCAGGCCTGCGCTCAGCAATAACATATCTTACATAGTGATTTGATATACACTCACTATACAAGACACAAAATTTTCGTACTGCGTAGGATAGGATAGTGTCAAACTTGAACCCGGGGATACAGAGTTTCCGTGACCGATGAACAGATCCTGTATCCGAAAATCCGTCTGTCTATGGTCAGACCTTCTGTAGCCGTCCTAACGTCTCTGCTGCCGGGCACCCGGTAGACTTGAACCTGCATTGTCTGTGATAAACGGGGGGCTTTGCCATCCATTAATGGGTGAAAAATTTGAAAAGATCACGCATCCTGCTCCGATCCAATTTGACTGGACGGGGTTTCATTCACTCGTCCAGCGGGGTAGCATCCCCCCTCAACGAAGAACCGGAAATTGGTCCCAATTTGACTAACTCATACTAAAATCCGTCATGTCTCCCATTGAAGACGCAGGAGAGTTTAACCTGATCCGTCGCCTCGCCGCAATCAGTTCGTCCAGCACCAGGTTCCCTGTTATTACCGGGATCGGAGATGATGCCGCAGTCTACCAGCCGAAATCTGGCATGGTACAGGTCATCACAACAGATGCTTTGATTGAGGGCTACCATTTTGATTTTGACTTCTACAGGATGGATCAGATCGGCTACAAAGCCATGGCCGTAAATCTTAGTGATATTGCCGCAATGAATGCCCGGCCTGTACTGGCGACCATGGCACTGGGATTACCCGGGTCATTTTCAATGGAAGATCTGGACGCTCTCTATGATGGGCTCACCAGCGCTGCTTCCAGATACGGAGTCCAGATTGTCGGCGGCGATACAACGCGCTCGCCGGTTCTGATGCTTTCCGTCACGGTCATTGGTGAGGCAGGCAAACATGACTTAGTGCATCGAAACGGAGCCGGCCCCGGTGACCATATCTGTGTCACTGGAAATTTGGGGGATGCGGCAGCCGGACTTGATCTGCTGCGCAGTCACACAAAGCCGGAAACGCTTGGAGACAAGGTCTGGGATGTCTTGACTACCCGTCATCTGATGCCGGTCCCCCGGCTGGATCTGGTACAGGAGTGGGCCAAGAAAGGGGTGCGCCCCTCCGCTCTTATTGATATATCTGACGGGCTCACCAATGAGGTGCATCATATCTGTGCGGCATCCGGCTGCGGGGCCGTTCTGTGGGAATCCAAACTCCCCGTGTCACCAGAATTGTTTGCCGGAGCCCCGAAATCCCGCACCCCTGTTGACTACGCACTGAACGGGGGAGACGACTATGAACTGTTGTTTACCGCTCCCTGTGGAGTTCTCACACAGATGGCTCCAGACTCCTATACCACGATTGGAGTCGTTACCGAAACGGATGTCCTGATCCATCGGACAGACGGGATACTTGAGGAGTTGAAGGCAGAGGGGCATGATCATTTCAGGGCGGAGTGACGGGCTCGGTTTAGCTGACAGCAAATGGGCAAATTTTTGCTGTGATACGTTTGATTTGGGGGAGATTGTATTTCCATGAAACACGCAATCGGGGAATTTTGTTAACTTTGTCTCAGGCAATTCTTTAAAAACCAAACGCAACAATCCGGAAATGTCGCTAAATAGCCGGTGGTATGACCCTATAGCTACTGAATCTTTCACGGTAGCCTTTTTACTCCACAAGGTGGAAGAAAACAATCAGATCGGACTCACCCCGCTCCAAATTAACAAACTCGCTTACATTCTCCATGGATGGACTTTGGGGATAAAGGACTTGCCTCTATTTAATAATACTGCCCGGCAAATCCAGGCATGGCAGTATGGACCTGTAGTTGTAGGAATCTACAACTTACTGAAGCCCTTCGGTCGTTCTCCAGTGACGCTTGAGAAAATTAAAAATCCTCCAGATATCAGTGATGATCTTTTAGTTCTGTATGATGATGTGGTTAGCCAAGATGTTATCGGATTCATGGAAGAAAACGAGGATTCGACCGACCACTTGAACTGGTTATACGACGTATACAGAGGCTTTGGAGGTGGTCAACTGATTGACATGACTCACGAGGTTGGTGGTCCATGGGATCGGTGTCGTGCTCGAGGACTTAAGAGTTTTGGTCTATTCAGTGGGCAAAATCATATTCCAGATGATGTGATTAGGTTATACTACAAGGACTTTGCAAAAAAACATCTTTCTTAGAGAAGTGAGCAAGTACAGTCAGCCAAGCAAGGAAAAATTGGCCCGGTTGAAAGGTGCCATCCACAGCTATACATCTAGGCGGAGAGCACGGTCAATTCTGGGGAATAATGTCTCACGGGTTTCTGTTTTCGTTTACTACTGGAATCAATTTCCGTCATTTCTAAGAGGAACGGTTCGGTGGGTACTACTATTTGCGGTAGTGGTCGCCATCCTCAACTATGGATCAGGTCATGCCAGAGAGTTCTTTTGCCAGTGGGGGATTGGTGGAGACAGGCATTGTGATCACCGCCCGGCAACATGGAACAGAAGTCTATTTCCGTAGCCAAAGTTCCCCGCAATTCTGTTAGATCTTCCTGAGACCTCAGGGTAAGTCAAAATCTTGAAAGTCTCAGTGCTTGGTACCGGGAAACCGGATAGATCTTATCCCAGACCGTGCAGGCAGTCAACGATAGCCGGGGCGTACACGCCATGGAGAGTTCTTTTTGCGGCGAATGAACGCCCAAACATGGGTCGGAAGTGAGTACAACCCAGATCATATGCCCCTGAAAGACTCTTCCCGAACCCCGCTTCCATCACTTAAAACAGTTCCCCCTGAACCCCTGATCCGGTCTTGCCTCCTTTCGTCCTTGACGCTGCACTTTTTCTGCGGGCCCGCCTCCTTTTCGTGTCAGCCTTTTCGTCTTCCCACACTTTGATGCCCGCCTCCTTGAGACGCTCACCCTCAGGAGAAATCTTGCGGCCACACAGTAGGCGGGAGTCCTCTAATCGCTTCATGGCCGACGCAGTGATTGCAAATCGGTCCTCTCTCGTTTTTGAATTGGAGCCGTCAATATATAAGATGTTCTCGGCAAACCCCACTGCCAGTGAACCGACGACTGCGGTTTGACCAGTTTCTTGAGAAGCTTTGGGGCTCTGTGTAGTGATCATGACCAGTTGAC
Source organism: Rhodothermales bacterium (assembly GCA_022821875.1). Lineage (GTDB taxonomy): Bacteria > Bacteroidota > Rhodothermia > Rhodothermales > Bin80 > Bin80. Next base: position 21,415 of record JAJECV010000058.1, read on the forward strand.
TGCTGCGGATTGCCCTGCGGTGAGATTTTTTAAGCCGCGGCTTCAGTACTCCCTCGTGTAGTACCCAAATTGCACATCCCGAATGCTCGTGTACGGTCTCCACAATCCGGCGGGCCATCTTCAGATGCCCCGCCGCAATCACGGTTCGTCCTTCTTTCGCCGCTGCCGCTGCCGCTGCACAGGCTTTCTTGATTCGTCCATCGGGAATCGTATCCGGTCCGAAAATCGCCATCCCCCCGGAAGTTAACAGGCTTTGATTGCCAGTTCCAAAAAGCAGGGGTGGCGCATGATTCCGCATGCCCGCCCGGATTGCTTTGGGATAATCCTCATCACTGCGGGCAAGAACCCAATACCCCTTTCGCTGCCACTCCTCCAGACTGAATCCAAGGTTGATCCGGCGACCTAAAAGCCAGCGAAGACGATCCGAACGGATCGGGGGAACCTCGGGTATGGACTCCATGGTAAGCAGATCCCGCGGCCGTTTTCCAGATTGGTAAAGAGCGGCAGCCAACTGATTGTACTCTGCACCTTCGAGCGGCCGAAACTCCTCCTCGCCTCCCTGATATGCACAAAGAAGCAGGATTGCGCAGGCATCATCTGTGATGGAATCAGTCATTTTCTACCAAGACGGTACATCTGATGTAATTGCGTTTGCACGGTCAACGATCCTTGCCTGTGCGATGTGTTGTTCATCGTCCATGTCTACACTCAGTCAATTAAAATAAACTACCCTGGATTCCATACTCTCCTGAGGATTCCCTGCTGGAATTATCCGAATCGTCTGCGCCCTCTTTTTCGCTGGATCCAGTGTTCGCTTCATCTCCATCCTCTGCAGGAATTTGCTCGAATAAGTCCAGCTGAATTCCTCCCTGCTGACGCTTCCCGGAACCGGAAGTCGCTTTCCCCTCAAAAATAGCCCTTTCCTCTATTTCACAATCTTCTTCCTCTGCCTCCTCAATGCTGTCCAGATCTTTGGACGAGGCGGGAATTTCCAGATAGGTGGGTTCAATTTCATGATCCGGGTGGTCATCCTCCAGTAATTCGCCCTGGATGATTTCTGCACGATCTTCAAACAATCCTTCATGAATTGCCATCTCCACCTCAATCCATGGGTTGGCACCTCCGTGAGTCAGGCGCTCTGCAGCGGCGGTAGCCTGACCGAAAGACCGTACGAAGCAGTTTCTTTGTTCCAGTACGCTGTATACAGCATCTTCCATGCAGTAACGATCTCCACTGAGTTCTGTACCATCCACATACATCACCGAATCACAAAGGGCCACAGCAATACGTCCCACCTCCGGTTCCTGCGGGATCGGACGCCTATCAGCGGGGCTTCGCCCTGAGAGCATCAGGAATTTTCCAGCCGCCTTTGCCCGGCGGAATAATTTCCGGAGCGACTCTCCAAATACCGGGCCCTGGATGACCCAAATCACGGACCCTCCGCTAAGAAGTCCCGACTCGACTACTGCAGCCGAAAGTGTCTGTTTCCCAGCTGCAATGATGGTGCGATCATGCCGGACACAGAGTTCGGCTATTTCCCGGGCGTGTTGATTTGACGATTCCATCACCTGATCCGGGCCGATTACGGCCGTTGCACTTTGGTCCAGCAGTTGGCGGTCTCCCATACCGAAAAGCACTGGAGGGGCAGATTCCTGAAGAAATTGACAAATACGTTTCGGATAGTGTACATCTCTCCTGCCAATGATCCAATAATCCTTACGCTGCCACTCTTCCAGATAAAATCCCAGGGTAATACTCCGACCCAGCAATGCCGTCAGGCGGTCACTGCCAAGGCCTGTTGCCTGGGCGGCTGCTTCGGCGCACGATGGCTGAATCAGATTCCCTGGCCGATAGCCATTCTGAAGGAGCCACTGCTCAAGCGTATTGTATTCCTGAATCTCCAGAGGAAGATATACATCTTCGCCCCCAAGCCAGGCACAAAGGAGCAGCGCTGTATTTGTGTCGTCAGACAGGGGCCAGATCATGTTACTCGGACAGGGTTCGTTTGACCAGTGCTGCAGGCAGGACCGCATGGCAGCCGTCATAGCGTAACAGTGCAGCCAAGGTTGTCAAGGTCCACCCGCTTACGATCAGATCATCAATGAGAATCGTTGGAGCTTCAACTGCATAATCAATCACAAATGCATCCGCCGCATTGCGGGCACGCTGGACCGGATTCTTTTGGGCACTCTGCCGCCCCCCTATACCCGTCCTTGAGGCTGTTGTAATGAGATTCAGATCAAGTTCATTTGCAACCGCTTCCGCCAGAAGTGGGATGTGTTTTTTACCCTCATGCGGCGGTACATACGTGATATACTGGAATTTTGAGACCCGCTTTTTAATCATTGCAATAAATGCCGCTACAATTTCGTCAGAATAGTGATCTCGAAATCGCCTCTCTCTCAGGATCCGATCCCCGAGATTGCCGTCAAAAGCTCTGCAGAGAACAAATCCCCATTTCGCCCGATACTCCGGTTTAATGGTTTCCGATTCGTGGATTTCATGCTCGGAGAGATTAGAGGCCGGCCACTTCTGATTGGGATAGATGAAAATTTTGCGCTTCCCCATAAACTGTTTGGCTTCGCTAACCAGTTCCGCTCTAGGCTGATACGATTGATTCATCTTTCCCTGACAGTTGCGACATTTTCCACATCTTCCGGCAGTCTGATCATCCAGTGCCCGCTGCAAAAATGCCATCAGACATCCTTTATGATCCATGTATTGGCGCATCTGCTCCTTTTCACGATTGCGAATTTCCTGTAATCGCCGAATCTTGTCTTGAGAAATCTCAAATCCCTCTGCCTCTCCGGTTGCAACCCATGCTCCCATCTCCCAGATGACCGGTGCAGGGGATTCCAGTGACGCAAGTTTCAGGATTTTTTCAATCCTGCTTCCTTTGAGGTTAATCTGGAACATGATTTCGGGAACGGTCAGTCCACCTTCAACATCTTCAAGTACTTTGAGCACCTGATTAATCTCATGTTGAGGCGGAAATGCATTGCTCAGGAAGTAGTCCGCAATCTGTTCATCTTCATTCCCCCACATCAGGAATCCGTAGGCTTTTTCAACACCTCGGCCCGCCCGCCCCACCTGCTGATAATAATGAACGACCGATCCGGGGCGCTGATAGTGGATCACGAACGCTAAATCCTTCTTATCAAAGCCCATCCCCAGAGCAATCGTCGCAACCAGAACTTTCAGTTCATTCGCTAAAAGTGCCTTTTCTAATTTGTCGCGCTCCCCCGCATTTCCATAGTAGGCATGCGCATCAATCTTCTGAGATTTAAGCCATTCCGCAACTAGGTCTGCATCCTTTCGCGTGAGAACATAAATGATTCCGCTTCCCGGTAAATGTGGAACCACCTGGGCAATCCAGGCCAGCCTGACCTGGGGATCCGTTAATCTGAGGTTATGAAGTTCGAGGCTGTGCCGGATCAGGCTTCCCCGGGTTACCGGAATGTCTCCTCCCAGTTCTTTCTGGACATCCTCCACAACACGGTTATTGGCCGTCGCAGTCGTGGCTACAATCGCAGCCCCTTCAGGAATCAATTTCTGAATTCTTCGAATGCGCTGATAATCCGGCCGGAAGTCATGTCCCCAGTCCGAGATACAATGCGCTTCATCAATAATCAGCATCCCGATCCCAAGTTTTATTTTCGAGAGTACCCTTGAGAAAAACGTTACGTTTGCCAGCCGCTCAGGCGTGATCATCAGGATGTCTACATCATCCGACTCCAGCTCTTCATAGATATCCGCCCAGTCATCATAATTATCCGCAGTCATTCTTCGTGCCGTCAGATTGAGCTTCTCTGCCGCGAGTTCCTGATTGCGCATCAGGGCCACAAGAGGAGAAATCATAAGTGACGGGCCCGCACCTTCCTCCCGCCTGAGTCGGGTCGCAATCGTATAGACCATCGTCTTCCCCCAGCCCGTTCGCTGCACGACCAGAACCCGGTGCCCGCTTACGGCCTGCGCAATACTCTCCCACTGGCCGTCGCGAAACTCGGCATCCTGCCTGCCAACGGCATCACGCAGGTACTGCGTCGCAACGTCCTTGAGCGTAGATGGATTCTTTGGAGATGACATAAAGCTCAGTGACTGCACCACGCGGTGGCGGTGGACTCAAGAAATGCATGGCGCAGTTGTCGGCGCATATCGGATCCAATGGGGGACCCTGGCGGGATTGCGGTGCGGACCGCCCGCTCGCTGGCTTCGTATTCCCGCAGGAGGTACCGCTCAATGTCTGCAAGCACCATCTGATGGTGGTAGCGGGTTTCCCGGTCGCTCTGGGGGATCCCTGCATCAGGAATCCACTCTGCAAACTCCCGCAGCCGCTCTTCCACCAGGGCTCTGACGGCAGGCGCTGCTTCACGGTTCGAAGCCAGTCCAATCAGTTCATCAATCCAGACCAGCTGCACCACACGCTGCAGTTCCGCCTCGTAGGGGTCCTCCGAACTATCCACTCCCCAGGTTGCATCACTGACCACCTCCATCACTTCATGGAAGTCCGGTAAGGTGTCATCATGGTCGGTCTGGTAGGCCATGCGTGCCGCACGTTCAGGGCTGAGGATTTGACCGAACACCATGGTCGCCACCGCCGCCGCAGGTGTATAGGCATCAAAGGCCAGACCGGTATGCCGTGAAAATAATTCCCGGTGCATTGGAAATCCCGGCGGACGCGGGGGGATATTCAGACGTATACTTTCGGGAACCCGAAGTGCTTCCGCCATCACCACCTCCAACAGTGCTTCCAGTGCATCTTCCTGAACCGCACCTTCAACGGGGGCAACCGGTGCCTGCCCGTCCCCGCGCATGGCGTAGGTATAGGTCATCCCACCGAGTAATTTGGCGGTCGCCTGTATCTGATAGCGATGCCGCAGATAAAGCGGAACCAATGCTTCTTCCATGGTTGCCAGTGGCTGTCCGGTGCGAATGACATTCTCCCCAAAGCGGCCCATGGCCACTTCGCGGACTGCCATCTCGTGACGGAGTGCCCCCACGATATCATCACCATTATCCCAGAGATTCGAAAGTGGATGTGCCGCACCTAAAGGGCGGGCATCTGCATCCGTGATATAATGCAGCCCATCCGCCCACGCCTGCTGGAGGATCGCATCCAGCAAGGCCGCCTCGCTGTCGCCGGGTAACGGCTGCGCGTACCCGTAGGCAATCGCCACTTTGTCCCATTCCCCAATGCCGGTCGCATACGCCGCCTCCAGTTCAATCTCTCCATTCACATCCAGCACAGCATACGGGGCAGGATAATCCATGACGGAGGCGCGGCCGTTCACCGAGGAGGCAAAATTGTGACTGATCCCCAGTGTGTGTCCGACTTCATGGGCAGATAACTGCCGGATCCGCGCCAGAGACATGGAGAGCATCGGATCCTCCGCTGCCAGAGAATCACCGTAGGGAGCCAGGAGACCCTCGGCAATCAGGTAATCCTGTCGCACCCGAAGAGAGCCAAGGGATACATGACCTTTGATGATCTCACCGGTACGCGGATCGGTCACGCTTGCGCCGTAACTCCATCCCCGGGTCGCACGGTGAACCCATTGAATCGTATTGTATCGCACATCCATAGGATCCGCCCCCTCCGGCAGCATCTCAATCTGAAATGCATTGGAAAATCCGGCGGCCTCAAAGGCATCGGTCCACCATCGGGCACCATCCAGAAGCGCCCCCCGGACCGGTTCGGGGGTGCCGGGATCCAGATAGTAGATGATCGGAGAAACAGGATCACTGATTACCGAATCCGGGTTCTGTTTGATCAGGCGGTGCCGCCGGATGTAGCGTTTCCTCATGTCCTCCCCAATCGGAGCCGCATAATCCATATAACTGATTGCGCCATACCCGGCACCGGGATGAAAAACTCTCGGCGTGTACCCATCATCAGGGAGTAGGACAAAGGAATGCCGCACACTCAGCGTGACCGAATAAGGGTCCGCGGCGACATCACGCACATAGCGGCCCGGGGATGCGGAGGTGAAGGTGATTCGCGCCTCCATCTCAGTATTCCTCGGAAATGCTTTCAGCATTGCGGGAACGGGAGCACTGCGGCTTTTGTCGAGACTGAAACTGCCCTGTTGGGCACCCCTGAGTCTGCGAACGATATCGTTCGCATCCCGAACGACGAAGTCGGTCGCCTTCACAAGTACACGCCCGCCTTCCTCTGCTTCCGCCGTAAATCCCCAGAGCACCGCTTCGGCGAAGGCCTCGCGCACCGATGCACGCTCTGTGGCTGACTCTGAATCCGCACGGTAGCGCAGATTCGGCATGACTAACAGAATTTTAGGTCCAACGCGCTCAAAGCGGACCAGCCGTGTACTGCCCAGTTGACTCCGGTCCAGTCCGATATCATTGGACCCTAAACCCGCCGGCATAGAGGTGACGTAAATAAATTCCTGTTCCAGAGCAGGGATTTCCAGATAGATGTCCCCCTTTGTTTCATCCCAGTACACCGGGAAAAATCCGTCACGTTTATCCATGCCCGCAGTTTTATCGGTGATAGAGGTGATCCCCTGTCCATATGCCGGCAGAGAGGCGAGACATAAGAGAAGGAGCAGGCTGAAAAAGCGCATCGGAGTGATCATGAGTACTTAAGTATGGTGAATCAAATGGAATAAAGGGAACGGGTCTCGGTTCCATCAATCCTGCTAATATAGATGTTTTCTCCCCTGATTCACGAACTGAACTGTGAATTTGGAAAAATGAAGCCATTTTCGCTTAGCCTCGTTAAACCGCATTCTGAATCAGCAAACTACTGCGATGATCTGTTCTGTCAGTCGAGTCTACGGTTTACCTGAATGACGAAACATATTGGACTCGGCACAGAAAGTTATGTCTGTCGCAGGGTTGCATAATTTTACCGTTCAACAAAATCTCACTTAATAATATGGCCTCAACCGGGCAAGTCGTACAGGTGGTCGGACCTGTCGTTGACGTTGCGTTTTCTGCCGGTGACGTTCCTGATATTCTGGACGCACTGGAAATTACACGCGAAAATCAGGATGCGCTCATCCTTGAAGTGCAGCAGCATCTAGGAGAAAACCGTGTGCGTGCGGTTGCCATGGATTCAACGGACGGGCTGACCCGAGGGGTTCCCGTCAACAGTACCGGTCAGCCCATCGCCATGCCGACCGGTCCGGATATTCGGGGGCGCCTGTTTAATGTAGTTGGTCGCGCAATTGACGGGCTGCCACAGCCTGAAGCGGAAGGCGCTCTGCCGATTCACCGCGAACCACCCGCATTCAGTGACCTGTCAACCAGCGTTGAGATGCTGGAGACCGGGATCAAGGTGGTGGATCTCATTCAACCGTACTCACGCGGTGGTAAGATTGGTCTGTTCGGCGGGGCAGGGGTTGGTAAGACCGTTCTGATCATGGAACTCATCAACAACATTGCGAAGGCGCATGAAGGCTTGTCCGTCTTTGCTGGAGTCGGTGAGCGTACCCGTGAAGGGAATGATCTGCTCCGCGAAATGATTGAAAGCGGGGTGATGCAGTACGGGGAGGAGTTTCAACAGGCGCTGGAAGAGGGCAACTGGGATCTTTCCAAAGTGGATATGGACAAGATTAAGGAGAGCAGTATCAGCCTGATCTTTGGCCAGATGAATGAGCCCCCCGGAGCACGTGCACGTGTGGCCCTGAGCGGCTTGACCATTGCAGAGTATTTTCGTGACCTGGGAGGCCGTGATGTACTGCTGTTTGTCGACAATATCTTCCGGTTTACTCAGGCAGGTTCCGAGGTGAGTGCCCTTCTGGGGCGGATGCCCAGTGCGGTGGGCTATCAGCCCACTCTCGCCACCGAGATGGGGGAACTTCAGGAACGGATTACCTCCACCAAGAGCGGATCCATTACCTCGGTACAGGCAATTTATGTGCCGGCGGATGACCTCACGGACCCCGCACCGGCCACCGCATTTGCACATCTGGATGCGACCACAGTACTGTCCCGTCGCATTGCATCTCTGGGACTTTATCCGGCTATTGACCCTCTGGATTCCAACTCAACGATCCTGACACCCCGTGTGGTCGGCGACGAGCATTACACTACTGCGCAGGAGGTCAAACAGTTGTTACAGCGCTACAAAGAGTTGCAGGACATCATCGCCATCCTTGGCATGGATGAACTTTCGGATGAAGATAAACTCGTCGTTCAGCGTGCCCGTCGCGCAGAGCGGTATATGAGTCAGCCCTTCTTTGTTGCAGAACAGTTTACCGGCGCGAAAGGGAAATACGTCAGAATTGCGGATACCATCAAAGGGTTCCGTATGATCCTGTCCGGCGAGTTGGATCACTTGCCGGAATCCGCCTTTACCTACAAGGGGACGATTGATGAAGTCATTGAGGATGGAGAGCGCAAACTTGCCGAAGCATCATGAGTAGTGATCAGCGACTGCTTCGGGTTGATATTGTTGCGCCGGACAAGCGTGTATTTCAGGGGTACGCGAAGGGGCTTCGTGCTCCCGGGGCAGACGGGAGTTTTCAGATCATGTATAATCATGCCCCGATGATTTCTTCTCTGGAGGTGGGGCCTTTGGTCCTTACATTGGCGGATACAGAAAAGGCATCCTTTGCCACCAGCGGAGGCTTCATTGAGGTGATCGGGAATATCGTCACGGTCCTTGCAGAAACCGCTGAACCGGCATCAGACATTGACACAGATCGCGCTCAGAAAGCGGAGCAGCGGGCGCTGGAGCGCCTTCAAAAGGCATCGGGAGACTTTGACCGAATCCGGGCAGAGAGGGCGCTGGAGCGTGCTCGCAATCGTCTTCGTGTCAGCATGGCCAACTAACCATGCGAAGAGGTTTCGTGTTTCGACTCATCTTGTTATTGACCCTTTTGGGAACTGCTGTGCCCACGATTGCGCAGACTGACTCCACCTGGACGACCGAGGTACGGGGAACCGTATCCTTCACGCAGGTTGGGTTCCGGCGATGGCATGACGGGGGCGTGAGTTCACTCGCATTAGGGACGGGCATCCATGCACAGGTCGCCAAATTATCTGGAGAAAATCAGCAGGAGCACGAGGTCCGCCTTGCGTTCGGAGTCGTAAAACAGGATGGAATCGAACTGCGCAAGTCCGATGATCTGATTCACCTGCGGAGTGCATTCAATTTTTCTGGAATCCCGATCTTTGGACGATTAAGCCCGGCCATTACGTTAGACCTTCGATCCCAGTTTGCGGATGGCTATCAGTACAATGAGACGGACGGTGGTTTGGATGCTCTGCAAATCTCCGGGTTTATGTCTCCTGCAACCCTCACAGAATCCATTGGCCTGGACTATCCGGCCAGATCCTGGCTTAATCTGCGCCTGGGGATTGCGGCGAAGCAGACCATTGTCACGATTCACAGCCTGCGCAGTCGCTACAAGGTGTCTTCGAATTCCGTGTTTCGCTGGCAGATGGGGACTGCCGGACTGTTCATTTTTGATCGTACGATCTTCCCGAATGTAGATCTGAAGTCTACATTAACCCTTTTTCTTGCCTTCAATCAGGCATCTCCGGACACGATCTGGGAGACTTTGCTGACCATGAAAGTGAACTCATGGCTTCAGGTCAACGCGGAATATACGGCACTTTTTGATCGGGACCTATCGCCTTATATCCAGCGGAAGCAGTCTTTGGCGGCCGGGATCTCATTCACGATTCTGTAGGCTCCGGCAGGAGGTGCCAGACCACCCAGGCCATGAGTGCGGTCACAAGGGTGCTGGATAGAATATTGTACAGAAAGCCTGGGTGATCATAGAGCCATCCGGCGAACCCTGTTGCGATCCCTAGCCCAAACTGTCCTGCTGCGACGGCTAATCCCATCATCGCCCCCCGCTGCGTGTGTGCGGTCAGGGCGGTGAGCAGGGCCATGATCGGCCCGGTACGCATTGCGCCAAAGGTTAGAATCAATGCAATGACCACAACGGCAGCCGTAAATCCCTGCACCCACAGCGTCACAAATGGGAGGATGAGGGTCAGGGACAGGCATGCAAACATCAAAATCGGTTTCCGGCCAAAGCGGTCCGAGAGGACTCCGCCTGAGGTCGTCCCTGCAACAATCCCGATGCCCCCGACCACAAACAGCAATGCCAGTTGCTGCACCGAAATCCCTACATCCTCTTCCAGCCATTTTGGGAAAAAGAACAGGAATAATCCGAGACTTGCAAAGAGAAGGAAATAGATAAAAACTCCTGCGCGCGGTCCAGGACTCTGTAAAAGTCTGCCATAGGTTCTGAGTACAGCAGGAATGGAGAATGGCACCTCATCATACTTCACATCCGGCTGCGGCAGATACCGCCAGGCCATGGCGCTTGCTAAGGCCATCAGCCCGCCGAAGACAATAAACGGAGCATGAAATCCATAGGCATTTGCCAATAGAATCCCTGCCGGCATCCCGATAATCTGCCCGCATGCCACGCCGGTGAGAATCCATCCGGTTGCCCACCCGCGGCGTTTATAGGGAAAGTAGTCCCCCACAAATGCGACCATGCTGCCGCTGTACACGCCTGCTGCCATTCCTGCAAGTGCACGCATGATCAGGAGCGATTCATAGTGAGCGGCGACTCCATGCAGAAGCAGTACTGCGGCGATAAGGGCGGTTCCCACAATTAATACCCTGCGCCGGCCTACACGATCTGAGATCGGACCCACAATGAGTGTAGAAAAAGCCAATGCCACCGAGTAGGCGGTTCCCAGAAAGCCAAGCGCAAAATCGGTTGGAGGGTTCTGATTCAGGAGTTGATCCTGAATGATTGGCAAAAGAGGGGCCACAATAAAAAGCTGGCAGCTCACGATGAACGCAGTCAGCCACAGCGGAGCAATGATAAAAAATGCATGCTGTCCATCCCTTGGCGCGGGAATCTCCGATAAAATGTCTTTGGTCACCGTCTTTGGAGTCTCCGTGGTGTCTGCCCTGAAAAAAGATACTACCCCGGCATAAGGAAGTGAAGGTTGTACTGGTTCGGGCAGCGATGAGTTGGTACGCCTTTCGCAGTTTGTGAGTTTCTGATTGAGTCACGGGATGTTTAGGGGCAGATATTCCAAAAGTGCCGAGGTCCATTGCATTCTGGTAAAAGCCGCACACACGGCGCATCCCCGAACGGTCTGGAAGCGGTGATACTGCATCACTGGAAATTCCTGAAGTTCAGGGGGTGATTCACAGGGATCAAACAGACTGGGTGATCTGATGTCTTCTACTCTCTGATTGGATGTATCAAATTTGCGGACTGACCTGGGCCTTCTAACATTTTTCAACGGCTATTATGTAAAAAGGGAGGTGAGGATTCCAGTGTGTCGTTACCGAGGCAGCAATGCAGCCGGATTGGTGAATGGAATTCGCACCTCAATCTTCTTGGCGTAGCGACCCTCCCTTCATACATGATTTCCGTTGCGTTTACTCAAGTCTTCGGGTAATCCTCCCCGGTTGGCCGAGAACAATCAGGGACGCATGGATTTGGGGAATAGAACCGGGAGTCCAAATTCTTGTTCAGAATATCGGGGACAGGGAGGAGGGTTCTTTGATGCTTCAGAATCATCTTAGGTACACTCCTTGCGGGGAACCGATCGGGCCATTCGTCCGATCATAGAGGAGGAATTAGCCCGCTGGATTTCCGGTCTGTTCAAAGATCATGCAGGATGTGAGGGAAGATGTTTCGTGCGGGGATGGCGGGAGATACGACAAGATGCTCTTTGTTTCACCAATCCTGAATCTACAGAATCGCATGAAAATGCATGGGTCGGGGGGCTTCCTTGATGCGATTGATGTGTGGTTCGATTTATATTCTGGAAACAGGGCGTAGTGATTTATGTATAATTCATTATATCACATTTTGATTCGTTAAAAACGCAAAATGAAATCACGTTCAACTTCAGCACTCCCTGTCGCCGCCCGAAAAGCTTTAGCAAAACTAGGTGCCGACATCACCGTTGCACGCAAGAAACGCAGAATTTCAACGGTATCTATGGCTGAACGTGCTTTTTTGAGTCGCAGCACGCTTGCTCGGATAGAAAAGGGGGATCCTTCGGTTTCAATGGGGGCCTATCTCTCGGTGCTGGCGATTTTGGGTCTGGTCAGGCACATCGGGCAGGTTGCTGATCGCACGAATGATACGCTCGGTTTAGATCTGGACGAAGATCGGCTTCCAAAGCGCATCAGATCTGGAAGTCAAATCAAGATAAGGTCATGAATGAGATCGTGGAAGTTCATGTGGAATTTGACGGGAGGACACATCTTGCAGGTCACCTCCGCTATCTTGGAAAAATCCATCGCCAGAGTTCAGTGTTTGAGTATGCAGATTCCTGGCGATCCTATCATAAAGCCTTTGCACTTGATCCTGCAAATTTGCAACTGACGGCACAGCAACATTATTGGACTTCAGAAAAAACTGCACTACCGGGTGCAATCCGGGACTGTGCACCGGACCGCTGGGGTCGGCAACTGCTTCGTCGTGCATTTCGAAAGGCGGGCGATAATAGAAGGCTCTCCGAACTTGACTATTTGCTGGAAATAAACGACTACACCAGAGTTGGTGCTCTTCGATTTATGCGTGATGGCGAGTCTGATTTTAGTCGTAACATTGGACAGCGTACGGTGCCCCCGCTGATCACGCTTCCTGCTCTGTTGAATGCTGCGATGGCGATTCAGACAGATACGGAATCGGCCGAAGATCTGCGGCTTTTGCTCAATGAAGGCTCTCCGCTTGGCGGTGCCCGTCCAAAGTCAGCCGTTATTGATCGTACGGGATCTCTGGCCATCGCGAAGTTCCCCAAACCGGATGATGACTACAGCATCCCGCATGGAGAAATCCTTGCCCTCGTGCTTGCGGACAGGGCCGGAATCAATGCTGCGAAAGGTAGCCTTCAAATGGTGGGGAGTCTCCCCGTTGCTCTCATCCAAAGGTTTGATCGAATGGGTGAAGAGCGCATCCCATTCCTGTCTGCCATGAGCCTCCTGGGATTACAGGATGGTGACCGTGCAACCTACACGGACATTGCAGAATGTATCCGAATGTATTCCAGTTCTCCGACAAACGATTTACATGAGCTCTGGCGACGGATTGTATTCGGTGTCATGATCGGGAATCTGGATGATCACCTTCGCAATCACGGCTTTTTATATGTGGGCAATAACCAATGGCGTTTGTCGCCGGCATATGACCTGAACCCGACACCGAGGTACAAGAAAGCCCGTGAGTTGACTACATGGATCTCCGAGGAGGGCCCGGATGCTGATTTGGAACTTGCGTATCGTGCAGCTCCCTATTTTGCACTCAAACCGGATGTTGCGAAAAGTATTGTTGCCGAGGTTGCGCTTGCTTTGGAAGATTGGCACGAGTCAGCTTTACGGCTGGGTATGAGCCAAGCTGACAGGGACATTTATGAAACTGCAATCTCTGTGAAAGCATAGGATGTGTTGTGTCATGATATGGTCTGGAGATGTGTCTAGACATACTGTAAATGTCATCAGGAATTGCGCAAAGGCAGCACTCTGGATAGGGGTGGTTGTTTCAACTGGGCAAGCCTATCCAATTTTTTCACGCTGCGCAGTGCTTGGTGGAAAATAGGTCATGATTGTGCGGAAATCGCCAACTCGGGTTTAACCTCATTGTATGCGCCGGCAATCCGGTTGACAGCACCAATCAGGAAAACGGTTCCTCCAATGGTGACCATGACGGGAGCCATGGCAGAAAGTGCTGGACCGGCACCGAATGCAATGGCCACGGAGACCACGACTCCACTCACCGCGGCGAGCACCCCTTTTTTGGCCATATTCTTTGACATATCAACCGCGGCTTCTTTGACAGAACGCTCTCCGGCGTAGACATAAATCATGTTCTCCCCCAAGCTCACGACACCTTCCAGTGCCATGCCGACGCATCCGGCTTTCGCTGCAATCTGCAGAGTTCGTCCTGCTACGATCCCCGCCGCATCTATGATGTTTAAAGCATTTGCTCTGGCAAGTTCAAGGCCGGTCATCTCGGCATGGCCTCGTCTAAGATTATACTTGGCGGCCTCCCATACAATGTTGCTGTTCTCCATTGCCAGATCAGGACGAAGTTTCACTGATTTTATGTGACTGGCGTGCTTGCCGTCCAAGAATTCCACTACAGCGTCTTTACCAAAATTCTTGATAACCCCAGGAAGAGATGAATCATAAAAACTTTCAGCGGCTGGCATAGTACGCCAGACTTCTCTCATGCCAGCGGCGGCAAACTTTGCCTTAAGCGCCAGAGGCAGCTCGCCGAAAGCTGGGGATGCTGCTAAAATCTGGTTATAGGCGGTGACTGTCGCAGTACCAACGGCTACGGCTGCTTTTTGGGCCCCTTTACGTATGGCCCCGTCTGGATCTATCACTTCGGTGGATTCCTTCAGTTTATGATTTGCCTGAATCAGAGAATCCGTTACTATATCCGTGTATCTTTGGGATGCATCTCCGACCTCTTTGGAGAATTTAGTCCAATACTGATCTGCAAAGACCTTGATATCAAGAAGTTTTTCCTGACCGGCATCAATGACTTTGATTGCAGTTACCTGTGCACTGCGGGCGATCTTTCCTCCAGCATCGGCAACCTTTACTGTTGTCGTCTGAAGGGTGCGTGAGACCTCACTGCTCAAATCAACAGCTTTATCTGCAGCAGCTTGTGCCCCACGTTTGAGGTCATCCCCCGCATCCGCCACTTTTTCTGTGACTGCCTGTGCTCCCTGTTTGATTTGGTTCCCCGTATCTGCCGCCTTGTCTGCCACTGCTCGTGCACCTTGTTTGACTTGACTTCCAGCATCAACGACTTTTTTCGTTCCTGTTTGAACGGTGAGTTTGACTTCCTTGCCTGTGTCGGTCATCTTGTTTTTAGTTTCCTGCACTCCTTTTCTGACCTGGTTTCCCACATCTAATGCTTTGTTTGCGGCCACCTGTGTGCCGTGTTTGACTTGGTTTCCAGCATCGCTTACCTTTGCAGCGGCTACTTTAACCCTGCGTTTGATTTTTCGGCTTGTATTTTTCATTCAACTAATATAGCGATCAATGCACTGTGTATGGCTTTATAGTCTACCGGCAATCTTTTTGGATGTACAGGGCCCGTATGGTGCGTTTGACCTATTCCTGTGTTCGTTGTTGTTAAGGTCATGTTTCAAACATTGATCTCCTCCTCCACATCTACGGGTTTGTTTGCTCAGTTCTTACTCTGGTTTCTCTTATCCATCATCTTGTTTGCGGTGGACAATGCACTACGTTTGAGTTTGCTCCCCTACTGGATGCTTTATTCGAATCGTCCTGTGTGTCATGCTCAACATTGTTATCGTTATCTGTTACAGTATTGTCTGTTGATTGATCACTGTATTTGATAGCGTAGCTTGTTTGGGCCGCCTTTTTGATTACTGATTGAGCACCGCGCTCAATTTTGTTTCCTGCATCTGTTACCTTATCCACGGCGGTTTGTGCAGTGCGTTTAACATCATTCCCTGCATCTGCCACTTTCGTTGCCGCGTTCTGTGCAGTGCGTTTGATTTCGGTCCCAGCATCGGACACCTTACCAGTGGCTGCCTGTGCTCCACGTATGATTTTACTTCCAGCACCGAATGTTTTTCTGCCAATCCGTTTTCCAACGAAGGCAACCAGTTTCGCATGTTCTCCAGGCTTAATCGTCACTCGGTATTTTTTGCTGACCCATTTTCCAAAATGGTTAATCAGTTTTTCGTATTCCTCCGGCTTAATGGTGATTCCAGATTTCCTGCTGATCCATTTCGCAAAAAGGGGAAGCAGTTTGGCAATCATGCGATCCCCTAAATAGGTCACCAGCTTTATGGCAAACCAGAAGACCATCTTGATCAGGACTTTTCGGAGTAGAAAAATCACGATAATGAAAGCACCGATGAGCAGGAAAATCAGAAAGATTACACCGATGAATGACAGGGCATCTCCAAGTAGAGACATCGTTTCGCTGGTTTTGAATTAGGTTGGTTTCTGAGCCATAACTTTGGGGCTATGACAGCTTTTGCTGCGCACTGGACATAGTTTAATCGGAGCGGGGTTACCCGTGGTGTCCCGTACGATCTGGATCAGGAAACAGGTCATGATCATGTTCTGCCGAAGCATTGGAAATTCAGCGGTTCCCATACTTTTATATCGCTCTTCCCAATATACAATACTGGCCCGATATCTGGCATGTCAAGGTTTTCGTCTTGCGTGGATGGATTTCCGGCTGGACATCTTTCTGCGGGAGGTTTTGCCCGAAGACGGAAACGACATCATCGAACCCAAAATCAGCATATCTGTAGAATCTTGCAGTTCGCCCTGTAATCCCATTAAAATGGAGCATCCCCAGTCGTGGGCTGTTGCTGAGATATTGTCTTCATTGCGTTTGACGTATCCGGCTGGCCTGGGTGGAACGATTGCTGGAACAGAGTACCATGTCCCAGATATAGCAGCATGTGTACTGGAAACATAGAATTACCCAAAACTGATACCAGTCTACACGGTACAGTTCCTGTTCCGGCAGCTAGTGATCAGTCGGATCCCTTTTCTCAGTATGTAGATTCAGTACTTGAGTTGACTGAGTTGCACAGGCCCATCAAAGGTGATGAATGGCACAGAAGACTTGAACTCTGTCTGGATGGTGAGCCTGGCCGCGTTCTTCGCGACCGGGTGCAGAGAAAAGATCTGAGGCGGCAGGGGGCATATTTCACAGGTTTTAGGTTGGCAGAAAGGGTGGCTAAAGTGGCCACCAGTCAAACAGGGATTCCAAAGGTGTGTGATCCCGCGTGCGGCGCAGGGGATCTTCTTTTGGCCATTGCACGGAAACTACCCCTTCAATCTACTCTTGAGGAAACACTTGTGAAATGGGGGAATTTTCTTTCAGGATTTGACATATCCGAACAATTCATCCGCCTGACGAAGGCACGACTTATTCTACTTGCCGCCAAGCGTCATGGAATTTATCCGCCCTTTGATCCAAGTCTGCCCTCTGATCTATTTTCCGATATCAAGATTGGTGATTCGCTTACATCTCCTCCAAACATGTCAGGTATGGATGTAATCATCATGAATCCACCATTTGGTTATTCGCCAGCACCGGTCGATTGTGATTGGGCATCAGGTCGTGTTAATGCCGCAGTTTTATTTGTTGATCGTGCCATCCGGGATGCTGCCGAAGGAGCAAGAGTTATCGCAATTCTTCCCGATGTCCTTCGTTCAGGGAGCCGGTACACGGCTTGGCGTGAATCAATACGTGCTCTTGGGGCCGTATTGCATGAGAAGCCTCTGGGCCTGTTTGATGAATGGACGGATATTGATGTTTACCTCTTTCATTTCAAGAAGAATTTGAGCCTTGACAGGAATTGCTTCGAACGTCCAGTTGATCAGGCTACTTATGGTATTGGTAAGCGATTTTTCGTTCATGTGGGGCCAGTTGTACCGCATCGTCACACAGAAACTGGCCCCTGTGCCCCCTATATTAATGCCCGCTTACTTCCATCTTGGGGCGAACTGGCAGCGATAGAGACTACTCGTCAATTTACGGGTCGTCTCTTTGAACCGCCTTTTGTATGTGTAAAGAGAACTTCTAGGCCTGATGATGGCCGTCGGGCGATTGCTACATTAATCAGTGGAGACAAACCCGTTGCAGTTGAGAACCACTTAGTGGTATTGATTCCTAAAGATGGCACTGTTCAAACTTGTCGTAAATTGATGCATAGGCTTAACTCTCCGAAAACGGATAGATGGCTGAATACCCGCTTGCGATGTAGGCATCTTACGACAAGAGCACTTTCCGAAATGCCATGGTGGTACAAGCCATGAGTGACTTACAATCAACAACTTCACATCTTAGGTTTTCCACCGGGATTGTCAAGCGACTTGGTGAAGAACTGAACCCGACTTTAAGCAAAGGCATATTGGAGCTTGCCAAAAATGCCTACGATGCGGATGCAACCGAATGCCGAATCGAACTTCATGATGTCAGTCAGCCAGGTGGCAAGATTACTGTCCGAGACAATGGGGACGGGATGACATCCAGTCAGATTACCGACAGTTGGCTGGTCTTGGGCCAATCTTCAAAGAAATCTGCAATTGAGACTCGCCTCGGCCGGATCCCTGCCGGAAGTAAGGGTTTAGGTCGACTGGCTGCTCTGCGAATGGGTCGGAACACTTTCCTTGCCACAATTTCCCGGCAGGAGAAGAATCTCCTGCACGAGTTACCCATTGAATGGGACAAGTTTGACAATGCTCAAATTGCTGAAGATGTTACGCTGAACATTACGACGAGACTCTCTGATCCGAATCTCCCCCATGGGACCGAGATTCGGATCAGCGATCTACGTTCTGCATGCAGCCGGATGGAGGTAAAACGTCTCGCACGCGAACTCGTCCTACTTGCTGATCCTTTTGATGATATCCCACAGGGATTCAATCCAGTACTGTCCGTTCCCGAGTTTGAGGATCTTGAAGTGCTGGTCCAGAATCGATATTTTGATGATGCCGAATTTCATCTCAGTGCAGAAGTTACCGAAAATGGTGAAGCCTTTGCCAGAATTATTGATTGGCGGGGTAAGCTTCTCTATGAGGCACGGCATAGTGACCTAATCCCCAAAGGGCGAGAGATATATGAGTGCCCGCCCGCCAAGTTTGACATCTGGGTTTTTATTCTCAATAAAGACACCTTCTCTTCCCGGCGGTCAACGATCAGCGAAGTTCGTGATTGGCTTGCAGAATTCGGCGGAGTTCACATCTATTACAATGACTTGCGAGTAAATCCATACGGAGGTCCAGATAATGATTGGCTCGGCATGAATCTCAGGCGTGTGAGAAGCCCTGAGGAGCGTCCTGGGACGAATACATCCATTGGCCGTGTCGTAGTACATGACCAGCAAGATCAGTTAAGAGAGAAGACAGACCGATCAGGATTCATTGAGAATCATGCCTTCTATGATTTGCGGTCGTTCGCACGTGATTCCATGGACTGGATGGCAAAATGTAGGCTTAAGGAAGCCGAGCACCGTAGACAAAGAGCACGAAAAACAGTTCCGAAGCAATCCGATACGGCGCAACAGGATTTTATGAGTACAATTGCTGATGTACCGCAAGAAATGCGGTTTGTTATTGAAGATGCCTTCAAGTCGTACGAATCCTCCCGGGACCGGGAGGTGAATATGCTGCAGAAGGAGGTCCAATTATATCGCACACTCAGCACTGCCGGCATTACTGCGGCAACATTTGCCCACGAGTCCAATGCGAATCCTATCAAGATCATTCGGAATTGCATCGCTGCAATTGAACGTCGCTCCCAAAAAATTTCAGATGAACTCTTTCTGAGTCAATTCCAAAAACCAATCAATGGTGTCAAACGATCCCTGAATAGCCTTGCCGTTTTAGGGAGTGCAACCTTAAGCCTTTTGGACCATGAGAAACGTCGTAATACTCGAGTGGATCTACACGATGTTCTGAATAAGATGTTGGAGATCTTCAGTCCCTTTCTTCGTGGTGCAGATGTCACGGTAATCAAGAAGTTTGCCTCGGGTTCGCCATTTCTTCGCGGACAGCGTGCTGCGGTAGAGTCAATCGTAACCAACCTGCTAAATAATAGTATTGCAGCATTTGAGGATGCAGGGACGCAGGATCGCGTTATTGAAATTTCCTCACAGATTATGGATCGGAGTTGGTGTCTGTCGATTAGTGACAGCGGGCCGGGGATTATTGGAATTTGCAAATCTGACATTTGGCTTCCGGGGCAAACAACACGGAAGCAAGGTACGGGCTTGGGTTTAACCATCGTTCGTGACGCGGTACTTGATTTAGGGGGATCTGTTGATGCGATGGAGCATGGCCCTTACGGAGGTGCAGTCATTATCATTCACTTACCCATCATTGGAAACGAAAGATGCTAACAATTGGGAACCGACAGATAGAACGCGTGCTGATCATCGATGATGATCCAGAAGCAAGGAGTTCTTATGAATATGCAATTGAAGATATGGGGCTGACTGCCCATCAGGTCAGGGACATTCATAATGGTAGCGAATTGAGTTTTCTTGACCAAATTCAACCCAGCGATGTCATCTTGTGCGACTATCATCTGAAAAAGCATGCCTATGCATCACGCAATGGGGATTGGGTTATGAGAAATGGTTTTCAGAAAGGTATTCCTGGCGTTCTATGCACAAGTATTCACGAGGCACCGATTCGTCGAGACTATTTGAGATACATTCCAGGTTTACTGCGAGAGAGTAATCCGAGACCAGATCAACTGAGTTATGCATGGGAGCAGTGTGTAGAGGAATTAAGAGGTAATCCGCGACCTTCGCGTCGTCCTTGGCGAACCCTTGTGTGCGTGGATAATGTAGATGAAGAACGTAAGCGTTTCTATGCTGTTGTTCCCGCTTGGAGTACCCGTGTCAAAGTTCCCATTGACTTTGATAGTTTACCTCAGAACATCAGAGACTTGGTTGAGCCGGATCAGCGGTTCTATGCACTGGTAAATACCGGAGCCATGGATCCTGATAATTTGTTTTTTGACGAATGGGAGGAAAGGCCATAATGCCATTAAATCGTCATTTGTGCTTTCTGGATGTTGGGCATGGAAACAGTGCGGTAGTTATTGCTGGAGAGGATAACGTTGCGGTCATAGATGTTGGTCGTCAAAGTACGTTTTCCGAGTTTTGTCTGGAGCAGAATATTAACCATATTCAGTCCATTTATTTGTCTCATGCTGATGCAGACCATGTTGCCGCATTTTTAGGCGTACTCATAACAAAGAGCATATCTATTGATTATGTCTATGTGAACAGCGATGCCTCAAAAGAGTCTGGTGTGTGGGATGATTTAGTCTATGAACTTGATCGCGCACATCAAGATGGATTACTTGAATTCAAGACGGAACTTGTTTCGGGGCATCGTGAAAAACTTCCACATGGGATATCCATTGAAGTTTTGGCTCCCAGCCGGTATTTGGCATCCAAAGGTCCGGAAGGTGTGAACAGATCTGGAACCACAATCCGTACGAATTCCGTTAGCGCGGTCATTGCAGTTTCTGTTGGTGCTTCCACGGTTGCTCTGCTGCCGGGAGATATAGACGGAGTTGGTCTTGATGATTTACTCCAGAACCCGCAAGCAAATCTCAATGCAAGGATATTGGTCTATCCGCACCATGGGGGATTTCCAGGGGCGGGGATTACTCCAGAAGAGTATGCAGAAAAACTGCTGCCAGAGGTTCGGCCGGATCTTGTAATCTTCTCTATTGGGCGCGGGATGTATTCTACCCCAAGTCCTGATGTGATGCGGCAACTCCGAAGATTATTGCCCGGTACCCGGATCGTGTGTACACAGTTGTCCGAGCATTGTGCAGATCAGCTGCCCGCGGTTCCATCTACACATTTATCTCAAGTGTTTGCCGGAGGGCGTGAATCTGGAAAATGCTGCGGGGGAACGGTTGTCGTATCGCTTGAGGATGTTTCTGAAATTCAGCCGAAGAGGATTCCACATGCTGAATTTATCAAGAGCCATGCCCACACTGCATTGTGCTTTGAGCATCTTCCAGAAGCATCTCTTACTTAACTTGCGAGATGACGAAGAGGATATATTCGTACATCAAGACGGCACCAGCACTGGCAATACCTTTCAGTGAATCCATACGGCGTGTGTGATCAATGAATAATTTAGTTGACACGGACATTCCGGCTAACCGAATCTATTTCGGTGTTGGCATATCGGCTCCAATTTTTTTGCGCCAGTCCCTGAGCTTCTCATGTAGCAGTTCTGTCTTTTCCGGTAATTGGTGAGCCAGATTGTCTGACTCCCCTGGGTCTTTACGCAGGTTATAAAGTTCCAGCGCACCATTCTCAAAGAATTCGATCAGTTTGTAATCCCCGCTACGTATCGCCCCAGCTGGTGTCGTACGCCACGGCCCAGATATTCCCTTGGCTGCCTCAAGGTATGCCGGGAAGTGCCAGTAGATGTTCCTCGCCGCTAAACCGCCCTATTTTCGATAAAAATCGGGACGAGGCTCGTTCCGTCCACAGTATGCGCGGGGGATTCAGCACCGGCTATTTCCAAGAGGGTAGGGTAAAAGTCAATGCCACTTACTGGAGT
Organism: Rhodothermales bacterium; assembly: GCA_022821875.1. Taxonomy (GTDB): domain Bacteria; phylum Bacteroidota; class Rhodothermia; order Rhodothermales; family Bin80; genus Bin80. Next base: position 43,484 of record JAJECV010000058.1, read on the forward strand.
GCTGTCCAATCGGTCAGGGGTGATTTTTGCAGGCCATTTTACGGCTAACGGGACGCGAATGCCACCCTCGTACAACATCCCCTTGTATCCTCTGAGCGGTTGATTGGATGTAGTCTGAACTGCTCCACCATTGTCAGAATAGAAGATAACCAGTGTATTATCGGTTAATTCCAAGGCTGCAATCTGCTCTAAGATGCTTCCCACGCTACGATCAGCACTCTCAATCATGGCGGCATATGTAGGATTTTTTTGACCTCCGTCGGGTGCCTTGCGTTCATATTTTGCTTTAATATCTGCGTGTGCCTGTATTGGAGTATGCACTGCGTAGTGAGACAAATACAGGAAGAACGGTTCTTGTTTGTTCTGTTCGGTTCTACCGGCATTTGTATGGAAATGCCGGTAGAACCAACTATTTCTATCCTTATCGAATCAGTCACTGGGATTAGGATACCTGCATTAGATGTTTTGAACATCTTGCTAATTCTTCTGGGATATTCATCGAAAGCGGGGTTGCAGAGGCTGTCTATGAAGCGTTAGGGATTGGGATTCCTCATCACATCCAATCTTTTTTCGCTGCCTGAAAGATTTTGCCATAAGGCAGCAGCTAGATCAAGTGAAGGTGGAACATGTTGATATTGTTTATTCCACTGAACTTCTTGGTCCCGCAGGGCGAATTGATCTCAGCCACTACAGATCACGACTCAAAGATGCGTTAACGGAAGAAAACTGCACAATCGCAGAGACAATTCTCGCGGAGGCTGCGGTCCAAGGCGTGTTCACTCCCGAAGCCCGAGTCGCTATCCAAGTGGAGTATGGACGAACTGTGACGAATGTACAGGAGTACATCGTTGAGGTACTTGATGTATTCACACATGACGGATATATCGCACTTGAAGATGAGGGGTATCGTTTTAATTTTCGATTACTGAAGGAGTGGTGGGCAGCAAGTTTCAGGGAACATTACATTCCCCTTACTGAACGGTAAAGTTGGAGATAAATTCAGGAAAACGGACCAATGCGCCAAATCACAGATCGTCAAATCCGAAAATTCAATCCTGGAGCTTTTCAATCGGATGAGGAGATAATTGCACAGTTCAAAGTTCGTCACCATGAACTACAGACCATGCTTAACATTTTGCATGACAACATTGAGTCTCCATCGTGTCAGCATACCTTGGTCATAGGTCCGCGTGGTCAGGGAAAGACCATGCTTCTGGCTCGCATCGCTGCAGGGATACGATCAGACAAAGAATTCTCTGAGAACCTCCTGCCAGTTCGGTTCATGGAAGAAAGTCAGGAGATCTTCAATATGGCGGACTTCTGGCTCGAAACCCTGTTTCACCTTGCCCGAGAATGTCAAAAATTTGATCCCGAATTGGTACAGGAACTGGAAATCAGACATACCGTCTTGAGTCAGAAGTGGAGGAATGATTCACTGGAAGATCTGGCCCGAGATGCCGTACTGGATGTTGCAGATCAACTTGATCGGAAACTAGTTCTGATGATTGAGAACCTTCAAGCACTGTTTGAAGATGTAGAGAGGGACTTTGGATGGAAACTTAGAAAAGTCTTGCAGACAGAACCTCAGATCATATTCGTGGGCTCTGCTACCAGTCGCTTCAAAGAACTTGATAACGCAAAACTACCGTTCTTTGAATTTTTCTGGATCATTGATCTGAAGCCGCTGAACACCGCAGAATGTAGAAGTCTTTGGGCTATGATCAGTGGACAGGATATGTTAGGGCGGGAAATACGCCCACTGGAAATTCTAACAGGAGGAAGCCCCAGGCTCTTGGTGATCATAGCAAGTTTTGCCAGACACAAGGCTATGCGCCAACTAATGGAAGGGCTGGTTATCCTGATAGATGAGCATACGGACTATTTCCGGGGGAACCTGGAAGTCTTGGCCAAGACGGAAAGGAGAGTTTTTCTGGCAGTCATTGACCTCTGGCAACCATCAACTCCCGGCGAAATCAGTAACCGGGCACGTATGGACATACGAAAAGTGTCTACCATGCTTGGAAGACTTGTCAAGCGTGGAGCGGTGATCGTAGAGGGCCGTGGTCGGAAACGGAAATATGCCGCAGCCGAGCGGCTATACAGTATCTACTACAAACTGAGGCGTAACCGTGATGGAACTGCTGCTGTGCAAAATTTGATCTGCTTCATGTCCGTCTTCTATACTGAAATGGAACAGACACAGGCGTTTCCTTTATTAACTGAGGAGATGGACCAGTCCACCATGATTCGGGATGCTCTTGATCAGGTTATGACTGAGTATTCAGGAATCGTCAGAAAATTTCTCCTGATTGATGCTATTGATGTTGCACAGAGAATTTCATCCAGAGAGAGCCAGCGGCTCGGAGGTATGATCATGGAATCATTGGAAAATGACAATTTTGCACAGGTAATCCAGCTCACAGATCGGTTACTGTCCTCACAGGACGCTCAATTACCAGACTTGGTGGTCGCAAAAACAATGCTGATAAAAGCAACAGCACACCAGAAACAGGGTAACCTAGACTCTGCCCTTTCAGTTGTCTCGGAAATCATCAGTCGCTGGGACTCCGCCAAAAACCTTCAATTGCAACATTCTGTCATTGATGCCTTGATCATCCGGATCGAAATACTTCAGGAACAAGGCAAAATAAAACTTGCCCTGTTAACCGTAGACGAAATTGTCAACTGCTTCGGAGATAAAAATTCCCCACATTTGCAGGGATGTGTCGCTTGGGCCCTAGTCATTAGGGGTGAAATACTTCAGGATCAGCATAACCGAAACCCCGCTATAGAGACTTTTGACGAAGTCGTGATGCGTCTGGATGCTGTTGAAAGCCAGGAATTCCAATGGTGTATCGCCAGAGCACTTACCAACAAAGGAAAGCTTCTGAGGATTCAAAATCAACCGGATTTTGCGCTGTCAACATTCGAAGAAGTTGTGGAGCGCTTTGGTATTGCAGAAGACACAGAACTCCAGTATTGGGTCGGCGGGGCACTGATCTACAAGGGTGAACTCCTCCAGGAACAGGGCCATCTAAAATCTGCTTTGTCCACCTTCGAAAATATCATTGAACGCTTTCATCTCACCAAAAAAATAAGACTACAAGATTTAGTTGCCCGGTCACTGATCCAAAAAGCTCAGATATTCTGGCGGCAAGATCGACCGGATTCTGCGCTGTTAACCCTTGAAAAAGTCGTAGAACGCTTTGATGCCGTAGAAAATGCAGGGTTGCAAAACTCGGTTGCTCAGGCATTCATCAACAAAGGTGAGATACTCCAGATGCAAGGTCAGTTCGAACCTGCCTTGTCCGCTTTTGAAGGAGTTATTGAACGTTTGAGCACTGCGAATGCACCTCACCTTAAAATTATGGTGTCCTTTGCATTGCTGCACAAAATCATGACCCTTTGTGCCTTCCGTGCCCCTGCGGTTGATGAGGTATTGCCGGCGATTGAAGAAGGGCTGGGGTTCATTAACGCTGTAGAGGGTATGGAATTATCCACTGGGATGCGTTTGATGCTACAAAAAAATCTCGTAGCGATGTGGACGCTAAAGCATTTTATATTGCAGCGCAAGGAGGAGTCGGGAGATGTAAAGATCGTGTTCCAGAAACTAACTGAGCATTTTGATTTCGCAGACAGTTCAGAATTGCAGGTGTGGAGCATTGAGGTACTTATTGATTTGACAGAACTTCAAACCAGCATAGGACATATCCCGGACGCTCTCCATACCTGCAATGAAATCACTCGGCGGCTCAGCGAAGTCACCGGACATGAAAAAGCACTGCTCACATGGGAAGCATTACGAGTGAGAACGAATGCCCTACTGATTCAGAAGGATTTGTCTGCCGCGGTTGATTCATTCCGATTATTGTATGCAAATCTTGATCCCAATAACGGGGAGATGATACGGATAATTTCAAACTTTGTGATCCACCTGACGGCAGCCGGGGTGGCTCCGCGGGCTTTGCTTGAGGTTATTTCAGATGACAGTGCCTGCGCAGAGGCTCTGCATCCAATCATCGCAGCCCTGCAGCAGGAGGCAGGTGAGGCGGTTCGTGCTCCTAGAGAAATCCTTGAGATTGCATCTGACATTCGAAGTGACATCCAGAAACAAAGGGCATCCCTGCACCGAGGCGAGGGAATCAATGTCGATACGCCATCACAGCAAGCGTCTTCATCAGATGTGGTGTAGCCCGAACCGGATTGAATCATGGCAAGAACAGGGCGGCGGTTCACGGAAGCAGGAGAGGCATAAGGTCCGATAGTGGATCGTCAGGTATCATCTGGTTAAAAAAGAAGTCGGGGATTGCGGAGTCCATCCGATAGTTTTCCTGTCTTTAGGTTTTGAATCATTGCCTCCAACATTGATCGGAGCCATTCGGGATCTGGATCAAGTTCGGACAGGACATATTTGGCATGGTCAATCAGACTTCGCCAACTGTCATTGTCTGGAAAAAATGCCTTCCCGTAGATCTGATTGGTCAAAAAATTCAGACGCAGTTCAAAAAATCCGTGAAATCGCTCCAGTGCGACCAATTCCTCTGTATTGAAGCAGTCCCTGAAACGTGCACAGTCGTCAGAATCAGGAACTGGTTCAATAGAGTCAATAATCGTTTCACTTGGGACATAGATTTCCTCAAACCAGAGACGGGTCAACGTTGCAGCGACTATCTCCGGTTGTGCATGTCTTGCGCAGGCCTTCCGGCATTTCTCGCTGGTCAGAAATCCCAGGAAAACCACAACACGTTCGCGGTCACGGGGAGAATTTGGAATTAAGGCTTCCACTAGCGCACAGGGAGAATGATTTATTGGATAACCGGTCCCCTATCCAAGACTGCATTTCGGATGGAATGGGGCGATATGATTCCATCACAATACGGTATGATTGTGCTTCAATTGGCCGTCCCCGTAAATACATCCAATCCGGTCAGCACTTTAAATTCAGACAATTTGCTCCCCAACCACTCAAAAAGTCCAGATGGTACTAACTAAGTGAGAGCACAATGGTCAACGCACTACCAATAATTGCAATAACGACAATCAAGATATTCTGCTTGGTGTTCACTGCTTCAATCTTGGTGTTCATTGCGTCAATCTTGCTGTTTTGCGCATCAATCTTGTTGTTTTGTGCATCAATCTTGGCATCCTGAGCGTCAATTCTGCTGGCCAGAACTTCAGTAATGGAATCAATTCGTTCCCCCAGAGATGCCAGTGCGCTCTGCAACAGAGGAACTATCTCTGAAGCTGCCATTTTCTTTTGAATTTGCAAAAGTTCAAGATTTTCTGCTGGCGTTAAACCTCCGTTCTCACTCAGTTTACACAGCAAGTTGAAAGCACGCGTGGTTAAGTCTATGTCGTTGATATTGACTTGCTCAGCCATTGGATCAGGTAAATGTTTGGGATTGGACAGTCTCGTTCAATATCTATACTTGCTGAGATGGGAATCGGTTCCATTGAATCCTAAGAACTAACACAGGCCAAGATATTCAGAAAGGGAGGAGGCTCTTGCAAAACTAATAATCCAGGCTAAAAAGCGCTCCTGGATACACTCAGGTGGATAAAAACCTTCAAGATTGGGAGTTTTGCAAGATGCTCGAAGAGGAGAGATATGCATGCCCACAAAAAGAAATTTCCGGGGCATCCTTCCACAGAGGAAGGCTCTCCGGTTTGAAATTCTTGGCAGCAACAAAATTCCATCTCTCATGAAAGTTTAACTTGAACTTACCTCTGCCATAGTGTTTTCGAAGCCACCCCATCGGATCTTCGATGAGTTCGGTCATTTCGGAAAATGGAGCCCAAGTAAGCCTATTGAATCGGGTGCAAGTTCATCCGGGGTTTTTGGACAATAACCGTGATCAAGGAGGTGGCAGGTGCCTTTACAAGTGCGGGATCCAACTCCGCCTCAGAGGGGCATGTGTTTCCCTCTGGTGATGTACGTTCTATAGAGTTTCCACGCGGTCACGGGGAGAATTTGGAATCAAGGCTTCCACTTAGTTAGTGCAAGGGGGAAATGATTAATTGGGGAATTATATCCATAAGTAACAATGAGGGGAACCTTTCCCATTCAGGTGGACAAAACGGATACAATCGGGAAGAATAATGCCTCCCTGATTGTCTACACAACATCATCCGCTTGATGCTATGCCCGTTAAAGACTGTAAGACAAAGTCCCCCGCTGGTTCAAGGAAACGGCAGCATGTGACGATCCGCTTTCGTCTGCGAGGCGACAAAAAGACCTGCCGGTTCCTGAATGAACTGGCGGGGGTCAACCGATATCTCTGGAATGCGGCGCTGGCGAAAGCCAAAGACGATTACGAAGAAACCGGGCAATCCCAGACCTCTCAGTTTGATTTCTACACTTGGTATAAAGTACACAAGGATACGGTCGCACCATGGCTGAGAGAATATCCTGTAAACGCGACTCGCACTGGACTGAAGGATCTGGCGGATGGCCTACAAGCAGTTCTTCAAGAAAAAGCGGGGGTTCCCCAGATTCAAGAAAAGAGGCAAGGCGAAAAAAAGCTTCAGCGTAGGTGTGTCAGGGGGAAAGATGTTTTCAACGAATGGATATGTTCGGCTAAAGCGGGGCATGCATGTGAAGATGCTGCGATTTTATCGAGTGAACCGCTACACAAACCCCGTACCCAAGACGGCCCGCATCTTTGAAGAAAATGGGAACTGGTATATGACGGTCGTCTATGAAGTGGATGCGACCCTGCAAGACGCGGACGGCATTGGCATTGGGGTTGACCGTAATTGCGGGCAGGTTGCGGACAGTGCGGGA
>JAJECV010000001.1 GCA_022821875.1 Rhodothermales bacterium
ACCGGAACATGGAGATCAATGCGGTGAACCTTGCTTCGGGCACGTATCTGTACCGGATGATTGCAACCGGAGCAGAGAGCCGGTATGTGAAGACCGGTCGCATGACGCTGGTGAAGTAACCTGCACTGAGTCGCCTCACGATCTGGTTGAAAGAAACAGAGCGCCCCGGTATCGAAAGATGCCGGGGCGCTTTTGGGTATGATGAGGGCCGAAATCTCGGCATCCCCTGTAAGCAGGGTAAACGAAGAAGAAGGGCCGGCATCCCGCAGTGCAGAATGCCGGCCCTGTTGTAGCGGGGGCGGGATTCGAACCCGCGACCTTCGGGTTATGCTTACCAACTACGATTTTCATCGCCGATCCAAAGGGATCGTTTGTGGTCTGGACTTTCTCTTCACCCTCGGCCGAACCGTTAGGGGCCTGCCATTAAGTCTCTACACCTTCCCTTAAAGGGCTTGGCTCGGGATTACCACGCGACCGGCTTCCCCGAATTTGACAAGATTTCACGTGCCAGTTTCCTTTCGCACGCAGCCCACACACCATCGCCCGATATACAAACTCAGAAGTGCGTCTTCTGCAGTCAGACGAAGGTGAGAATTGAGCCCGATGAGCTACCACTGCTCCACCCCGCGAAAAAGTACCCCCTTATATTCTGCTGTATTGAATAGGTTCCCGTTCCAGTTGGCACCGCAGTCCAGATGCCTTGTTAAAGGCCCCTTAGATCTATGGATCTGCTCATTTTTTGCTTAATATCATTAAAATCCAATCTTAATCAAATGGCAATGATCAAAGCGTTCGCTGCTCTTCGGCCCACTTCGGATGCAGCGGAGCATGTAGCTTGTGTTCCCTATGATGTAATCAGTACAGCGGAGGCTCATGAACTGGCAAAAGGGAAGCCGAACAGTTTCCTTCATGTGATTCGCCCGGAAATTGATCTGAGTTCCGATATCAGCGAGTATGATTCCGCAGTCTATCGCAAAGGAGCCGAAAATTTGCATCACTTTGCGCAAAGCAAAAACAGTTATCAGGAAACAGAACCCTCACTGTATGCTTATCGTCTTCGTATGGATGACCACGAACAGGTTGGTATCTATGGTCTTGTATCCGTGCAAGAATACAAACAGGGGACAATCCTGAAGCATGAAAATACCCGCCCCCCAAAGGTGAAGGACAGGACCCGCCACATTGTGGAACAGTCTGCCCATGCGGAGCCGGTGAATCTGGTGTTCAAGGACGATGCTTCGATCATGGCGATCATGGACTCGTGTACAAAAACAGCCCCGTTATTTGATTTTACAGCGGAAGATGGAATTCAGCACACTGTATGGAGGTTTGCGGACACCGAACGTTTGGTGGAAGCGTTTAAGGGAACGGATCCCATCTATATTGCGGATGGACATCATCGCTGCGAGGCCGCCTGGCGGGCATGGGATCAGACAGGAATTCCAGGTAGCGATTTTTTTCCTGCAGTATGTTTCCCGGCAGGCAGCACACGGATTTTATCCTATAACCGTGTGATTCGTGTACAGAATCCAGAAAAATTAATTAAGGAGATGGAGGCAGCCTGCATGATCAAAACGTTCACCGGAAATGCTGAACCGTCTGATCAAGGAGAGGTATCCCTGTATGCGGCGGGTGCTTGGCATACCGTGATACTGCCTCCAACAAAGCGTGGCGGCGTTGCCGATCAACTTGATGTTGCCCGTTTGGGAGAGTTCATCCTTGAACCTTTCCTGGGAATTACCGATCAGCGTACAGATCCGAACATCACGTTTGTCGGTGGAATCCGGGGGACAGATGAACTTGTGCAGCGGGTGGAGACCTCCGCGCATCCATCGGTCGCATTTTCCATGTATGCAACCAGTATGGATGAACTCCTGGCGGTGTCAGATGCACACGAACTCATGCCTCCTAAATCCACCTGGTTTGAACCGAAGCTCCGGAGCGGGCTGCTTATACATCGTTTTGGATAATCATGCGCGTACTTATTGCGGACAAAGTACCTGAGAAAAGCATTGCGGCTTTGAAGCACACCGGGCATCGTGTGGTGGCTGAAAACTGCTCCGGCGATCAACTTCAGGAGGCGTTAACTGCCCAAAAGACACAAGCGCTAGTGGTACGATCCACCAAAGTGACTCGCAAGATGATTCAACACGCTTCGTCGCTTGAATTGATTGTGCGGGCCGGGGCGGGCTATGATTCGATTGATTTGGAAACTGCCTCGGAGTACGGAGTGTTTGTTGCGAATTGTCCAGGAAAAAATGCCAGCGCGGTTGCCGAGTTAGCCATCGGTCTCATGATCTCGCTGGATCGTCAGATCCCGGATAATGTCATAGATGCACGGGCAGGGAAGTGGATGAAAAGTAAGTACGCAAAAGCAAAGGGGCTCAAAGGCCGCGTACTCGGGATTGTCGGTATGGGAACCATTGGGCAGTTCGTCGCTCAAATGGCGCAGGGTATTGGGCTTCGGGTGGTTGCATGGAGCCGGTCCCTTACCCCTGAATCCGCGGAAGCATTCGGCGTGGAATATGCAGATAGCCCGGTGGATGTTGCCGCACAGTCCGATATTGTTTCATTGCATGTCGCTGCAACGCAGGCCACCTTCCATTTGGCAGACCAGGATTTTTTTGCGGCAATGAAGCCCGGGACATTTTTTATCAATACCACACGGGGAAGTGTGGTGGATGAAAGTGCTCTGCTTACCGCACTGGATAAGCATGAAATTCGTGCTGCTCTGGATGTGTTTGCAGATGAGCCATCGTATAAAGCAGGTGCGCTCACGACACACTTGCATAAGCACCCTTCGGTATATCTGACCCATCATATTGGAGCATCAACCTTTCAGGCGCAGGAAGCGACAGGGGATGAAGCGGTACGCGTCATTAATATGTATGCGAATACCGGTGTGGTTCCCAATTGCGTCAATATTGCGGTTCAATCCTCGGCGACACATTTGATCACCGTTCGGCATCTGGATAAGGTGGGAGTGCTTGCCCGCGTTCTGGATTTAGTACGCAAGTGTAATCTGAATGTACAAGAGATGGAAAACCAGGTATTTGCCGGTTCTGTGAATGCGGCAGTTGCACGAATTCGTGTGGTTGGCAAACCTCCCGCGGAACTCTCAGGTTTGCTTAAAGATATCCAGGATGTATTAGCTGTTTCAGAAATCAAACTTTAAATTTATGACCTCCACGCAATCTAGACGTTTGCATAATTTTTCGGCAGGACCGGGTACACTTCCGCTCTCTGTACTTGAGGCGGCTCGCGAAGAGTTGCCGGTTTTCGGCAAAACGGGGGCCTCCGTGATGGAGATATCCCACAGATCTCCAGAGTATATTGCGATTGAGACTTCGGCCCGTGCGCGGATCCGGAGTCTCCTGGGGCTCACAGAAGACTGGCATATACTGTTTCTTGGAGGCGGTGCCTCCATGCAGTTTCATCAGGTGCCACTAAATTTTTTGCCTTCAGATGGGCAGGCAGGGTATCTTCTTACGGGAGTCTGGGCAAAGAAGGCACATGCGGAAGCGTGCAAGATTGGCCATGGGCGCATTGTTGCTTCCAGTGCAGAGTCAACTTTCAATTACATTCCAGATCCGGAATCCTGGGTGCTGGATCGTCGTGATTCGTATCTGCACTATACCTCAAATAATACCATCTACGGGACGCAATTCCATTCTCCTCTAAATGTAAACTGCCCGCTTGTCTGTGATGCATCCAGTGATTTTTTAAGTCGTCCGATTGAGTTGGATCGCTATGGATTGATTTATGCGGGGGCACAGAAAAATATCGGGCCTGCCGGCGTGACGGTCGTGCTGGTACGAGATCGTTTCATGAAAACCCGTAATGCATCCCTGCCAACCATGTTAGATTATGGGACCCATGCAGCCAAGTGTTTCAATACTCCCCCGGTTCATGCAGTTTACATGGTCGAAAAGGTGCTGCGCTGGTTGGAGGAGCAGGGAGGAATTCCAGGGATTCAGGCGGTGAATCAGAAAAAAGCCAGACTTTTGTATGATGCCATTGATTCCAGCGAATTCTACCGGGGGACGGCCCAGAAAGCGTCTCGCTCCCTGATGAACGTAACCTTCCGATTAACAAACGAGGAACTGGAGCCGGTATTTATCCAGCGGGCGGCGGAGCACGGGCTGCTTGCGCTCAAGGGGCATCGGTCGGTCGGTGGAATGCGTGCCTCCATCTACAATGCATGTCCGCTGGACTCGGTGAATGTGCTGATTGAGTTCATGAGAGATTTTGAGAAGAAAAATGGATAATGCAATGTTATCCCCATGATATTCCAAAGAATCCTGTCCGGGCGTTGTATATTTGCTCTGAAGTATCTTGATCATGACTCTAGGAATCGTTCGTGCCTCTGTATCGACTGAACATCGTGTGGCGTTGGTCCCCAAAGTCCTCTCCTCTCTGACCAAGAAGGGGCTGGAGATTCTGGTGGAATCCGGGGCCGGTCGGGGAGCCGGAATTTCGGATACGGCATTCCGTGAGGCAGGAGGGCAAATTGTATCTGGCGAGGAAGCCTGGTATTCCGATATTGTCGCATTGATGGGGCCCCCTTCCGACCATGAGATGGAGCGGTTGAAAACGGGGGCGGTGGTGGCAGGTTTCCTGCAGCCGCTGGATACGCCTGCGCGGATGTCTAGGTTAGCGGATTGCGGAGTGACCGCGCTGGCAATGGAACTTGTACCGAGAATCTCACGGGCGCAGAAGATGGATGCACTCAGTGCCATGGCATCTCTGGCCGGCTATAAGGCGACATTGATTGCCGCAAATCGCCTCCCTAGATTCTTCCCCCTGCTAACCACCGCAGCGGGGACGGTTCGCCCTGCGAATGTGACGATTCTGGGGGCTGGTGTGGCCGGGCTGCAGGCCATTGCAACCGCCCGAAGGCTTGGTGCCCGCGTATGGGGGTACGATATTCGTGAAGCTGCACGGGAGGAGGTCAAAAGTCTCGGAGCCCAGTTTGTGGAACTGGAACTCGAAATGGAAGATATGCAGGATGAAGGTGGCTATGCCAAAGCATTGATGGAAGCCAAAGCACAGCAGCAGGTGAAACTCCTTGTCCCCCATCTGGCGAAGTCGGATGTCGTCATCACAACGGCCTTAATACCGGGGCGCCGTGCACCAACTTTAGTGAGCCAGGAAGCAGTGGAAGCGATGAATCCCGGTAGTGTTGTCGTCGACCTTGCGGCCGCCAGCGGAGGGAATTGTACACTGACGGTGCCGGACGAAGTGATCATCCATCACGGCGTTCAGATTGTTGGCCATACGAATCTTCCATCCACTGTGCCGGCAGATGCCAGCTTTCTGTATGCACGCACAGTTTCTGCAATGATTCAGGAATTTATGCAGGATGGGAGGTTTCAGACGAATTTTGAGGACGAAATTTTCAAAGCGGTCTGCGTTTGTCATAATGGACAGGTGGTGCATGAACGCATTCTCAGCATGATTCAATCCTAAGCCTATGACTCCTTACACATTTTTTATACTGGCCATGTTTGTCGGCCGTGAGGTATTGAGCAAAGTTCCACAGACCTTGCATACTCCATTGATGTCCGGGTCCAATGCAATCAGCGGAATTACCATTATTGGTGCATTGATGTCGGCGGGGATGGTTGGAGGCGGATGGGCAAAATGGCTTGGAGTGGCTGCTCTGATTGCAGCGACCATAAATGTGGTGGGAGGCTTTATGGTGACCGGTCGGATGTTGGAGATGTTCAAGAAGAAAGCCGAGGACTGATGCCGGCAGGACTCATTGAAGGGATCTATCTTTTTTCTGCGATCCTGTTTATTGCCGGATTGAAGAGACTCCAGTCTCCGGTTACAGCACGGACCGGGAATCAGATTGCAGCGCTGGGCATGCTGCTTGCAGTGATTGCCACACTCTTTGCCCAGAAAATTCTTACGCCGGTGGAAATGATTGGTGGATTAGCAGTGGGAGGACTCATCGGGGCCGTGATGGCAAAGCGAGTCCAGATGACCGCAATGCCCGAACTGGTGGCGGCGTTTAACGGGTTTGGCGGATTGGCCTCTGCACTGGTCGCCGCCGCGGAAATCGTTCGGGTAGTCCTGAGCCGGGAGATAGCGGCGGAGGTTCCGCCCAGTGCATTTCCGTACATAAGTATTCTGGTAGGAATGGTGACTTTTTCGGGGAGTCTCATTGCGTTTCTGAAACTTAGCGGCAAGATGACGGGGAACCCGGTGGAGTTCCCCGGCCGGTATCCAGTGCTGATCATCGGTACGGCTCTGATTATCGCCTCCATCGTATGGATATTTTTTGGTGGAGATCTGATTCTGTGTCTTCTGATGCTTGCCGCTCTGGCGTTCATCTTTGGGATTCTGATTGTTCTTCCGATTGGCGGTGCAGATATGCCGGTGATTGTGGCATTCTTGAACGCATTGTCAGGGCTGGCGGCAGCAGCTACGGGCTTTGTACTGTCAAACAGCGTTCTGATCATCAGTGGTGCACTGGTTGGGGCTTCGGGGATGATGCTGACCAATACCATGTGTGTTGCCATGAATCGAAAATTCTGGCAGATCATGGTTGGGGGTTTCGGGGGAGATTCGCAGGAGGAGGGAGCGGGGAAGTTGGCAGATGGGCGTACCATCATCTCTACAACGCCGGATGACACGGCGATCATGCTCAGTTATGCTCGAAAAGTGATTATCGTGCCCGGTTACGGGTTAGCGGTTGCACAGGCGCAGCATCAGGTGCGGGAGCTGGCAGATGTACTGCAGGAGAAGGGGGTGGAAGTCAAATATGCCGTTCATCCTGTGGCGGGGCGGATGCCGGGGCATATGAATGTACTTTTGGCAGAGGCGAATGTGCCGTATGACTCGCTCTTTGAAATGGACGAGATTAATCACGAATTTGAATCTACCGATGTCGTGCTTGTGATTGGTGCCAATGATGTGGTGAACCCGGCGGCCCGCCATGACCGCTCAAGCCCGATCTACGGGATGCCGATTTTGAATGTTGATCAGGCGCGGGCGGTGGTATTTCTGAAGCGAAGTATGCGTCCAGGATATTCGGGGGTCCCCAACTTGCTCTTTTTTGAGCCGAATACGCGCATGCTGTTCGGGGATGCAAAAGATTCGGTATCGGAGTTGATTACCGAGGTTAAGGCGGTCTGAGTGTGAACAAGCAGCCCAACAGCAACCACTGTTTTGTGTGTGGTCGAAATAATCCACGCGGTCTCTACATGTCTTTCTATGATAATGGAGAGGATGAGGTAGAGTCTCATTACCGCGTTCCCAAATGCTTTGAGGGATACCCGGGAATTGTTCATGGAGGGATCCAGGCGGCGATTCTGGATGAGATCGTCGGGCGCGTATCTTTGATTGAAGATTTTCATGCGTTCATGATGTCGGTGCGGCTTGACGTAAAGTATCGACATCCGGTTCCGGTTGAAGAGCCGCTCCATATTGTAGCGAAACGTGAGGTAATCCGGGACCGCTATGCCCGGGCGACAGGGATGATTTACCTTGCGGACGGAACCCTGGCTTCGGAGGCATCCCTGAAACTGATCCAGATTCCCGATGAATTCCGATTCAAGGGAGATCCGGCGGATGAACTCGGTTGGCGTGTAGATCCGTGAGAGGACATGGACGATTGCTTTAGCACGGGAGTTCAAATTCCTGGAATTTGGCGGCAATGGGCATTACGGTTTCAGGTGCACTCTACTGACCGGTGTGATCAACGATAGAAGAGAATGCGGGTATTCGTATACCGCGGGGAAGTGATTACTCTGTTTGCTTTATATCTGATGCGTATATTTCCTTGACCCTTGTAGAGAGCATTAGTTTTGGGTTACGCTATTGCATAAAGAGGTCAACCATAACCCAAGTTCGTCAATTTGTAGTGCTATTAGGCGCAGAGTTCCTCCAGGCCCGTTTTTGGGCTTTTTTTTTGATGGGATCCGGGCCTTCCCAAGTCCCCCATCCTGACAATCTGATTTGAGGTGGTTTTTACATCTGTCTG
>JAJECV010000018.1 GCA_022821875.1 Rhodothermales bacterium
ACCGGAACATGGAGATCAATGCGGTGAACCTTGCTTCGGGCACGTATCTGTACCGGATGATTGCAACCGGAGCAGAGAGCCGGTATGTGAAGACCGGTCGCATGACGCTGGTGAAGTAACCTGCACTGAGTCGCCTCACGACTTGGTTAAAAGAAACAGAGCGCCCCGGTATCGAAAGATGCCGGGGCGCTCCTGGGTTGGGGTGATAAGCGGTTGTCTAGCGTCAACTGAGAAGGCGGATAATGACAATTAAGAAGGTCTGTAGTGCCGAAAATCGAATCCGAAGAAGTTCTTGAAAAACTAATAATCCATGCAAAAAAGTGCTCTTGGATGCACTCAGGTGAACAAAAAGCTTCAAGGCTGAGAGTTTTGCAAGATGCTCCTAAGAAGAGAATAAGAGCATGATTTTGACCAGAAATCAGTAAACTATCAGGTCAAACTGTGAAGATGGTTTATGCGGAATATAACTCATTCGCATTGTCATCCATTCGCTATATTCCCACTTGCCCGCTGACTGTCGGGACCCTCAGTTGATGACGAATTCAACGAATCATTCAAGGCGATTTCTAATGCCCGGTCAAATGCATCCGCCGTATGGACAACCGCTTCTATGTCATGGGCAGTTGACATAAACCATGCCTCATATTGGGAAGGTGCAAGATGCACCCCCCGAGAAAGTAATGCACGAAATACTTTACTAAAGAAGTCTGCATCGGACGAAGAGGCCGTCTCCCAATCAATTACCGGCATCTCTGTAAAAAAGATACTGAACATCGTTCCAACCCCATTGATCTGTATTGGAACAGATTTGCGTTTTGCAATTGCCGATAATTCGTTCATCAGTAATCCTGTCTGAGAAGCCGCTCCCTCCCATGCCTCTCTCTGGATCCCAATTTCCAGAGTCGCCAGACCGGCCTGCACGGCAACGGGATTCCCTGAGAGGGTCCCCGCCTGATAAACCGGCCCCTCAGGGGCAATCTGCGCCATGATCTCTGCTCTGCCGCCATAGGCCCCAATCGGAAGCCCTCCACCAATTACTTTTCCAAGCGTCGTCAAGTCCGGTGTGATCCCGTACAATGTCTGAGCACCTCCAGGATGAACCCGGAACCCGGTCATGACCTCGTCAAAGATCAGAAGCACCCCATGAGATCGCGTAACCTTGCGCAAACCTTCCAGATAACCCGCAACCGGTGGAATGACCCCCATGTTTCCGGCAACCGGTTCAACAATCATCGCTGCAACCTCGCCTGCATGCGCGTTTAATGCCTGCTGAACTGCAGAGATATCATTAAACGGAACGACAAGGGTATTCTCGGCCGTGCTCCTCGGCACGCCCGGGCAGTTTGGCAGCCCCAGGGTTGCCACTCCGCTTCCTGCCTCCACCAGTAGACAATCTGCATGGCCATGGTAGTTCCCCGCACACTTGATGATCTTGTTCCGCCCGGTGAACGCCCTTGCCAGACGAAGCGCACTCATTACGGCCTCCGTACCGGAATTGACCAGACGCAAACGCTCCAATCCAGGCATGACCGACTGCACTTTTTGTGCAAGTTGCGCCTCCCCCTCAGTACACGCTCCGAAACTGGTCCCCTTTGCAGCCGCGGCGCTGATTGCTGCAACAACCTCCTTGTGCGCATGCCCGGCAAGTAACGGCCCGTAGGACAGTACATAATCGACATACCGGTTACCGTCTACATCCTGAATCCATGCACCGGAGCCCCGCTCAATAAACACGGGTGTACCCCCAACTGCCTTGTATGCGCGTACAGGGGAACTGACACCGCCAGGCATACAGGCTCTGGCAGCTGTGAAGAGTGTATCGGAGCGGGTATGGGTATACATGATGACGGCTTATAGATCCACATACAACCATTGTACTCACTCAAAGAACTTTCCGCCGCAATACCGGGATCCATCCCCGATAAAGTCCCCATCTGATAAAATCATCCAACCCGCACTCTTGCCGTTAAATGGCGAATCAACCCTTTCTGCCATGCATGCGGAACCAAGATATGATTTGCCAGACATTTGAGCATTATTTTGGGGAGTGAGTATAGTGTTTACTGCTATGTGAGACAACCTGAAAATTTGGGGGCCTCACATTCACCAGATCATCAGAATATAGTTTTATGCGAATTTTCTTTGCCATTCTTCTCACGTTCCTAATGGATGGCGAGGTATTGTCCCAGCCATTCACTGTAAATAAACTGTTCCGTACCGGAGCCGTCCTTCAACGTGATGCCCCCATCCCCGTCTGGGGAACATCGGCTCCCGATGCTGCGGTGACCATCTCACTGGATCGAAATCAATTCTTCGTACGCGCGGACCCCGACGGTAAATGGCTTGTCTTCCTTGAACCGCACCCTGCCGGCGGACCACATCAACTCACGGTTGCCACCGAAACCGACACACTGACTGCCGAAGATATCATGTTTGGCGATATCTGGATCGCTTCTGGTCAATCCAATATGGAATGGTCCGTTACGAACTCGGCGAATGCCGAACAGGAAATCGCATCGGCAGATGATCCGCTCCTGCGCCATTACAAAGTCCCTCGGAGTTGGTCCTATACCCCTGAAGATACGCTGGCCGGCGGGCAGTGGCATGCGGCCGATCCAGAACATGTCGGAGACTTTACCGCAGTCGGATACTCCTTTGCCCGTGAGCTCCGCGCATCCGCTGATATTCCGATTGGGATTTTGAACACATCCTGGGGCGGCAGCCGAATTGAAGCCTGGATGGATCCCGCTGCGCTTGGAATGAATGATGCGCAAATCTCACAACTCTGGGAAGCCCCCAGAGCCCGCGCAGACAGCCTTGCACGGATCTTCACCGGGGAGCACGGCGCTTCGGCAAACTCGGATGCCGGCCTTGACGGAGAGATGCCGATCTGGGCAGCTCCAGCCCTTGATGACACGGATTGGATGGAGATTGCAGTTCCCGGCACATGGGAAGCAGGCGGCCTGGAAGGTTTAAACGGGGTGGGCTGGTACCGCACCCGCTTTGAACTTGACTCCGTCCCTCCCAACACGGTCTTGCACCTCGGCATTGTTGATGACCAGGATATGACCTGGATCAATGGTCACCTAGTAGGCCAAACCGATCAATACCAGATTCAGCGGGAATATGCGATTGATGAAGGCATCCTGCAGCCCGGCATCAACCAGATAACCGTCCGCGTGCGTGATCTGTGGGGTAACGGAGGATTGGTGGCCGGAGATACCCGAATAGCCCTCCGATGGGCAGATGGCGAGATAGATCTGGAAGGGACCTGGAAAATTCGCGTAGGACAGTTCCAGATTAACCCCGATGGAACTCCCAACCAGCAGCCGGTCCTGCTCTATAATGCCATGATTCATCCGATCCTGCATTTTCCCATCACCGGGTTTATCTGGTATCAGGGAGAATCCAATGCCAATGATCCTGAGACCGCCACCGCCTATGCCGACCAGTTCCAATCCATGATCACCCGGTGGCGTACACTGTGGGATCATGAAGATGCCCCATTTTTGTTCGTATCTCTGGCCAGTTTTCGCGCCGCACAGGAAACACCCGGCGAAAGCAATTGGGCGATCCTGCGCGAATCTCAGGCCGCGGCAATGGAACTGCCCAATGTCGGGCAGGCAACCACACTTGATATTGGAGAAGCGGACGATATTCATCCAGGAAACAAACAGGATGTGGGGGTTCGCCTCGCACTCTGGGCAAGAAATCTCGTTTATGGGGATCAGATCGTCCACTCCGGGCCCATTTACCGGAACCATACCATCGAAAATGGGACGGTCGTGATCTCGTTTGATCATGTTGGCAGCGGATTGACGGTCAGGGGAGAGGATCCTCTTAGAGGATTTGCGATTGCAGGATCTGATGGAATATTCCTATGGGCGGAAGCTCAAATTCAGGGAGATACCGTAGTTGTGTTTCACCCGAATGTCCAAAATCCAACCTCGGTCCGGTATGCCTGGGCAGACAACCCGGAGACTGCAAACCTGATCAATGTAGAAGGACTGCCCGCCGCCCCGTTCCGAACCGGGCATTAGAACCTTTCCATCAAATCAGCGGACTCGTGGATCTCCCTCTTTCATCTGATGTCCAACCCGGTCATCACACGCGCGGATTCATGTTCAAGCGTGTCACTGCAATAGCAGTCTTCGTTCTGGGGGGTGGCTTTCTGGTTTACATTGGGCTGACCCGCACCGAGGTGGGGAGGGACTATCTGCGTCAGGAGATTGAATCCAGATTTGCCGAAATTTATACCGGAAGGATTGCCATTGGAACGATCTCCGGAAACCTCCAACAGACGATTCGACTGCAAAGCGTCAGTCTCTATGATGAACAGGATCGCCTCTGGCTCCATATAGACGAGATCATCGTACAGCCAAACTGGCAGGGGATATTTGGAAGAAAATTTAATCTCCATACGCTCCATATTGTACGTCCTGCATTGCAATTGCATTACCGGGCAGACCGTACATGGAACCTGTCTTCGGTACTCACCCGGAGAAAAACCGCGCGCGCCCCGAACTGGGAATTTGAATCGGCAAAACTCTCCGTCTCCGAAGGGACCATGGCCATCTCTTATCAGGAGCATGCCCCCGCAGCGATTGCGTCGGGATGGCTCTTTGATCTGGCGGAAGTGCCCCTGTCCGGTATCTCTCTGGAAGGCGAAATCGGCATGAAAGCCAATCAGCGGCTTCTGTCGATTTTGTCAATGGAAGCCTCACTGGATACGCTGGACTTCCAGGCCGACGGGGAGTTGTTATTCAGCCAGGAACAACTGCAGATTCACGCCCTCAATCTATCCAGCACCGCCAATCGGGTATCCCTGAACGGGATACTTGCCCGGACCGCCGGGGTCGCTGACCTTACGCTGTCCCAAGCTTATTTGACACCCGGCTTTGTTCAGACCATTGTGCCAAAGGTACTCCTGCCGGACTCGCTGTCACTGAACTTAAAAGTCCGCCGTGATCCTGTGCAGTGGTCTATACAGGATATCGTGGCATTCTCCGAACGATCAAGCATTGAGATTCCTGCTTTAACCATCCAGGCCCACAAAAATAATATCTCCTTCACGGCATCTGTTGACCCATCCGTGATTGATCCGGCGGATCTATCTGCTGCCGTTGATCTAACGGCGTGGAATGGCGGGACAATCCAGGTTGAGGGGATTCTGGAAGGTCAAAGTGCTCCGAATAACCTTGAACTTGCGGGAGATCTCCGTCTTGCAACCGAAACAGGCAGCAGTGGACATCTGTGGGGAACTGCCCGCCGCAAGACCTACTGGAATTATGACATGGAACTGTCTGCTTCAAAGGTTAATCCATTTGACCTGACCGGGGATGAGACACTGCGTGGTCTGATCAATGGTCATCTTGCAGTTGAGGGGACGCGAATTCAGTCCCCCTCACTCTCTGTCTCACTTGCACTGTCTTCCTCTATGATTGGGGAACGATCCCTGGACAGCCTGTGGGCGGAGGGAACACTCCAGAGAAGCATATTGGATCTTAAGGGATTCGTCACAGAACAAGCGTCCCTTCTATCGGCAGAAATCACCGCAGACTGGACATCGGGGATCCTCTCCTATGAAAGCGAGGGTGCATTAAGCAGGTTTGATCTTGGCCCCCTGCTGCAAACTCCCAATCTGAAAACAGACCTGTACGCAACCTGGAAGTTATTTGGCCGCGGAACCAGTCTGGATGACCTCTCCGCGTCCCTCAAAATTGACACGGATTCATCCTCGCTCAGTTGGCAGAATCTCACCCGTTCTACGCCCCCAACCACCTGGTATTTTCTTGTCCATGATTCAACCACCACGGGGCCCCGTATTATCGTACGGGGAGATATGATGGATCTTGAGGTGTCCGGCAGATTTGACGAGCACTCGCTCTATCAGGCACAAACCATCTGGCTTGCGGCATTTGCCGAGACGGCCAAGCGCCATTTGAGTCACCAGAGAACGGACCCGTCCAGTACCGCAATGAACACCGGGGCCACCAATCTATTTCCTCTGGAGGAGATGGAGGAGGAGCAATCCACGAAAAACCCTCCGTTCCGCCCTGTTGAACTCCACCTTGACTGGAAACTCCACACGCACCCGGCAACGGACGCGTTCATGGCGATCCTTCCTGCATTTTCCAGTCAGGCACGGGGGACAGCAGACCTTCTGGCCAGCCCAAACACCTTCCGCCTGCAATCCCGATTGCAGGACAATCATTTTGTATTCAGAGATTTTTCTGCTTATCAGGCTGAAGCGACTCTTGCACTTACCGCCAACCTGAGTCAGGAGATTGAATCGGATTGGGACATTCACCTGAATGTGTCTGCCGATTCCCTGACAGAGCCCCGATTCACGATTGAAAAACCTGGAATCTCCATGCAACAGAATGGCCGGGTCGGGACAATTAACATCTACACCGGTGAAGAAGGATTTTCCTCCCAGGGGTATCTGTCATCCGGCGTTGAACTGCTTTCAGACCGGGTCCAGATACAGATACATGACCTGCGTATTCCAATTGGCGATACGATCTGGAAGACCCCGCAGCGTACGAATATCGATCTGTATTCCAATGCGACCGTCATTGCTCCGCTGCGACTGGAGACAACAAGCCCGTTTCTTGACCAGATTCAAACCGTCACGATCCAGGGAGATTTGTCCCCGCTCCCCTCGGACACCCTGAGACTGAATCTGGATGGAGTAGATCTGAATCATCTTTCCAGTATCCTGGAATTGCGACGACCTTTTGGAGGAGAAATTGATGCCGATCTTTCCTGGACCGGACTCTGGATGCCCGAAATCACCGGCACGCTGGACGTGGATACGCTCACATTCGACAATCGCCTGGTGGGCCGTCTTCAGGCTTCAAGCATTCTCCTGCCAGGCGGATCAGACCTCAGAATTGCAATGATCATTGACTCCCTCAACACAGCACCGATAGGGCATCTCTATGCGAGCAATCAGATGGCTGTAACCGGAAATTTTATCGTTTCCGGATCAAATTCTCCCGGTGCACTTGATATTTTTATGGATGTCGAGCACCTGGATGCGTCATTTTTGCAATTGATCTTGCGACAGTTTGCAGATTTTAGAGGCGGGTTTCATGGAAATGTTACCCTGAAAGGCCCGGTCGATGATTTAATTCTTGGCGGGGCACTGGACTGGGAGAATGGCCACTTTGGGATTCCTCGATTCAATTCCTCCTATTTAACAACGGCTTCGGTCAGCCTTCAAAATGATAAAATTCTCATCAACCAACTGAACGTAGAGGATCCTTACGGCGGAGCGGCCACACTTGCAGGGACGCTTGATCTGAATGATTTTCAATTTCTGTCCTTTGATGCAGCGGCGGATCTGGATTCACTGCAAATTATGGATGTACAGACGCATACAAGTAACCTTCCATTTTATGGAGATATCCGTGTATCCGGGAATGCGACATTAACCGGTCCTATCCATACTTCATTCCTGCGCTCCGACAATCTGATTGTCTCCCCGCAAAGTGAAATCTATATCCCAATCCGGGAATCAGGCACCGCACATGATCCTGGATTCATCGTCTATGTGGACCCCACCCGTCCTGTGGAAGGGCAATTGACCTCTTTCCGGCAGCGCGAAAATATTTTAGATGTACGCCCCGAGGGAGAGCGTTTATTCCGGGATGGACTAGACATGGATCTTAATCTTGCCGGGCCACCCGGATCCAGCATTCATCTGGTCGTGGATCCACTCCTGGGAGATGTGATTAACGGAATTGGAACGGCCCGTGTACAGATCCAGCGAACCGGAGGAGATGTAGCCACCTATGGCTCCTTTGAAATCTCTTCCGGCAATTACCTCTTTACTGCGGGGGAGGTCTTCGTGAGGCGCTTCCTGATTGACTCCGGTACGATTACCTGGAATGGGGACCCCCTTAATCCTGCACTTGATATTCAGGGAGCCTACCGTACACGCGCTTCGCGCAGTGGGCTTCCGGAAGATGCAGGCGGCACCATCCAGACGAGCCTGCCTGTGATCGTGAACCTTGATGTATCGGGAAGTTTGAATGCCGTCCTGATCGACTTGGCACTGGAGGTAGATCAAAGACAGGAAGCAATTAGTGATACACCGCTTCTGGATTCCTATTTAAACCGGCCGGATCTTGCGGCAGAGCACGCAACGAGTGTACTGCTCACGAATTCGTTTCTGCTCTCCGCCAACGGCACGCGGAGCGGAATCCTGACAAGTTCGGCCGTGAACAGTGTATCCAGTCTGGTCGTCAGTCAACTGAATCGATATTTGAATCAGGTAATTCCACAGGCGGATTTTCGGCTGGGGGTCCAAAGTGACGAGACCGTTCAGGATCTGGATGTATCCGCAGATATTGCATTCCGACTTCTGGATGAACGTCTGCTGATTCGCGGGCAGGGAATCTACCGGGGATTGAACACCGAAGAAGTGGCTCCGCAGGGACTTGAGGGAGAGTTTATTGTGCAAATTCAACTCAGTCCCTCGGTTGCCGTAGAATTCTTTTACCGGCGGGAAGGGGATGTATTGAGTGAGTCGCTCATCAACCGGGAAACTGGACTTGGACTCAATTATCGAACGGAATTCACATCCTGGCGTCGCTTACTGCGGCGGGATGTTTCTGGCGTGGAGAAAAATGTGGAAAGCGGGAACGGTTCCTGACATCCACCTGAAGACAGAGCGGCATTCACAAGCGAGGGCACACGGCAGATCTGCCGTGTGCCCTCTGAATTTATCTGCTCCAAATCGACGACAGGATTCGGATCAGATCTGGAGCTATCCTATGATCGGGACCGTCTGACGGCTGTTGTAGTACTCGTTCAGCACCGAGGCCAGAACCAGACGGATTTCATCCGATTCGGTCTGACTTGTGGTGTGAGTCAGGAACTCCTGTACTCTGGTACCGCCAATCGTGTGAAGCAGCGCCAGCGCCAGTTTGTGATTCTCGTGCGACTCTGACTCCCTGTAGATTTTACGCAACAACGATCCATCATCGCTCAGGTCAAACTTGTCACGATAGAGGGTCGCTAAGATGATTGCGTTCTTGAGTGTCTGCTCACGAACCGACTGGTATTCTGAATCCAGGGATGTTTCGATTTGTGCAGCCGCAAGGTTCCATCGAATATTGTCGTCATCAAGGATACTTGCAACATCCTGTGCAAAAACGGGTACTGCGAGAAGTGCTGAAAAGCAAAGTGCAAAAAGGGTTTTCATGGTTTTGTAGGGTTTGGTTATGAGATTTGGTGACTCACTCTAAAAGGCCTTACGGAAGCGCTTTCCCAAATGTTACACACGGCAAAATTTTTTTTGACAAGTTTTCTTTTAAATGATTCCCTACGACATTGACGAGGCCCTGCATGTGCTCAGGGCCTCCGACCCCCGCATGGCCAGCCTGATTACCCGCGTTGGGGCCTTTGAATTGATCTTGACCCGCGAATGGAGCCCTTTTCAGGCACTGGTGCGCTCGGTCATCTTCCAGCAAATTTCAACGCATGCAGGCAAAGCCATCCAGGGGCGGCTGTTTGACCGGTTTGATGGCCCTCCTGAACCGGCTGCTCTGCTTGAAACGCCCCATGGCACCCTCCGATCAGTGGGGCTGTCAAAGACAAAGGAGAATACGATCCGCAGTTTAGCCGCAAGTGCAAAAGACGGTACACTGCCAGATCGAACACGCATCCAGACCATGGAAGACGAAGAGATCATTGAGGCGCTGACGGTGCATCGGGGGATCGGGATCTGGACGGTTCAGATGCTCCTGATTTTTAATCTGGGCCGCCCGGATGTATGGCCGGTTAACGATCTGGGAATCCGCCGCGGCTATAAAATTGCCTACGAACTGGAGGAACTCCCCAAACCCTCAGACCTTCAGTCGCTGGGGAATGATTGGAAACCATTCCGAAGCGTTGCCAGCTGGTACCTCTGGCGTGCGAATGATCTGTGAATCAGGCGGCACACTACGCATACTGGACTCCACCGCCTCGCCGATCATATCGGACAGAGTTTCCAGAAACAGCCCATAACTGTTGAGTGCCTTGGCAACTTCAAAGTGTCGAACTCCCGACTGATGGGCAAAATTCCGGCAGGCAATATCCATGCTGTACGTTGTCTGCAGATTTTCGGTAGTTCCGCAAAGCGGCAGCAGCATAACGCAGCGGTTGCCTGCATAGGCCATTTCAATGACGGTCTCCTTCAGTTCCCGAAGGTAGTCTCCGATGGGATCATAATATCCATAAAATGCGATATCCCACGGGCGTTGTTCTTTCCGCATCTGCATGACATCTTTGCTCACCTGCATGACCTCTTCCTTGAACTTGACTTTGTTCTGACCGGGGATCCCCGGAGCACAGAAAATTACTGCAGTACTGGATCGATACGGTCTGGGAAACCGCTGGAGTGTCTGGCCGATGCGTTCGCTGAGTGCCTTCAGGACTCCCGGAACGCGGCCAAAAGGTGAGATGGCGTAGGTTGACCATTGGGGGATCTCATTACTGGCCGTCAGACTTTGCCATTTTCCGATTGACTTTTGCATCCCTGCATTAGATTCCTGCAGATAGGCAGGGACCAGAATCACATGCTCAATCCCATCCTTTTTCATCTGCTTTGCCGTATCCGGCAGGGACGGATATGCATACTGAGTTGCAGCATACACGCGAAAGTCAACATTAATTTTATCTCCCCAGCGTAGACCCAGTGTATCTTCCAGCCCTTGTGCCTGCTCATGGATTAACTTCTCTGCAGGGCAGTTGCCTCCGACGGCTTTCAATTCATGGGCTACTTTTTCCCGCATAGACACCGCCGCAAGCCACGAAAAAATCAATCGCAGAGAATTTAACCTCTGGGAATAGTTCCCCTGAAACTGGTCGTCGTAAACGCGGCGCAGGAACGAATGAACATTCCGGACCTGACTTGGGCCGCCCCAGTGAAGCAGAACAATCCCGACTCTGTCGAGGTCCTGGATTCGCCTCGGATAGAAGTCTCTGTGCGGTATTTGCAAGGCAGCCTGCTGAACAGGTATACCTCCCGCAATGGTATGTTTAGGAGGAAACATAGTGCTTTTACACTGCAAACGTTTTCATGGTTCCCGTTTTTATGTGAATTTTTAATGAATTTTTGAACAATTATGTACCAATTCCCCCCAGAAGCCTGGAAATGCAGCTTTGACCTCCATGGGAGCCTTCCGTACGGGGTGCAAAAAGTGAAGATTCTGACAATGTAAGGCAATTTGGCCACTTTCTGCAAAGTTCTGGCATGCACCATAGCGGGTGTCTCCCAATATGGGGAAGCCCCGCTCACTGAACTGGCATCGAATCTGGTGAGCACGCCCGGTAATCAGTTCAATGGACACCCGTGTGTATGTTCCATTGGTCTCTACGGCATGCCATCGCAGGCTTGCATACTTGCCCTGTTCACTGGCTGGAACCACATAGGCCCGGTCGGCCTCCTTATGCAGATAATCTTCCATGACTCCACTGCCGGTGAGTACCCCTTCTACCAGAGCGCTGTAGATCTTGTTTACATTTCGTTCCCGGAATGTCTGCGACAGGCGCCGTGCTGCCTTGGAGGTCCTTGCAAGCACCATTGCTCCCGATGTGGGACGGTCCAGTCGATGAACCAGTCCGATATACACATTCCCCGGTTTCCTGTATTTCTCTTTGATGTACTTTTTTGCCAGGGTGACCACATCCGGGGATCCGCTGCTGTCTGCCTGCGACAGCAGTCCCGGCGGTTTATTCAGCGTCAAAAGATGGTTGTCTTCAAAAAGCCACATGGACAGGCAGGTTTAAGAAGTGCGAAAATTGACGGTATTCCGTAAAATCAGACCGATACGGCATCCTGTGCGGATCAACTTGCCAAGATTGAATACGTACCCAGACAACGAACCCAAACGTCTGGACGTCAAGCAGCAATTCATCGATGTTCGTTTCATGAAAAGGTTTTCGCAGAGGTTGAACGCGGCGAATTTAGAAAGATGCATACCGTACCGTGTTACTCCTCTGTCATCTATTCGCCTTTCGGAGAGCACCCCTATGTGCACATTTAGGTGAAAGACTCTCCGAATGAAACCAATGGTACCATTGACAGGATCCTCCAGACGAGGCAGAAGCGGGGATAGATCACATAAGATAAACTTTTCTGTCTTACCTGTACCTGAATCTGGGCAATCTCCTGCAGCAGGAATCCCATCCTGTACAACTGCACGATCATCAAACGGATAGAATCTATCCCTGTGCAACCGTTGTCAGCGCCGAACACAAATCATGCTCTGTAGACCTTCGTCGGCTTGCGATGTGGCATTTCCTGCGAAGTTGCTATATTTCACTGCCGAATTGAATTATAGTACACGATGAATCCAGATAGAATTCGGAAGATCTGAATCCTGACCGCACGTTCCATTGATTGCCCAGACAAATTCATCTGAATACACAGTCCGTTGCAATACTCGGCCTCCCTTATGTCTGATAACATGAATGCTTGAGTTGAATGAATGTGTCCAATTTTTTCCTCACCCCGATATTTCTCTATGTATACGCTGGTGCAGTTTCCGTGTTTTTTGGTTACTGGACATGACAACTGATCAAGAGTGCAAAAGATCTCCGAAAACGATTGCTTGAGGCAACGGAAAAACTTAGCAAAATTGACGGTGAACAGGGATTTGTGGAGCATTTTGAAGAATTCCATGCCTATGCGGGCAAAAATTTTGGCCGGGCCTGGGAAGAGTTCGTAGAGATGCTCATCATGCCTCCGCCTGGCTCAGGGGATCCGGTTCGGAACACAAGCGGGGTTTCAAACTACCTGAACGAAACGACCATCATTTTTCCTGAGGTGAATTTTCGATTTTTCCGCTCCGTTCCAAATTTACTGATGGGGCTGGGGATTCTCGGTACATTTCTCGGCTTAGCCGTTGGAGTTGGATCAGCGGATACGGGCCTATCCTCTGGTATCCCCAGTGAAATTACTGCATCTCTAGAGCAACTTCTGTCCGGCGCTTCGTTAGCCTTTTACTCCTATATCGTTGGAATTTTGCTCTCCCTTATTTTCGTCGGGATTGAGCGTAGACAGTCCAGAAAACTTCACCTTGACCTGTACAATTGGGTCGATGAACTGGAAAAACACCTGCGGCTTATCACAGCCCCGGAGATTGCGCTGGAACAATTGAATGAGGCAGAGGATGCAACAACCCAGCTCAGACAATTCAACACTGACCTCGTATTCTCCATTGAGCAGGCACTTGAGGAGAAAGTTGCAGGTCGGCTTACCCCGCATCTTGAGCAGTTAGTGGAATCCATCGAAGGGCTTCGGTTGTCGGCAATCTGAACAGTACGCTCAAAGATGCCTCAAACGGTTTTGCACAAACCCAACATGATCTCTATACCACAATGAACTCTCTCGTCGAGAGCATGGAAGCATCTTTGGATGGGAGCACAAGGTCAATGACCGAAACTCTGCAGCAATCCTTGTAATGGCGTGTCCGATATTGTCGCAAATGCATCCAGACAGATGACGGATCAAATGGTCGAGTCCACCAATGCCTCTGCACTGGAGTTGCGCACTACGATCAACTGCCTTACCGAGGATTTAGCAAAAACCAGTATCGACGCTGTTCATCAGATCACCGGGTCAGTAAACGGTTTACAAGAGGCTGCCGAAAGCCTTGGGCGGTCCACACAGCAAAGCGAAAAAATGCTGTTAAGCATGACCGGGTTCGTGAATCAGTTGAACTCAATTCGCCATATCATATCATCGTCCCACAAAGAAATGTCAACTATATCTGTGCAGCTGGAACAGGTGGCACAGAACATTCAGGCTTCCAGTGAACGGTCTGCGAATTCGCTGGAATTGACACAGGACGCGGTAGGCAGCGTGGGTGCATTGGTCCAGAAACTTAAAGAGCACCAGCAATCTACTGCAACTGCCTGGGCCCAGTATCAGGAACGATTCGAGGATATTGATGTCTCGTTGAAGAGTGTATTTGTACAAATGGATGAGGGGCTGTCACGATATTGTGTGCAGGTTCAAGAGTTTGCTATCACACTTGACCGAACATTCTCCGAGGCTATCGGGAATCTGTCTGGTGCCATATCAGAATTTAATGATTCTATTGATGACCTCGTTCCACGTCTTCCAAATAATACCCCATGATGAGAAAATTGCAATCCTCATCAAACCCGGGGCAGGGGGATCAGAACTATCTCGCCAGTATTAGCGATGTGATGGCGGCGCTCATATTCGTGTTTATCATCATGTTAGCCCTGTTTGCCTATCAATTATCAAACGTTACAGAAGAACAGGCCAATGTTACCGAGAGGTTGACTGCGAGTGACGAAACACGTGATCATATTCTACGAGAAATAGAAAATCGACTGGAAAAGGCTGGCATGAGTGTTGAGGTACTCCAGGATCAGGGTGTGCTCCGCCTGTCGGATAATGCAATCAATTTCCCGTCCGGCAGCGAAAACCCCGTCGTGGAACATCAACGCAATGTCGGACGATTGGCAAAGGCGCTGGCGGAAGTTGTACCCTGCTATGTTTCGTCTGACAGGGAGGCCATGATTGCCGGATCCGATATAGACCCTGCTGTACTTACCACTGAGAATACACCACTATACTGCCAACCGGCTGAGATAACATCGACACACCTGTGAGGAACATGACTATCCATGGCTTCTGGAAACCCTGCTTATTGAGGGGCACACCGACCGTGTTCCCGTGGCTGGTGACCGGCGTTTTCGAGACAATCTTGAATTATCCTCCATGCGTGCTGCTACGGTGTACCGCATGATCACGGCATGTGAACCCCGCATTGAACGCATGCGCAACACGGAGAACGTTCCCGTGCTGAGCACGAGCGGCTATGGGTACACACGACCGGCAACACTTGCCCCTGAACTGTCCGACTACAATAGACGTATTGATCTGCGACTTCTCCTTGAACCTCCCGATGATGCCATGTCATCTGCCGAATCGAATCTTCAGGAACAACTCCTGCAGCGTCTTGGCGAGGAAACTCAATGAGCAAAAAATCTCTAAAGGAAACGCTGTCAAAATGGAGTGGACTGCCGAATCCTCCACATCGACTAGAACCAAGACAGACGCAAAAAGCAGCAGTTGAAATTGCGAGATTTTGGGGAACTGAATTATCAAGGAAACCCGCAGACTATGATCTGAAAGATCTCCATCAGCGAATATCACGTAGCTGGAAGCGATACTGTATACTTGCTGAGTCCGATAAAACCGATAGAGATAAGTTGACCTGGGTTTCATTTTTTGAGCAGGAGGCCACGAAATCAGGGGATTCTCCTTCTCGTGACCTTCGAAGGCTGCCGTGGATTCTATTTTATTCCCCCCTTGAGCAGACACCAACACGGCAGCAGTCAGTATCCAGTGGCTGGCTGGGCGGAGATCCGCTGTTTGTCAGACATTATGGGCGCTGGCTGTCTGAGCAGAGGAACACACGCTCCGTACGAGCTCTCTTGAGCGAGTTCCTGCTTACCTATCCCACCGAACTATCTACGTTTGAGGAACTTCGGAGGCTGCTCCAATCCTCCATTACCGGAACGGCGGCATTACATCTCAAGTCGCTGCAAAAATGGCAGCAGAGATGTCACCAATTCCACCTCTTAGAAACAGACGGCAGCCGTTTATTCATTGAAAAACTTGTATTGCTTCAGGATGATGTGCAAGAAATCTTGAATAATGAGGGCTTCGAAGGCAGACTTGTACGAGGAAGGTTTCTAAAATCCGGCATTCTCGAATATCTTCCGACGGTCAGCGAACTCCTGAAGGGAGATCGTTTACCGCCTGCCCGGCTCGCACGACTGCTGCAAGTCCTTGAATTTGACGATGGCCTGCGTTTTGATGATCGCACCGTTCGGGCCGCAATTGCGGAATCATTCCTCGCCCCGTTCTCCGAAGGGTATTTGCCTCATAGAGCCCGAGATCAACTGGAACCTTTTTTCATGCGGCATTTCGGTGACCCGCGTCTTCCATCAGGAAAATCCAGTTGGTCCGGGGTACCGGAAGAATTTCGTCTGGTCATCAAGAGGTGGCTGACGGAGCAGACACTTGAAGAATTTTTCGGGCTCATCAAAGAGACGGCTCTGGACCATCACTGGTCGTACCGGCAGATATTCTGGAAAGCCTATTTTGATCATCACTTAATTCTTGATGCCTGGTTTGTCCTGGGAACCAAAGCGCGGCAGCTTATGAAATCCCTGAAAGACAAAGAGCATTCGTACGGAATACTTCGGGGTGCGGCAAGTGATCAGTCTGTACTTCTGTTACGCATGCATGGCGCAACAATCATGGAGTGGAGCCACAGTGGGGCATGCCGCATATGGCTTGACGGCAATTCTAACGCTCCAGAATTACACAGAAACATGAACAGCCCATACACAGGCCGGGAACTGCGAGCAATTGCAGATTTGGAACAACCCCATTACAGCAGTGAAACCGGGCGATGGCAGGATGCGATTGCAGACTGGCTGCAGGACAACACAGGAGTGGAGGTTCGTCGTTCAGAATACTTTGAGGGATCCGAATCTTTTAACAATAACCTATCCCGTACACAGCCAAGCATCGGGAATTCCCCTGCCCCGGTGCAACCTGAAAAAGCGCGGAATCCGCTCTCCAGCTTCAGACATAGATGGGGATCTCAAAATCGCTGATTCGCTGTGGCAGAATTCTCGAGAAACGAACTCTCGTATTGCAACCGATGACCTATCTGATTTCCTGAATCACTGATGAACCTGCGGGAGCGTATAGTTTACGACTTTCATCAATAACCCTACAATAGAAGCAGTCGCAGATCCGAGAAGTGTAACGATAATTGAGGGGAATATCGAGTAGCCGGGGGATATCCATACGAAAATCCTGTTTTCTTCCGATTCAACAATGATTTAGGAGTTGGCGTGTTCCATCCATTTTTTGACGGGGATTGGGGGCACTGACGATGCCTGTACACAGGTGTGTATTCAGACCATTGTGTCTGCGTTAGACATGATGCTTGACTATATCAAGCCAGAGCTGGAAAAGGGTGTGTAGAGATCCTGAAATATGGCAGAGTTCCCGACCCCGCAAAGTTGGCTTACATTGTACGCGGGGGCTGGGGGAGAACGGAGATGCTGGGCAGGATTTGCGTGCATCACATCCATAAGTACGGAAAGTGCTACAAAACGGCTATATTAGCAGAGTTCCACGGCAAACTGGAGGCAGATAAAACTTCACCGGGTCTTGGCCTCCAGAAACCCAGGGAGCGGGGACTGGAACGGTAATCCCCGCATCTGTCTATTCAATCAAACTACAATTTCTATGATATCGATACACATCAAAATTACGAGCGCAGAGGAGGTCAGCAGTTCACTGAAGACAGTAAGGACTCCTCCCGACATGAAGCCGGGGGATATCGTCCATATCTACCCGATTACCCCAACCTTTGACAGTTTGTGGGGAACCCTGACGCACTGCATAGATCCTAAGGAGAATGAGTGGGGGTACGATTCGATCACACTGCAGGAACTGTCGGATATCATGGCCCAGCGTGTTGGTGTTGAGGATCCGGACGAGCCAGGTGACGAGGTCTTCAAATATATCTTTCGTGATCTCCATGCTGTATTTCAGCGGGGTAATAGAGATGCGCATATACCCGCCTCATGACATGGAGAGAACTGCACGGCACCGAAAACTCTCCCCTGATCAGTGATGTTTACGGATCTGGATCCAGAGATAGTGCAAATACTAAACCGCATAGCGGAAGCGGAAGCTCGTGCTTTTCCAGACTCTGAACTGCTCGCTTATGAGGATCGGTTCAACACCGAGGAGGGATTGTGTATTTATTGCGGCTGTGAGGAGGAACCCGAAAACCACACCGTGGAAGATATCGGATACTGCAATTGTGACCCTCCCTAGTCAAATACAGAGACCGAACATGTATGCAGTGAGAAAGCAGGTCATCGCGTCGGCGAGGTGTGATGAGGAAGGGTTGTGGATACTCAAAGAGAAAGTCCTCTACCCCCACACAATCGCTTCTGGTGCAACCCAGAAGCAGTATGCGGTTTTTAAATCACTTCCGTCTGGCCGCGTATTACAGGGAAGGTGGTATGACGATATTGATGCCGCACTGCAGGCGATTGTGCAAGTGCACGGGAAACTGGCGTGTTCACCGAATGTCACAGATGAGTGGATCAAACAACAAAGAACTGCCCCCCACTATTGACTCCGCGAATTCGGCAAAGTGAATACCGCGGAGCGACAGCCAGACCAGAAATGCCGCCAGCAGGAAGGACAGCAACAGCGTATGTAGACGAACGGGGCGCGTCAAAATCGCAGGTCGATCACTTCGTCTATCGCTCTATGTCACGGTCGGATTCGGGGAAATGTCCAAGGGGGAACTCCCCAGGGGGTGGGTCAAAGGGGCTATCCGGCGGGAAATCCAGACGGGGAGGAGATTGGTCGGGTGGATCCCGCTTGATATAGTAATTATCGATGAACCAGCGGCACATAGACGGGATCGGGATCACATAGCGTCCATTCCGGTGGTCTAATACACCCTTTCTAAGCGCACGCTTGAAGACAGTGTCCGCCTCCTGTTCGCCGACCGCCTTCACAAGGGATTCCATAATTGCTTTTCTGGACTGCGTTTGATCTTCCCGTGCACTCACAAAAGCTTCGGCAATGGCCGCACGGTGATGCTCGTCCAGTCCCTTCGCGCGGATTTCATAAAATTTTATTCGTTGTCTCCGCCCCACATCAAGCACCGCCTGCAGTCCCTGTGGAGTCATCGCTCTCTTGTCTGTCCGTATCTGGAGGGCGGCAGCCTGCGCATAGACGGCCACATGCTGCGGCCAGCCATGCGTCTCCTGTGCAATCGCATCAATCCAGGACGTGGGATCCCCCTTCGCCCGCCCCTCCTTCTTGAGCCAGTCCTTGATCACATCCCGCTCCGTTTCCGGTTTCAGCGGGCCCAGTTCTACGTAGCAATTCGGCTTAAATCTGGACACACCTAGGCCTTCAAGGGCATCCGCCGTTGCACTCAACCCGGCAGTGAGCAGCATCACGGGGCGCTCCATTTCCCCGTTATGGATGGCATCAAGGAAGTCGCATATCGTCTCAGCATGTCCAGACTGAGCGAGCGCAAGCTTTTGCGCCTCGTCTAGAAATAGCAGGAGGGGGGCTTTCCCCCGCTCAATGATACTCTGAGGGGTGTGACCGGGGAGCCGAAACTTCGCAGCCCCCTCGATTTGAATCCATTTATCAAACCCGGCATTTACGGCAATCTCGTCAAGCAGAGGTATCCATCCATCCCCTAGCTTCTGGCACATAGTGTCGGTGTCCCAGAGTGCACGTATGTTCACCCGCACCGACTCCCAGCCTGTATTCTCTGCCAGTTTCGTGCACTCGTGGAGCAGTGCACTCTTGCCGGCACCGGGCGCGGCCTGGATCAGAAAGGTGGTTCCTTTTTTGGGATCCTGCTCCGCGAACTCCAGACGTTCCTTGAAGTCGGCCAGAATTCCCTTCCGCCCGTGGAAATACTTGGCTTCACCCCGGTCTTCTATATTGGGGGATCTGCGATCAGAATCACTCATG
>JAJECV010000055.1 GCA_022821875.1 Rhodothermales bacterium
CGGCCTGACTTCGACGGTTTAGCGATGTTTCTTTTTTGAAAAACCCCGTTTCCGTGTTCTATGAGCGGATTTTTTCATTTATCCCATTTGTAGTGTTCAGCACCTTTGGACATCTGGCATATATTCCGTATCTTTGTATCCTCATAAAGCCCTATAGTGCCAGACGGTGTTCTTCAAGGAAGGAATAATCCCCGAAACACGACATTCGGATCGTGTTTCCTGATTCAAGATTCACCCCCAGAAGGGGGACAGGTAGTGTTCACTTTTCCCGGAAATCCCGCTCTGCGTATATTCATATGGGGGGTAACCGTCGAAGTCAGGATAGTCGGGTATCCATGAGTATGGTTGGGTTCGATTTTTTGCCCATTGTTTTTTCGACTGGTGATCAGTATGATTGCGACAGTTGCCCCTTCATGTCTACCTGTCTGACGACATTAACTTTGTTTCTGCATCAGTGGAATTAGCTGGTAATCCGCTCCAGAGATCCGATTGATTTTGACAAACCAACTGCGGTCCGCCCTTTTCTGTCCCCGTAATCTGGTTCCTTCATTTAGTGGAAATATGGTTTCCCATCAATTATGCACACTCAGAAACTATATCTCTGGATAGAGGATTCATCAATCTGAAGAGTTGTGCCCACGAATCCTCAAGAACCCCCGTCTATATGCACTTTAAGACTATTGAGCGGAGACCTCCAGGGGATGACCTTCTCATGCTGGAGTCGACCAACCACGACCTGACTTCGACGGTTTGGCGATGTTTCTTTTTTGAAAAACCCCGTTTCCATGCTCTATGAGCGGATTTTTCATTTATCCCATTTGTAGTGTTCAGCACCTTTGGATATCTGGCATATATTCCGTATCTTTATATCCTAATAAAGCACTATAGCGTCAGGCCGTATTCTTCAAGGAAGGAATAATCCTCGAAACACGACATTCGGATTGTGTTTCCTGATTCAAGATTCATCCCCCAGAAGGGGGACATGTAGTGTTCACTTTTCCCGGAAATCCCGCTCTGCGTATATTCATATGGGGGGTAACCGTCGAAGTCAGGATTGGAGACTTCTGATGAATTGAAGAGCGCCCTCTTCAGACCTTTCGAACAACTTGATACACTAATATCCGCCGAATATTTAGAACTTCTGGATCGCCATCAAACGGATTTTAATGTGGCAAAATCCGAACTTATCCTGTCACTGGAGTCCCATCAGACCTTACCGATGGCAGATACCGTAAAGCTGGAATTAACCCTGCTTGATTCTTTGCACACCTTAAGCAAACTCTCGTTTCGGCGTGCCCTTTTATCAAACAATTTTCAAAGTTCACCGGAACTGGATTCTCTCAGTATCCGTCTATCCCGCCTGATTACACTCCGTACTGTACGCATAGAATCCAATAAAGAATTCCTGAGTGATCTTGAAGGAATCGGTCTTCCACCTAGCAGCACAGAGAGGGGGGTGCAGAGACAGGAATTGGTATGGCAAATTGACCAAGCCATCAAACTGATGAGCGCAGCCATAACGACTCTCGAGGAACTATACCCATTTACCGCTGATCAGATGGATCTTCCTATTGGAGTCCGACTAGAAGATGCCATTTCTCGGCTGCACCATGTAGCCAGTAAACTCGAAAGAACTGCCATCCTCCTCCAGAAAGTACAAGAGGCAACTCCTGAACCAGACCCTGACAGCCTCCGTCTAGTCGCGATTGTACTTCAGGATGATTTGATCAGGCAGCGGAGAAACATAGAACTCCTGAGGTCTGTGCTGTCTTCGCAGGACGAAATTATGTCAGGGCAATCTTCCTTCGACCTCCTGTCCCGTACAGCCCTGCTGGCTGAGGATCTACATCACGATTTGGCTGGACTAAATGAAGCACTGTTGGCGCAGTTTGGATCTGATCTTGAGAACTACGGAATCAAATTTTTCCTCGCCATCATGTTGCTCATTGGAAGTATAGGCTTTATACGAATTGTGATCTGGTTATTAAACACCATATCTGAACGATCTGCTGACCGGCGCCTGTTCTACAAACGACTGATCCCCGTTACCCGTCTGATCGTACTCACTGTGGCTACGTATATTGTACTGGTATTCATTTTTGGCCTGGATCAACGAAGTCTACTCGCCGCCGGTGCTGCAGTTGGTGTTGCAGTTGGCTTTGCCGCGCAGAATGTTCTGAAGAACATTTTTGGAGGCATGATCATCATTTTTGACCAACCCTTTCAGGTCGGAGATAAAATTCGAATTGGAGAAACCTACGGTGAAGTGGTTTCTATCGGACTGCGAACGACTCGCATCGTGACTCCAGACGACAACCTGGTTTCGGTTCCCAATGCACATGTGACAGACACACAAGTGGCCAACGCAAATTCAGGAGCACTTCACTGCCAGGTCGTCGTGGAGTTGTATGTTCCGGGATGGTTCGACACAACCAAAGCAAAAGAGATTGCTCACCATGCGGCAGTGAACTCGAAATATATCTACTTGGAAAAACCGATCATGATTAATATCAAGGACATATTCAAGGAAACTTTTCTAACACAGCTCTCCGTTAAGGCCTATGTACTGGACACGCGGCATGAATTTGCCTTTGCAAGTGACGTGACGGAAAGGGCGAAGGCCGAATTCCGAAAACAGAGCTACTTCGACCAACTGATCGAAAGCAACCATCCAACAAAGGTACCATGAACATAGAACCGGCAAAGGATTCGACACCGAATGAGCCCGGTCGTGATGCTGCGATTGAATCACTGTTTGACCTGTTGGCACACAAGGTGGAGACGACGACTTTACAGACCTGCGCTGCATGGAGTTCAGCCACCACCAATCAAATCCTGGATCCACTCCGTGAATCAGTTTTAACTGCTGCACGCCACCATTCGGAACTTGTAGAAAAGCTCCTGTCAGAAGAAGATCCTGTGACGCTAAACCAAGTCACATTGTACCGGCAGGCGTTCCTCAAACAAATCCTCCAACCCTTAGTCGATGAGTTAACCCGCCTCTCGGCCCCCGAGGTATGGAATTACCGGACCGAACTTCTGGACCGATTGTCGGAAATTACAGATCAGGCTCCCGAGGAATGTACGCTATCGCTCCCGTGGTCACTCTATCAAATCCATATTGAGAAGAAATGGCGCGTTCGAAAATTCCTTGCACGATCAAAATTTCACTTGATCGCCTGGGGACGCAGAGCCCTTCGCCTCCCCCCTGAAGATCCGACCCGCACAGTTCACCTGCGCTTGCTGTTCCAGTATCATATTCAGGCTCGAATTGCAAATACGCTGGTTTCTCTCTCTGAAGGATGGGAGCAACATGCCGCGGAACTGATTCGACAGTTGGAGGTAGCTTTTTTTGGATGGACGAATACAGTGCTGATGTCAGAGTATCGCCTGGAGCAGAATCTTAAACTTGACAGCCCATTCCTCTCCTTTTTTCATGATAATGCTTTCCCTGAAGAACCATCAAGTGATCACCCCGTAACGGAGAATTTGCTGTCAGAAGTGCACTCCTTCCAGGAGACGCTGGAACAGGTGGCCTCCCAATCCACCCTCCCGAATATGGGAATCAATTTGGCACTCAAACTGCATCACGAGCATCTGGTTAAAGACTTTGGTCTCGCCGGAACAATTTTCCTGAGATCATCCGCACGCAAGCCCCCAAAGCAGCCCCCGAAAGAACCTTTCGGAGAGCCGACAAATCGCTGGCCCAACTGGCGTATGCAGGCATTGAACAAAATGAATCTGTGCGTGCAGATCCTGCATTTGAGAGATACATTTGTCTTTGCCCGCCATGAAATACTTCGGCGCGTGGCCGACAGAACTCTATGGTCCGTCTGGAATTCGTTTGAAAAAACAGCGGTCTTGCTGGATGACTACTTGAAAAAAGGGTTCCATGAACAGACGGACTCTCCGTCTGATATCCTTGAGAATTTGCAAACGCATGTCTTGGAAGCCGTTCGTTGCACTCTGGCGAGGCCGTCCGACCTGATCGATATCAATCAGGAACTTCAGAACTCCGTGAAGTCTGAGTGGGCAGTTCTCAAGGATATGATTATGGAATGGCCCGATTCCGTTGTTCTGCATGTCCTGTCATCGAAGGACACTTCAATTTTACCTGGCCGAAAGGAAGTTCATCGCTCCCTGCGAAAAGATCTGCAAGGAATTCTCATCCCGCTCTCTGAACGGCTGACTCCTCACGCACGGGCATTACATCAAAATTTGGCCACTGTTTGGGATGGCACGGATGAAGTCATCAGCGTTGTCGAATTCTGTCTTACTTCTGCGCTGGACGAATTGGAAAACCCTGCCAATAGCGAGACAAGTGACCGGGCCAAAGCACTTATACGTGATGGACTTAGTCGTGCTTCATCAAAACTGCGCAAACTGCTCACATCACTTGATCCTTCCTGGCATGAACTGGTCTACGGAGTCTATGCGGTATTGGGACGGGACTGGCAAAATTTGCACCAAAGTTTTCAATCCATTACTCACTGGAACTATCACTGGCTGGGATTACGGTACCGCCTGCACCGCAGCAGACGAATAGTCTGGACTGTTCTGCAGACCATATTTCGGCGTATGATTGAAATTGCAGATAGTGCTCTGGGGTGGAACCGACGCCGTGCCACCACCTTGATTGGGCATGGTCAAACTGCAATCGGTGCAACTGCCCGGACAGACTGTGGAGCCCTTTACGCGGTTGAGACACTTGGAGCAAACGCTATCCGGGAACTATACGCAGGCTTCCCTCTGGTCTATCAAAAACTGTTCGACCTGGACTCCCCGTCCGAAGCTCCATTTCTCGCAGGTCGAGACAGTGACCTCGGAAATCTGAATCAGCACGTAAAGCGGTGGTACCAATGCCGTGCTGGAGGTGCCTTGATTCTTCCAATGCCTCCTGGAAGCGGTAGGTCAAGCCTACTTCGCACGTTTGATTCCAAATCGGAAGGCACGACTCATTCTATATCCCTCACATCACGTCCCCGAAACAGCACTGAATTTGCAACTGAAATCAGTTCTGTGATTGGAATTCCGGCATCCTCTATAGACGAATTGGAAGCAAGGTTGCTTCAATCCTCACCCCGGATATGTGTGGTAGATAATCTTGAATATTGCATGCTGCGTGCCTCCAGAGGCACGCAGCTCTTTGAGCGTGTCCTTCTCTTTTTTGCTCGTACGGATACCCATGTATGCTGGATTGCATCCATGAATCAACATGCCTGGCAATATATCCAGCACGCTGCCCCCAACTCTGTCAATCTTGTATCAACGTATCAAGCCACTTCAGTCGACAAGTTAATGCTTCGCCGGATTATCCTGACACGCCATCAACGGAGCGGCATTCCTCTGAATTTCGAAAAACCAACCGCAATCTCCCCACTGCTGTCACGAAAATTGAACCAGGCTCGAAGCACTGAAGCAAAGCAAAAAATCCTCCGCAACCGCTTTTTTGATCGACTCTATCTTCAGTGCGGTTCAAATGTAAGCCTGGCCCTGATTACCTGGCTCTGGTCAACAAAGTTCACGGACGGTCAATTGGTTGTCCGTGAGTTTTCACCCCCAAGTTTTGACTTCCTTCAATCCCTAAGCCTTATCCACCGATTTGCGCTTAAGTCTTTCCTGATGCACAATACACTCAGCCCGCAGGAATATCATCAAATTAATGCTCCCACCCCCAACGTTGCCAGCGCGTCATTACAAACGCTGCGAAATTTCAACATAATCATTCCGTCTGGAATCAGCTTATCAGATTTGGATCAAGTTCCCAACGGAATCAACAATGATACACGCTACCAAACCCATCCTCTTCTGTTATATCCGATTACACGGCTACTCCGTCGGAAAAATATAGTCCATTGAGTCAAACTGCGATGGGGAAACCATTTTTCTGGTCACGCTACTCCGAATCCGTGGTCGTCACCATGAAGTTGTAATTGGGGATTTATATTCTCAAGTCTATAATCCCCGAGTTTACCTCCAGTCCGCGGTATAGGTCAGATGTGCGCTTGCAAGACGGCCCAGACTAGGTGCACCGACAAACTCCCGGTGATCGCTGTTGGCGGCATTATTGATGCCAAGGTCTACCCGAAGTGTCGGATTGATTTCATAACCAGCACCTAAATCCACAGGCGGTCTCCTCTACGAAAAAATGATTGCCGCTGGATGCCCCGTACCTCACCGAATCCAAATATTCATCGAAGCGGGATTCCGCAGAA
Source organism: Rhodothermales bacterium (assembly GCA_022821875.1). Classification (GTDB taxonomy): domain Bacteria; phylum Bacteroidota; class Rhodothermia; order Rhodothermales; family Bin80; genus Bin80. The sequence continues at coordinate 6,216 of JAJECV010000055.1, forward strand.
TCCGAATCATGGCCGACAGCGCCATGCGCTTCACTGATCCGGATCGGCATGAACAACAGGATTGAGGTACGCACTAAATCGTTTCAAGTGTCCCCAAACCTGCAGGTGTACAAAGAATGACGAAGCACTAAAAACTCAATGCCTTGCTCTTAAATGGAGAGACCTCTTAACCTTCTGAAGAAAAAATAATTCCGCATCTCTGCATCCTTCAGAACTTTCTCCCAACTGAGAACCTCCATGTAAAGATTGCCTCCACTGATCCAGCGAAAGAAACCAAGACCATCCGGCATAGGGGTAAAATTTCTACCTTCGATGAGCCATTTCTCAAATTCCGGTGATAGATCACAGATAATGTAGCCATAAGCCGGCGTGTTCCGGGGAACCCGAATTGGAGGTTCCGCAGCGGTTTCACCGCTTCCGTCTCGAATTTCTTCAACATAGTTTATGACCTGATCTACCGGGTTTTCTGCGGTGCCATCCTTCACCAGACCTTCACGCCCCGGATACTTGAGTGCAATGATCGTGACGGGATTCTCCTCCACATCCTCTCCCCTGAAAAGCAGCCGCTGATCATAGGCGGCCTGATCTGATCCTCGATCAGGATCAACATCTCCGAGATCCTGATCGGAGGCAAGATAGTTTGCAAAATTCAGCCGCTCATCAAGGATCCATAAATTGTGATGATCAAACGGCATCCAGTCCGGATCTCCGCCCCGTGGAAAAAGAATGTCATGCACCGCCCCCGCAAGGAAATATTCTCCATCCTCATCTCTCGCAAGGCTTTGCCCCAGCAGTTCCAGAATCGCCCCGCGAAATGCCACATAGCGAACCAGATCGTCCCTGTGCTTATCGGATGCCCTTCTGACCACTTCCGCAACATCGCCCTCGATCATATCCAGACTCCCCTCCGCTACAATTGCATCAATTCGTTCCCGGATTTCAGATTCCTGTGCGAGTTTTTCCGCATGAAGAAATTTCTCAATCTGATCGGGAGACGCATTCCACCGAAGCTCGGTGAGATCCGACTCATCCAGAACACTGTCGAACCACGGTGCCTCCGCCTCAACATGTCGTTCAACGTGCTCCCGCTTGATCGCCTTCCTGTCCAGAAACTCATTGCCGATGGCTTCACGGGCAATTTCCGCCGCATTGATCTCAATGTCTCGTTTTCCAACGGGAGCATGCATTTCCGGATCCAATCCAAACCGGAATCCACCACGCTCCACAGATACATGGCGGTCAAGATAATCGCCGAACACATATGCCTTCACGATGTACTTCTGCTCATCATCGCTGTCTTCATAAAATGCATCCTCAAATTCGGGGATGTATCTCCTGAGCGAAGTTTCCGAAACCTCACGCCGGTGTGCGACCAGACTGATCTGGTTCTTCTGATTCCTCGGCTCGTAAATCTTGAATATCCGAACTCTGAATTCTTCCTGCGGGGGGATTACCGGTAACTTGAACCTGCAGTTGCCTTCCTCAATCTCCTCAATGAATCGCAGGTATTGATTTAGAATGATCGCCTCACTTCCATCTCTCTCGGAAAGAACCATTTTCGGACACGCATCCCCCTCTTCAATCAAAAACGGAAGAAGACGCTGTACAAGTACTTTCGCAATGGTGTCCAGCCGCAGATCAAACGAAGTCCCCTCCATCGGCCCGTAAAGGCGAACCATCGTCCCTGTGTTCGTGCTACGAGTCTCTGTTATCACCTCATTCTCAATAATCTCATTCCTGCGGCCCACTGAAAATTTTCTGACCATGAATCTGTCTTCATCCACCCGGTAAACACTCTCGATCCGGAAATCCTCAAAATGCCTGAGACAAACAAAGCGCCCAAAGCCCCGCCCCCCTTTTTTGATTTTCTGATCCGTGTACAGCGTATCAAACGATTCGCGGTGATCATCCGAAAACCCGATCCCATTGTCACTGACCTCAAACCCTTCAACCATGTGAAGCGCAGTTCCAGACTCGGAATGTTCGCTCCGAAGCACCCGTATCTCAACGCGGCCTCCACTTTCGATATCCGTCTCCTCAATGGACTCAATTGCGTTAACAATCACCTCGATGAGGGGAGTGTAAGAATTCGTTCTCGGCAGTATATTCTGGACCGCCCGGCCAATATTGATCTTACTCATGCTTCAATACTATAAGTAGCAGATTCCGTTTTACGCACACCGCCCCGTATAGGTACCTGAATGAACTGCGAGGGCGAAACGCCTCCTTCACAGGATCTATGAGGCCGATATTTACTGCCCTGAAATCCTGCATCCCCGTTCTTTTTGATCATGCAGGGGCCGCGCAACCAGATCCATTTCAGCCCGCCGATAAAATTCTCCATTCACCGGCTTCAAGGTTCCTCCTGCAAAACAATGAACCCAGCCCCAATTTGCGGGGAGCACACAATATAGACATGTTCTGTCTTCGGGCTTTTTGATAGAACTCCTGCACCGACATTTTATGGAACGGCAAGATGGGTCTCGTACCCGGCTAATTTAATTTTCCGCTCACGCCCTGCCACCCAAGCCGGACAGGATGGGATTGCTTTTCGCAGCGTGCGTCCGATCCGTAGTCATTCAGGACGATCTGCCCCATGAGCCCCGCAGTTTTCGTGTATTTTCTTTGGCTTTCGGTACACCTCTGCCGTTCTTTTGCATTGAGACGCTATTCGTATTCTATCTCATGGAACATCTGCGTCACAATGGGGTCAGAATCAGATCTACATTTAAAATCAGGTAGCATGCTGGACGTATCTGAGGTGCGGAATGAGTTCGCTCGGTATGCTTAAGTCCATCCCGCTGCATCTATTCCCGTTCCAGTGATATACATTCTGTGCAAACAATTTGCCGAAATTGGATTCAAGTAGTTTTGAAAGAATCTCAAAAATATAGCCGGACAATTCCCCTCTGCTTCCTCTAACTCATTGCCGATTGCCCCCCTTTGATTCGATTGTATTGGTTCAGAATTCATGAAGTACACTCATCCAGTATATCGCAGGTTCCCCGTAGAGCGAATTTGGCCTAGTTTGATTTTTCAATCTGCCAAGGTTCTTGCAAAACGAATAATCCAGGCTGAAAAGCACTCTTGGGGGCACTCAGATGAACAAAAATCTTCAAGATTGAGAGCTTTGCTAGATGCTCTGCCATTAAAGCTTTTACCCGGATACATGAGTAAAAGACGATCTCGCCAAGCTGATCGGATCAAAAGATTCATTGAGATCATGCAGGGAGAGCCGAACGCGGAAAAAAAATCTGACCACCAGAAGCATTCTGGCTGGACTTTATTCCATCTCGTTGCTGGATTAAGTGAGCATCCTAAAATATTCAAGGCCCTGATTGATCATGTTGCGGATGTACATGCTCTGAACCGAAAGGAGCGAACTTCCCTTTGCCGTGCCATAAAGAAGGGTAAGATCCCCGAGGCGGTAAAGATCTTACTGAACGCAGACCTTAATGTGAACGCAGTGGACAGTGCCGGCCGTACCCCGCTTCACTGGGCTGCTACACTTTGCCTTGAGTATGAAATTATAGACGCTCTAGTAGATGCAGGGGCAGAAGTGAATGCACAATCACTGGATGGCAATACGCCCATGCACATGGCCGCAGCGTACAACACAAATCAGGATGTCGTTATAACCCTGATCTGTGCAGGTTCTGAATTTGACATGCGGAATCAATATGGCAGAACTCCATTGCATCTGGCCTGCCTGAGGGTCGAATCCCTGGAGGTGGTAAAGATTTTCCTTGACTCCTGGGTTGACATCACCGCGGTGGACAATCAGGGCATGACCCCGCTTCACGCCGCTTCAGCAGTAGACGAGAATCTTGAGATTGTGAAGGCCTTGATGGATGCCGGGGCTGATCTGAACGCAAAGCAATACGATGGGGGAACTCCCCTGCACACCGCCGCCACAGTGAATGAAACCCCTGCGGTTCTGGAGGCCTTGATTGACGGCGGAGCAGATCTGAACGCACTAGACGCGGAGCACGAAACTCCGCTCCACTGCGCTGCATTGCTGAACGAAAATCCTGAGATTGCAAAAACCCTGATTGATGCGGGAGCAGATTTGGGACGGATCGACAAAAAGGGCAAAACTCCGTTCCATCTCGCAGTACTGAACGAGAATCGTGAAGTCCTTGATGTTTTTATTGATGCAGAATCAAATATAGACGCAGTGGATCAAGACGGCAATACTCCGCTCAATATCGCCGCGTCAATGGGCGGAAATCCTGAACTGATCAAAACTCTGACTCACGCAGGGGCCAATATACATTGGAGGCTTAAAAACAGAAAAATGCCGATCCATTGCGCTGCGGCCCTGAACAGGAATCCTGAGATTATCAAGGGGTTGATTGATGCAGGAGCAGATCTGCATGCAGCAGATGACGATGGCCAAACCCCTCTTCTCTTCGCTGCGAGACTGAACAGTAATCCTGAAATCATTCAGACTCTAATTGACGCGGGAGCAGACCTAAACGTGAAGGATCAGGAGGGACGTACACCGCTCCATTTCGCTGCTGAATTCAATGAAAATCACGAAATTACTCAGACCCTGCTTCATCACGGAGCAGATCCAAGTGCAACGAATCATCATGGGCAAACGCCTCTGCACACGGCCGCTGAAGGCAGTGCACCAAAGGAGGTCATTGAAATGTTACTTGATGCGGGGGCAGATATACATGCTCAGGATCGTCCCGGCTGGACTCCGCTTCACTCAGCACAGGGAAATGCCCTGTCCTCAGAAACTCTACAGATTTTCATTGATGCCGGGGCAGATGTGAATGCGCGGGACAAAAAGGGCCGAACCCCTCTCCTTGTCGCGGCAATGTTCTGTAAAAACCCAGAGATTTTCAGATTTCTGATTTCTGCAGGGGCCGATGTGAATGCGGCCTCTGACGATGGAATAACACCATTTCATATAGCGGTTGCGAAATGTCTCAGTCCTGAAGTAATGAACGTCTTACTGGATGCGGGGGCGGATGTGAATGCGAGGGATGAGGATGGCCGAACTCCACTTTTTATGGCGGCCTGTGCGCCCATTGCGCCTGAGAGTCTGCAGCACCTGATTGACATGGGGGCAAATGTAAACGAGAGGGAGGAAAGTGGAATGAGCCCACTGCACATGGCCTCTTCGAAATCAACCAATCCTGAAATTATTCAGCTTTTGATCAAGATGGGCGCAGAGGTGAATGGACTGGACAATTATGACCGAACCCCTCTTCATCTGGCGGCCTATCACAATGAGACCCTTGAAGTCGTAGAGACCCTGCTTGACGCAGGCGCAGATATCAATGCATGTGAATGTAACGGGGCGATGCCTTTTCATTATGTACAAGACTCCAGTCCGATCAAAGGCACCCAGATTTACTGGAAAATGAAAGGAAGAGGATCCAGAAGGAGATAACGAAGTATCCCTGAACAGAATTCATGGTGTACAATTCCCTGACCTGTCGGCCGTTCCCCGTAGAATGAATTTAGATTTGCCTTATTTTTTGATCTGCCATCAAGTCTTTGCGTCTGGTAAATGAAGAAAAAAAGACTCCCCGAAACTGACATCATCCGAGAGCTTCTGAATACGCTCCAGAATGAATCTGATGCGAAAAAGAAAAAGAATGATCAGGAGAAGTCCGGTTGGACTATGTTGCACCTTGTTGCCAGATGCAGTGAAGATTTTAATGAATTCAAGGATCTGGTTGATTATGCAAGTGATGCACAGGTGCTGAGTAAAAGGAAACGGAGTTCACTTCGCCGCGCGGTGAAGCGGGGAATGTTATCCAAAGCGGTTGAGATCTTGCTGGAGGGAGGCTGCAATATGAACGCAGCCGACAAAAGTGGTCATACCCCCCTTCACCTGGCCGCTATATATTGTTCCTCCTCTGAACTTATCGACGCTCTGATTGACGCAAACGCAAATGTAAATGTACGATCATTGAAGGGCCGGAGTCCCCTGCACCTGGCCGCAGAACTTAACCCAAATCCTGATCTGAGCACCGCCCTTATCCGTTCGGGGGCTGATATTCAGGCACGAAATGAAAAGGGCGAAACCCCGCTCCATGTGGCTTGCCGGCAGACTGCAACGGAAGAAAATGTACAGATTCTCCTTGATTCCGGTGCGGAGGTCAATGTAGAGGATGCAAGGGGCATCACTCCGCTTCACATCGCCGTAATCATGGGGGAAAGTCATAAGATGGTCAAGGCCCTGATTGATGCAGGGGCGGATGTGGATGCGGCATGCAGAGATGGCATGACACCGTTTCATTTCGCCGCCGGAATAGACAAGAGTGGTGAAATCGTTCAGGCGTTTATAGATGCCGGAGCGGAGATAAACAAGGTGGATGACGCTGGCCGAAATCCACTTCACTTCGCCGGGAAGCAAAATGACAATCCCGATGTCATTCAGCGCCTGATGGATGCGGGAGTAGATGTAACGGGGACGAATCAAATGGGGGCAACCCCGCTCCATCTTGCTGCTCAATTCAATGATCGTTACGAAATCATTCAGCATCTGCTTCATGGCGGGGCGGATCCAAATGCAGCAAATCACCATGGGCAAACACCCCTGTACGCGGCCGCTGAAGGCGGTGCACCTCGCAAGATCATTGAACTGTTACTTAATGCAGGGGCCGATGTGAATGCACCGACGGTGTCGGGCTGGACCCCGCTTTACCCGGCTGTGGCCGATAATCAAACCCCGGACATCGTACAGTTCCTCATTGATGCAGGGGCCAATGTGAATGTACGGGACAAAGATTACCTGACCCCATTCTATGTCGCTGCGTCACTGTGTGAGAACGCGGACATTTTCAGGGTTTTAGTTTCTGCAGGTGCAAATGTGAATGCAGCCGCTAAAGATGGACTGACCCCGTTGCACATGGCGGCGGTGAAATGTACCAATCTGGAAATACTGCAAATCATGATTGATGCAGGAGCCAATGTGAATGCACGGGACGAAGATGCAAGAACTCCTCTCTTTCTGGCCGTTCTGGCATCCAATGATCCTGAGGTATTGCAGTTACTGCTTGAAGCCGGGGCAGAGATGAATAATAGAAACATAGATAAAATGACCCCGCTGCATATAGCCTCCGTGAAATCAACCAACCCGGATACAATTCGGGTTTTGGTGGAGATGGGTGCAGATGTCAATGGGCGGGATGATTTCGACATCACCCCTCTTCATCTGGCGGCCTATCGCAATACGACCCTTGAGGTTGTGCAGGCACTGCTTGACGCAGGCGCAGATATCAACGCACATGATATCAAGGGGAGACGACCGTTTGATTTGATTCCAGATTCCAGCCCGATCCGAGGCACAGACATTTACTGGAAAATGAGAGGAATCGGATCTGACAGGAAATAATGGGCGCAAAACTGGAGGTTCCCCCCATTTTGATGCCAAACAATGAAGTAGAGGGCATCCGGGATAACTTTTTAGATGATTGATCTTAAACCGGTTGAGTTCCATGTGAACGGCGAAAAATCTGTTCAACACCTTGAAGATGGCTCCCCGCCGGCATTTCATCTTCCCTGGCTTTGTCTCACTCTGGAATTTATCAAACATTCAAATCACACTGCAGCACATGAAAAACATCGCATTTGCCGGAATTGATCCAGTCAGTATACGTCTCCACACATTTTTTCGGAAGATTCTTGATCTTGGTCAAAAATCCGATCCTAAACCGGATATGCATCCTTTGCAGCAATTCCTCATGGCCAGCGGATTCGGGGAAATTACAGAGCAGGTTCAAGCGCTGATGGACACAGATTGCGATGTGAATGCACAGACAGAACAAGGAATCACCCCGCTCCATTTTGCAGCTGGATTTGATGAGGGGCCTAAAATGATCAGGAAGCTGCTGGGGGCGGGGGCCGATGTGAATGCGCAGACAAAAGAAAATATAACTCCGCTCCATCTGGCAGCCGGATTCAGTACCGCACCGGAGGTTTTAGATATGCTTATCCGTGCCGGTGCGGAGGTAAGCATACGCTCAACAGAGGATGAAACTCCCCTCCATCTTGCAGCAGGACACAGCTCGAACCCCCATGCAGTCCGTCTCTTAATTCGTGCAGGTGCTGACCTTTATGCCCGAGACTGTGACGGGGCAACCGCAATGCACTGGGCTGCAGCACTCAACAAGACCCCGGGAGTCCTTAATGTGTTACTTAACTCTGGTGCGGACTTGAATGCGAAAAAAGATAAGGATCTCACCCCGCTTCACCTCGCTGTGGGTCACAACAAAACCCCGGAAATCGTTGAGACTCTGCTGAATGCAGGTGCGGAGGTGAATGCGGAAGATTCCCAGTCATATACACCGCTTCATTGGGCCGCGGCAATGAGCGACAGTCCCGAAATCATACGACTGCTGCTGAATGCAGGCACAAACGTGCACGCAGTAGACGATAAGGGGAACACTCCACTTTTTGTATCTGTCGCAGGACGAAATCGTAATCCTGAGATCACACAGATGCTGCTGGAGGCAGGTGCATGTCCGCATGCAGTCAACCAATCAGGACAGACTCCGCTTTTTCTGACCGCATATAACAATACAAATCCTGAGATTCTAAGACTGCTGCTTGAAGCAGGCGCACAGGTAACGGTCACCGATAAACATGACAATACGCCGCTCCATAAAGCTGCGAGGGGAAATCAAAATCCCGAAAACATACAACTTCTCCTTGATGCAGGTGCAGAGGTGGATCCCAGAAATAAAGACGGCCACACCCCTCTTCACGAATCCGTGATATTCCGCAGTAATTCCCAAATAGCACAGCTTCTCATTGATGCGGGCGCAGAGGTGGATCCAAGGAATGCAGAAGGCAAAACTCCCCTTCAACTGGCGGTAAAGTATTGTTCAAATTTCCAGATACCCCAACTTCTGATTCACGCAGGTGCAGATGTGACGGTGATGGATGAACATAACGACACTCTGCTTCACTGGGCTTCGGAGCGGTTTGAGTACCCTGATCTTATATTGATTCTGATTGATGCGGGTCTGGATGTGAATGCCGTGAACGAAAAAGGGGAGACTCCACTGCATAAGTCGGTTGAACAGCGTATGATACCTGAGATTGTAGCATCATTAATCCAGGCGGGGGCAGATGTGAACCTGCCAAAAAATAATGGTATGACCCCACTTCACTGCGCAATCAGGAATGGGGAGTCTAGTAAAAACCAGTTTCATACAGATCTCAATCTCAGTCCGGCCGAACTCAAGGCTTCACCAATACTTGAGTTGTTTTCGGAAAAAGATTACACACTGAGGGTGTTACAGGCACTGCTTGATGCAGGTGCAGATATAAACGCATGTGACCACAAGGGGAACCGGCCTTTTGATTACATTTCTGATTCCAGCCCGCTCAAAGGCTCAAAGGTTTACTGGCAAATCAAAGGCAGATGGGCAAGGAGAAGATCGTGACGAATAACCGATGGAGCATACACCCTCTCTTCGTTTCCAGAGTGTACCCGCAGTTTATACTGCGGGTGTGTAACCACTTATCCCCCGCAAATTTGTGAATGAAACCTCACTTCTTTGCCTGCGCGCTCAGATTGTCCCCCGAATAGAGAACTTTAAGTGATCACGATGGAAATACGTTACTAGTGCTAGCAACCTGTAGGCCGCATCAATCGCTTCTTTACTCGTTTCAATGTCACCCACAGCGGCGAATAGAGAAAGAATATCCATTCCACCGGCTACATACCCCGTAACGCTGACCGGGCAGAGGTGATCAGGAAGACACCTGTCTCTCTCAAGTTTATGAGGGCCGGTCCCAAACGCACCAATATTCGTTATCTCAACCCTTCAGGTCGTGCTTTTTGATAAACTCAAAAACGACCTCAGCACATTTTTCCGGTTGTTCCAGTTGGAGGAAGTGCGTCGCTTCAGGTAGAAAATCATAATCCAGTTTTACCACATGCCCCAGGTCATATGTTGGTAAGTAGGAATACGGCAATGTGGGGTCCGCTCCAAGAACTTTTATTGGACACTCAATATGATCGAAGTCCACGAGTACCGAAAAATTTCCTGCGTACTCCATGATCTGTGCTTCATATTCCGGCGGGCAACACAACTGGTATCCGTCCCCATCGCTGGAATTTCGGAGTGTGGTTTCTGCCAGAAGTTCACAAACCCCTGGGAGGACTCGCTGAAAGCTAGGAAGATAGGGAAGCACCTCTGCCAGATTTTTTCTGGTTGCGAATTTGTTCTGACGCATCCGGGTTAAATTGGCAAGGCGTGTAGCGGCCGCTTCAAACTCCTCATATCCCCTCCCATGCTTGCACAGGGGGGGATCATAAAGGATCAGACCTGCAAACAATCCCTGCTTGAAAAAGGGTTGCAGCACTGCAAGGGCTGTAACCGAATGGAAAATCCCCACGCTTGGCTTGGTACCATAGTAAAGGTCAATCGCATCGGCGACTTGTTCAAAATCCTGCACAAACGTCGGGAAATTGTGATTCTTAAATTCTCCGACTGGATTCCAGCCGTGATTTCTGATGTCAAATATGACGACATCACATTCCTCGATAAATTGTGACCAGAATGGATAATAGAAGTCAATGGCCAGACCATTCCCGTGGCTCAAAACCAAACGTGGGCCTTCTGGATTTCCATGGCGCCGAATCACCACCGATGCACCGTCCTGCATGCGCACCTCACTGATGGAATAGGGGCGGGGTACGACCCAGAAACTATCTGCATCATCTCTTGCCTCCCGTTTGGAGATCATTCCTGAGTAATAATCAAGAAACATAGACCAACCGAATAGCGAATTCAACTTTTAGTCAAAAGACGTACCTCCCCCTTCCGGCGAGCGGCAACTTATCCCTAACGAGATAGGACAGGACGACACCTGACGGTATCTAGCCGGCGGATTCTATTTGATCGACCGCTTCCTGCAGATTCTTAAATTTCGCCGCATCTTCAGGCTTAAAATCAACCCCGAACTCCTCGCACACCGCCTTCAGAAAGTTGACGGCATCTACGGAGTTCACCCCGAGATCCGGAAGAGTGGAGTTCATCGCATCCGGATCGGTTATGCCAAGATGTTTCTCCAAAAGAGATTTGAAACGTTGCTCAACTGTAGCCATTTTTAAATTTGCTTTGTTTATGGTTAAACCGGCTGACCTTCAGCCGGAACTCTTAATATACCAAATAATATCGGATTAAAAGAGTTCCAGCGAAAAAAATTTCTTCAGGCGGTGGCGGATGCCAAAACATCTCCCTTTCACTCCCTGATTCGGGATTGTACTGATGGGTGCGCCTGCACATGAATGCATCTCGACTCATCCCCTGCCACAGCCGCCTGTCGTGGTTTTGTGAAGAATATGTTCAACGTCATACATTCCCAATAGAATAAATCCCTCTATTGCCAGATGTTTATGGCTCACGAATCTCTAGATGTCAGACATTTTCGGAGGAACCGGGACTCATCATGTCCCTGATCGAACCTGCAATCCTTGAATTTTCCCATTGCATATGGCTGAACTTACCCCCTAAAATTTTCAAATTCGAGGATTTGAGCGGGTATTCCCCCCTGATTTCCTAAAAATCAGGCTCCATTTCCGTCTGATTTCTGACTTTTTGGCCGGAATTCCCTCTTTTTTCGGCCTTTTTGACCGGTTTTCTGCAAAATTCCAGATCCAGTGTGGATAAATACACATGTCCATGTTGATTTTTGATGTTTTCTCAAAATTTTTTGTCCATAATTGCAACTTAATGCACTTTATTCCGTATATTTCTCCTTTCAGACATTCCCTTAATCATTACATACTAGTCCATGTTTGTCGACGTCGTTAAAAATCGCCGATGGTCCCCGACCATCCTCATCCGTGAATCCAAATGGATCGACGGAAAATCCAAAAAAATCACCCTCGCAAATCTCACCAAACTCCCCCAGCCCGTCATTGACGGAATCCGGATCCTCCTCAAAGGCGGAACCGCC
>JAJECV010000007.1 GCA_022821875.1 Rhodothermales bacterium
CAACCGGGTCACCCCCATCACGGACCGTGCGGCCCCCTCTTTCCACGGGATCCCGTACCCCAGTTCCAGTTCCGTCCGATGGGCATTCATGCCCATCGGCACGGCATCCAGAATCGTCTGCTGCCGGTACATGGACATCCCTTGTCCGCGTCCCCACGATGGACGCAGACGCAGCTGCAGGCCTTCCGTCGCACGGCCCACCTGCACATCGCCCGACAATGCTTCGGAGAGTTTCACTTTGGTCGTTACATCTGCATTTTCCTCCGTCCAGATATCCTGCCCCGAAGCAAACTCAACATCTGGCCTGTCGACTATAGATAAGTGGTGACTACAGTTTGTACACCCATCACTGATACCCCCGTATGCCGAACGGTCATATTTTGCTGCATATTTGTGAGGATCATTGTCCGACCGGGTTTCCATCGGACCTAAACCTGCAAAATCCCAGTCTGAGATACTTGCATCTCGTTGCTCCATGACCTTGATGGTCCGTTGACTTTATTCGTCTCCGCATAGACCGCCGCTGGAGAAACTTGGTGTGCGGAACCCTCGGAATCACAGGGTACAGAGGATGCGAGAAAAATTAGAAGCCCCAGCACCATCAGAACATACAACCCTGGAACTGGACGAAGGGAAAAAACCGTCTGGACCTGCTGAACTTGCGGATACGACAAACGAACCTGCCGAAAAAACAACCTCTTCCCCCGCCGCCCAAACCTGATGCTGCCGACCATCTCACTCCTGTGTGTCTGATGAGACACATCAGCAAACGAAAACAATGTCAGAATATACGTAATTCATGATCTTTCCGCCCTCCCCCGTAATCCCCCGACAGACGCTCATTGCAGGAGACATTGTAACGGCTGTGAACCGCCAGATGGCATTTTTTGACTTTTCCCGGAAAGGGTCCCTGCCCCGTACATCCGCCTGCGCGGATACCCCTGTAATCTCAAATTTCAGCGGGAATGTCTGGATACATTTCCGTTCGTACCGATCATTATCCTTGCAGTCGGCGGTTCCGCACCATTTCAGCTGCATCTCTTGAATACGTTTACCCCGGTGCCCCTCAAGCACCGATTCCGCTCTCAACAGGTGTCCATTCCGCCATAGAATTTGATGAACATCCCGCTTAGAGACTCTTCTGGATCAGCGTGTAAAAAGATCCCCCCAGCATCGGTAAATTTTCGGGGTAAATACTGAAAAACAGCTCCCCAAATATTCTGAACTCTATCCACAGACTGTCCATTCCTGTAAGCGACCGTAAGATGTCGAGTTGAAACTTATTCGGGCCCCAACTGCTGTGATCAGACCGTTTCTGCGGATTCCGTGTAACCTTCCCTGATTTTATAAATAAAACCCACCGGATCATCTCCTGCGGACGACAACCCAATTCAAACCATGTTATGACGATGAGCAGCGATTCCGTATCGCCTGATTTATCCGAAGGCTGCACAGCAGGGGGACCGGACGACTGGAATACAATCCACCGCCGCGCCAGCGAATCGGGGGCTTTATTCTACAACGATCCTCAGACCGGCTACCGTGTCTTTACTGAGACTGGATTGCGCCGGCGGGGACGTTGCTGCGGAAGCGGCTGCCGGCACTGTCCGTGGCAACATCGTGAAATGCCTCTCTCGAGGCGAATTGCGCACGGTCGCCAACCTTCGTGGCTTACGGTTAACACCGGCCCGTCATTGCCCGTGGATCTGCTCTTCTGGAGCGGAGGGAAAGATAGCTTTCTTGCACTGCGAAGTCTGGAACGTGAAGCGGCACGCCCAGTGGTTCTTCTCACCACCTTTGACACCGAAACACGGATCATTGCGCATCAGGAAATTCTCATAGACGACGCAGTTCGTCAGGCCCGACAGCTTCAGATTCCCCTTCTTGGGATCCCCCTGTACTCTGGGCAGTCCTATCCAGACCGAATCCGGGAGGGCTGCACTCTAATCCCACATATTGAACGCTTTGTTTTCGGCGACCTGCATCTGGAGCACATCCGTGAGTGGCGTCAGACGGCGCTGCAGGCGCTGGCTCGTGAGCGAAAAGTTGAACTGTACTTTCCACTTTGGGGGGCTCCCTGGCACGCACTCATATCTGATCTCGAAGAAAGCGGGGTTCCCTGCATAATTTCCGCTGTAACCGAGGCGGTCACAGGTGTCATGCGGGTGGGCGATCGTTTTGACCGTGAACTAATCGGAAGACTCCCGGATGGCATTGATCCCTTTGGAGAACATGGAGAATTCCATACCCATGTCAGATTGTGGGAGAAAAATGGCTGACGGGCATCCATCTACGGCTTGATTCATGGACAAAACAAAGGCAGGCAAATGTTACTTCTCCAACATGCAGAGCTTAACCCATCTTCACAATTTGACCTGAAAATTTACTGATTTCAGGCCAGAATTTCCCCCTTATTCTCTTTTTTCGGGTTCGATGTTCGGCCCTGCGGCCCTCCGTTTGCCTAAAGTACGTTTTTTCACAAAATACTCAATATAGTGATATTTTTAGTGACTTTGAAACCTTCCCTAAACCCCTACGTAACACCTCCTATTCACTATTCCTTACGATCATGTTCATCCGGGCAAACCCTTACAAACTTAAAAATGGAGAAATCGGACACAGTCACTACCTGTTACAATCCCAGTGTGTCCAAGGGGTCTCCAAACATAACAAACTGCTCAACCTCACCAAGGATTTCAGCATCCCTAAAGACGAATGGAAAGACCTCATCCGACATGTCACCGCCCGGCTGAAAGAGGATCCCCTGCCTCCCCTTGAAGGCAAGAGCAAAGCCTTCAAGGAGGCCGTGGATGACATCACCAAAAGACTGCTCGATCAAGGCTTTGACATCTTTGCCAAACGAGCACCCGAATCCGTCAAAGTGTTCCCCGACCAAATCGAACATACCGACTCCCGCACCGTGGCCGGCGAACGCCTGATCGTGGAAGCGATGAACGAACTCAAACTGCCCCAGATCTTTCGGGACCTGGGGGTCCGCGAAGAAGAAAACAAACTCGCCCTTGCCTTGGTGGTCGGACGCATGCTCGAACCCGGCAGTGAACTCGCAACCCACAAATGGATGGCCGAACACTCCAGCATTCTGGAGATCCTTGACCGCAATTTGCCGCATCACAATACCCTGTACAACGCCTCCGGGGTGTTCCACAAATTCAAGGAAGAGATAATTGATGCCCTGTATCAGAATACCCGGAATGCGTTGAATTTTGAGGAGACGATCATCTTCTATGACTTAACCAACACCTTTTATCATGGCGAGGAAAAAGGAGAGCTGCTGCACCGGGGCTACAGTAAACAAAAGCGGAACGATTGTCCGCTGGTCTCGCTGGCGCTAACCTTATGTGCATCGGGATTTCCGCGCAATGTACAGATTTTACCCGGCAATGCGGGGGAACCGGCCACCCTGAAGACGGCCATTGAAACGTTGAAGGGAGACACGCCCACGGTGATCATGGACGCGGGAATTGCAACCAAAGAGAATCGGGCCTATCTGCGAGAGAAAGGACTGGATTATGTCTGTGTGGAGCGCAGTAAAACGCCCCCGGTTCCCACCTGGGACCCCGATCAGGAGTTCACCACGGCCGGGAAAAAGAAAATCCGGGCCTGGAGGCTTCCCGACGAGAAAACAAAGGAGGACACGGACTCCGAAGAACCAAAGGAACAACGCGTCTATGTGCACAGCGAGGCCAAGCAGTTTACGGGAGAGAGTATTCTTCG
>JAJECV010000083.1 GCA_022821875.1 Rhodothermales bacterium
CACAATTCTGCTGCTCCGCTTCAATTTCCCCAAGCCGGAGCCAGGTGATAATTACTTTCTCCTCACTTCTGAATGAGGGAGAGTGCCGGAAATCCACCTTGATTTTGCTGTATTGAGTCTTCCAGACATCCACCGAGGCAACCCGAAAAAATGCGAGTAACCTGGCAATGCGATCAGCATCTGATTCTGGACGTGAAAAACATTCTCGCTTAACCAACTCGGGAATTGGAAAATCTTTTGCCCACTCCATCTCCGCTATCTCTTTTTCTGCATCGACCTCTCTCGCTAAACGGAGTCGGTATATGGATTCAATGTTAACCCAAGCGCTAGCATCCAAGCCAAGAACCTTTTCGAACTGCAGTGCAGTTTTTGCCTCAAGCGGTGCCTTGCCTGCAAGGATTTCACTGATCAACTTAGGTGAGCATCCACAGCGGCGGGCAAATTCGGCCTGCGAGAAGCCCCGTGCCTCAAGGTATTCCTCAAGTACCCAGCCGGGCGGAATTGCGTATGCTGGGCCCAGTTCATTACTTGATTTCAACATTGTACTGCAGTATTCTTCGTGCGGTTAATGATAGTCACAAATTTCTACGATCTTAATTGCCGTAACCCTCTCTAGCAGCCTGTGGATAAAGTCCAGAAAAATCTGAGGAACGCTTTTCGGGTTGATCTTTGGAGATTAGACCGCTCAGAATAGCCATAGAAGAGAGTTTTTTCGCCCCTTGGAGTCTCAAAAAGGGCGAAAAATAGATGGTTTGGCCATCTACGACACGCAGTTGTGCTGTCTAATTCAGTGATCATACTTTATCCACGGGCTACTATATGCACTTTAAGACTATTGAGCGGAGACCTCCAGGGGATGACCTTCTCATGCTGGAGTCGACCAACCACAATCCCCGGAGCAATGCCCTGCTCTTTTGCAAATTCTCTCACGACATTTTCGCTGGGGGACGAAATCTGCGCGATCTGTTTCCACGCTGTCTCCGGAATAAGCAAATTGGATGCCCACTGGTTTGCCTCTGACTCCTGCTCTGAGTCAGGTGCACTCTTCTTGTTCTTCTCTATAAAAATACACTTCTTGCTGTGTAGCAGTATATGTGCTGCTTCATGGAAGAAACTGAACCAGAGATGATCATCTGTTTTGTGTCTAGCCGTGAGTTGAATGATTGCTTTTCTTGGAGACAGCCACCAGGCCGCACCGCTGAGCGCCATTTTTTTTAGCGGCCTGACCAGCGCAAGTGCGACACCTGCCTCGTTGCACAATTTCTCCGCCTGCTTCAAAGCGATGTCAATTGGTTCACGGGTCAGATTGCGGATGGATTGAACTGCCTTCCGGAATTGGCTTCTGTTATAATCCACACAATTCTGCTGCTCCGCTTCAATTTCCCCAAGCCGGAGCCAGGTGATAATTACTTTCTCCTCACTTCTGAATGAGGGAGAGTGCCGGAAATCCACCTTGATTTTGCTGTATTGAGTCTTCCAGACATCCACTGAGGCAACCCGAAAAAATGCGAGTAATCTGGCAATGCGATCAGCATCTGATTCTGGACGTGAAAAACATTCTCGCTTAACCAACTCGGGAATTGGAAAATCTTTTACCCACTCCATCTCCGCTGCCATCCCTTTGTCCTCTTCTTCCTGAATCAGGAAGAGCCGATATTGGGATTCAATGCCCATCCAAACATGGGCTTTCAATCCGAGAACCTTTTCGAACTGCAGCGCAGTTTTTGCCTCAAGCGGTGCTTTACCTGCAAGGATTTCACTGATCAACTTAGGTGAGCGTCCACAACGGCGAGCAAATTCGGCTTGCGAATAACCCCGTGCTTGAAGGTGTTCCTGAAGTACCAACCCTGGTGGAATCGCATATTCCAATTTCCACTCTCTTGCAGATTTCGACATTTGTCTATCTTGGTTTTTGAAATTAGTGATAGTCTACCACATCTAGTATCTTTATTGCTGTAATCCGGTTTAGATCGATGCCCCCATCATCCTTTCGTGGAACCGATTCGTGATCTGGTTCAAAGATAAGACGATATGGATGAACCAAATCAACCGCAAATTTCCCTTTTCTGTTACCCTTAAGCTGATGCCTTCGTTCTGGGTGATTTGTCGGCACCTCTGAGAGGTTTTGAACCTTGTTTAGGACGATAAAACGGGCCTTTATGGCATCCTCATTTCGGGGCCCGTAGGCCCTCCTAAGGCCTCCCGGTTTCGTAAATCTTTTTTCAAGTTTACGAGTTCTAAATGAGATTCTCATAACATTACACTTAAACGTTACTTGATACGTAATGGTTTCCATCTTGCAAAACCTGCCGCTCCTTCTTTTCTTATCCGCAAGATCTGATGATGCTCGCTTTGCAACCGAATCTTATGCTCCGGTCAGGGAATGATTTCAAGCTGTCTGATGCTCCCGCCATCTACAGAATATCTATTCTCCTGTGAATCTGAAACAATGTTCCAGGAGCAGGCAATTTGGGTTTACAGGGGCCTCTTCTCCAAAGAATGCTCTTCGCCCGCTTGGGGCCCCATTACCCGTTACTGAGGCTTCTTCGTTAGATATCCCTATATTTGAACTCTGTTACACATCCAGACAGACAAAAATGCTCTTCTCATACATCACTTGTTTGAGGCGGGCATCAAATCCTTTTTCTTTATGAAAAACTCATCCCGCTACGTTCTGCTGATCATTCTGCTGTTTCTGACAGGTGGACTGCTTGGAGGCACTTTTGGATCGTATCTCAATGATACGAAAGAGAACTTGCGGAAACTGGAGGAAGCCTTTCTGCTGATCAGCCGGAAATATGTTGATCCGGTGGACCCAAACAAAATGGCAGAAAATGCCATCGGCGGAATGCTGGAATCACTGGATCCCCATTCCTCCTATATTGACGCGTCGGCCTTTAAAGAGGTGGAGGAATCCTTTCGCGGCTCCTTTGGTGGCATTGGAGTCTGGTTCCAGGTGCTTGATGGAGACACAGCCCGTGTCGTATCCCCCATTGAAAATGGCCCCAGTGAAAAGGTGGGGATCCAGGCTGGTGACCGGATCATTGCCGTTAACGACACCTCGGTTGTTGGGATCGGCGAAGATGAAGTGAAACAGCGGCTGAAAGGCCCCATTGGAACACAAGTTGAAGTAACGATCTACCGGCTGGGACTTAAACAGCCGTTTGATGTGCTGATCACACGGGGCCTTATTCCCCTTAACTCGGTCACCAGCAGTTATATGATTGATGACCTTACGGGCTACATTCGAATTAACCGCTTCGCACAAAGCACCTATACCGAATTCGTTCAGGCAATCGCAGATCTCCAGAGGCAGGGAATGGAGCGTTTAGTTTTGGATCTTCGTGATAATGGCGGCGGGATTCTGCAGGCAGCAGTTGCCATTGTGGATGAACTCCTAAGCGGAATCGAAATCATCGTCAGCGTAAAAGGTCGTAATGTGCCCGACGAGATCTATGCTTCCGGGCATTCTGGGCGCTTCGAAACCCAACCGATCATTGTTCTGATTAATCATAACTCCGTCTCGGCAAGTGAGATTGTCGCCGGTGCCCTGCAGGACCATGATCGCGCCCTTTTGATCGGCCAACGGAGTTACGGAAAAGGACTGGTTCAGAATCAATATCCTCTTCCCGATAACAGTCGGCTCCAAATCACAACTGCCCGCTACTATACTCCCTCCGGCCGCCTGATCCAGACTCCCTATGAGGAAGGAGATCGTGAAGCCTATCTTGAGGGGAAACTGGAAACCTGGATCAAAGCCGATCAGGATCCCGAAGGGTATATGAACCAGATCCCGGACTCGCTGAAATTTACAACCACACACGGTCGCACGGTCTTCGGAGACGGTGGAATTACCCCGGATCATTTGGTGGTCTCGGACTCCACAATGCCCCGCATCCTTCAATCTGTCTATGGCGGTGGTTTCTTTGAAACGTTCCGTCTATGGTTTGAAGACCATGAACAAGCGCTGCGAACCACCTGGAAAGATCAGCAGAAAAGGTTCGTGCGTGAGTTTTCTTTTTCGCCCACTCAATGGGGTGCATTGTGGGCTGCAGGGGAGACCGCTCAGATCCCTGTTACGTTTGTTCCAGCAGATCCTTCTCCCGATGAGCTGCAATTCACCTATAGTGCGCTCGCAGAAAACGAGGAAACTCTGCGGCTTTATTTCAAGGCACTTCTTGGCCGCCAGTTGTACGGCTCACGCGTTGCAGTTCCGCTCTTCAATGCGATTGACGAGGTCTTCCTTGAGAGTCTGACAATGTGGACGGAAGCCCGGGAATTGACACTCCTCAGCCGATAACCGCCCATGGCAGGGGGGTAATGATCACCTCCTCTCCTTCAGATGGATTGACTACCTCTTCCTCAAGATGAATCAGACAATTGGCATGCTGCAGGGACGAATAAAGGTTCGATGTCTGAGGGCCGGTTGTGTGTACGATTAACGGCCCATTTTCCTGCCACTGGGCTTTTCCTCGAACAAAATGATGTAAACCCGCCTCCTTGCGCACGGAAGATCCCAGTTTCGCTTTTATCTGTGGCGGATGGATCTCAGCTGCTCCCATCATTGCAAGTAGTGCCGGCCGCACATACTGCTGAAAGCAGACGGCCGAGGAAACCGGATTCCCCGGCAATCCAAAAACGGGTCGTGTGCCAATCATTCCAAACAGCATGGGCCCTCCAGGTCGCTGACGAACCCGCCAAAAATACTTTTCAAATCCTATGCTATCGAGTACTTCCTGAACAAGGTCATATTTGCCTACGGATACGCCCCCGCTAATGACGATCACATCGGCCTCTAACCCCCGCCCGATTTCGAATTCAATGTCACCACCATCATCTCTGGCAACCTCCGGCCCTAGCGGTGTTCCGCCAGCTTCCAGCACCTGCGTGACGAGCCCTGGACCATTGGCATCATAAATTCGTGCAGGAGGCAGGGGCTTGGATACGTCTAGGTGCAATTCATCCCCCGTTACGATAATGGCTACATCGGGCGGTTTAGCCACCTTTATCCTGTGATATCCTGCCGCCGCAATCACCCCCATAACCGGGGGCGTAATCCGTGTCCCCCTTTTTACCACAGTCTCATGCTTCGCGGCATCCTGTGCAGCTCTCCGTATATAGGCCCCTGCTTCCGGTTTCCGGTGGATGCGAATCCTTTCCTGATTGATTTCGGTTGTCCATTCTACTGGCACCACCGCCTCTGCTCCAGGGGGAATCTGTGCACCGGTCATGATGCGGATACATGCTCCTGATTCCACCTCCGCATTGGGGGCTTTTCCCGCAGGAATTTCTCCATCAAGACGGAGATCTGCCGGAAGCTGTACCAGATCGTCCACGCGGACGGCAAACCCGTCCATTGCAGAATTGTCAAACGGAGGGATCCCCTCCCGCGCCAAAATATCTTCGTGGAGTATCTGGCCGAAGGTCATAAGCCGAGGAAGTTCCTCGGTTGGCATGGGAGGAATTGCCGAATGAATTTTCTGGAATGCTTCTCTGGGTGTCATTCACTTCTGAGATCTTTCACTTTGTTAGTGGACGGTCTATTATGGAGGCTTTCGGAGCCAAGTGTGTATTCAGATTGGGATCTATTCTGTTCTGAATCCTTTGTTCTGGTTGAACGTTAATCACAAATCCATTGCTCAATTACGGTTCACATGGATTATGAGGATCAAATCAGTGCCTTACCGGATGCAATGAAAAGGCTGCCGCATTTTAAGCGCATGCTGTATGCCTCATTTGAGGCACAACCATTTGAAGACGGCATGGATCATCCGGCCGAGACGATTATTGGTGACGCTCTACGATCTGCCGATGATGCTCGCCTTTTTGACTGGATTTCCAGAATTTGCCTTGACCCCAAATATCCTGTTTTTTCTGCTTCGGTGCTGCGCTGTCTTGGACGGCAAGTGCACCCTGGGACTGAGTCTTGGCGTACCGACCTTCTACGAAAAGCATTGACAATGGATGACGCAGAGATACGAGATGCTGCCGTGTGTGCAGCGGAGTTATGGGGCGGATCAAGTATACGAGAACTACTTCAGATTAAGGTGCAAACCGAGCCATTACCATGGCTTCAGGGTTATATGGAAGACATCATCAATGACCTGAGATGAAGAGTGTTTTATGCGCCAGAGGATCTAACGTGCTAAGTGGATCCATAAAGAAGATATCTCGGCAGATGCAAGGATTACTGAACTCAGATTAAGGATCCCTCCTTTTAGCAGTACACTCAGGGAACGGACATGGAAATCAGGAACGCTGCACTGGACGCAGCGGCCGGGATGCATCATTTTCAGCGGAATTGCAAGTGGAAACCAAACTCACTCTACACGAATCTGGCCACTCAAATCCAGTTCATCCAGAGCCTTGCTCAGATCTGACTTCGTATGATGGGCCCGCGTGGAATCCACACTGGAGGAAATCTCAATTCTGATCTGAACATCATGCAACTGTCGCAATTTAGGTAGCACCTTGGTTCCAAACCTATTCCATATTTCGGATGGCATGGTGCCCGTAACCCTGAGCACAGATTTGCTCTTCTTATCTGGTACCACTACGCCAGACAGTGGTTGCGGGCCGGGGCCAGTGGGCGAATCACCTCCAGGTTCCGGCTCTGGCTTAGGAGGATCGGGTTCTGGATCAAGACATCTGGTAAGCGCCTCGGCCTTGCTTTTGGTCAAAAGGAAAACATCGGATTCAAACATGATTTCTTCCTGAGCAACCTGCTCATTGTGCCACACACGACTATAGCCACCATCGGTTTTCGCACCAGATGCCAATCCAAATTCTCCGGCGGATACAAATTTGGCAATCTGTATGCGAAGGATTTTCTCGGGATCAAGTAGCCGAGTTAATGAACCATCAAGAAAACTCTGTCGCAAACCGGTAAGGGGCCAGGCTCCGTCATCTTTGAACGCGGGCGGCCAATGGCGGTCAATGTAACCAGCTCCAACACTTTCGTTAAGGAGAGCTTCGGATTTTAATGCACTGAGAACTCGTCCACAGAGTGTTTCCCTTGAACTTGAATGACCTGCACCGAGATCTATAATCTTTAGCCCATTCGGCACCTGTGAGTCCGAAAGTATCACATATCGATAACTGGCCCACACCTCATTCTGGGCGCTTTCCAGTGCATCTTTCACGCTGAACTGAACACCGGTTCGCTCCGCGCGGTCAAATCCAGCACCCAAAATTCCCTTATTAATTTCATCCTCCACTTTCTTCCAGGCGAGCCATAGTGCAACTTTCTCGTGAAGTTTTCGCCCGGTTGATTTCGCACACCAGACTAATGAACCTGGATAAAGCCTTGGAGACTGTCCCCGTTGCTTCATCCACTGACGAATACGCTGAACATCCTGAACATCTCCTGACCATCCCGTTTCGGGATCAAGAAGAACCAGTATCAGACGAGCAGTGTCTTGGATAGAGGGGCTATTCTCCGGGAAGTCAATTATGGGTAAAGTTGTTCCACGACGAAACTCTTTCTTTACTAATTCGCGAACAGCTGGCTTAATCTCCGATTCTTCCGAGAGTGATGCACTACGATCATTTACCACCTTCTTCAAGGTTGCCTGATGATGGACTCGAAACCCGTCCGATCCTATTTTTCGAATAAAAAATCCTCTTCCTTCAAGCATAGCGGCGGCAGTGTCTATCGCCGTTGTGTCAACAGATGGCTCGCCTAACGCAAAGCGCAACTCGGGGAGATGGGCAACCTTATCCACTTGGCCGCCGGAAGATTCAAACAGTATCGCCGTGCCTACACGGCGATGAATATCACGTAATTCTTCTGAAACATCGCTGTCAAGAGATCTGGCATGTGCCATCTCCCCGGCAATGTCGGCTTCAATAGCCACATCAAGCCGTGACTCGCCTAACTGACCTAATACGACAGCCCGGAAATCAGGTATGTCTAATGGCGCTGAACCTAATGTGATCAAAGGTTCCTTACGTGCTTTTTTGAAATCCTCTATGTTTGCCACAGATATCCACTGTGCCAGCATCGCAAGGGCCCCCCGCGTCTGCTGGAACTGTGGTAGTGCCCTCCATTTTCGCTGAAAAACCGAAAGTGTCGCCGGATGAAATGGATAGCAGGTTTCAAACCTTTCCATGAGATAAGCCTTTGCTTTTTTAGCATTCACTGCAGAATTCACGGTCAGCCATTCCTGTGGAAGACGGTCACTCCGCTCAAAACACCATTCTACATACAACTCAGCGGCCTTCCTGCGAAGTTCAGGTTCTCCCCGATCCTCAAATAGCCGCCGGCAGACAACCTCGCTAATTTCGGATTCGTCATTTGCAAATAAATCACGCGAAACTCTACGAACCACTTTCGTGATCTTATCCTGCCACTTCTGATCCTCATCTGTCATTTCAACTTGGCTACGAGGCAGACTAATAACCGCTACTACTCGCGTTGTGCTGGTAACCGCCACGGACAGGTTTTGGATGAATGCATGGAAATGATCTGCCATATCACGGTGACGATTCACAAAATTCAGAACTTCGTCAAATAGTAACAGCACGGGGGCATTTGCAGCAGCAAACACGTCTGAAAGAGCTTCCGTACCTGGAGGAACTGACTTTGCTGCGGTTCCTAGTGCTTCCACACCTTGGTCTCCCGCAATTTGGCGAGCCAGGTCGATCCAGGGTGTCTCCTTGCCCTCGGAAGGATCCCAGGCATTGCCGACAAATACACCGACCCGAGCAGACGGGATTTCTGCAATCTTTGCCTCTTTGACCAGATCGGATATACCAGGGAGATCGGAAGCTGCTGCACCAGTTTTGGCTATGTGATACAGCGAGGTAAGTGTGTGCGTTTTGCCGCCGCCGAACTGCGTGACCAGTGTAAGAACCGGAGATGTGTTTTCGGTCTTACCGGAAAGGCGGCGCAAAACAATACCTGCGTGCTCTTTCAGTGCTTTCGTAAAGCAGGTTCTTGAGAAAAACTGTGCTGGATCACGATAGTCCACAGGAGCAGTACCCGCAACAACCTGCTCGAGGGCGATAGCAAACTCATCCGGGCTGAATGAGCGGCCTTCCCGAACTTCTTGACGAAGCTCCACGACACGGTACCAAGGTTTCACGATTTTCCTCCGATTAGGGTTTTTTCATACGTTTGAACAACTCCAGAGACGACTCCTTCAGCCGTCCCAGATTTGCATATGCGATTTGAGCGTAATCCTTGTCCGCCTCGTACATGCAGTAACGGATACCGTCTGTAACTACGACATCACAATGAATGTTAAGATCTTGGGCATATCCAACGGCCTGCTTCACTGCACCTTCTATGCCTGCCCCTAGCCGTTTTGCCTCAATCAAATAGTAGCAGTGTTTCGCCTTTCTTGGGAGTTCAGTGAACACACTTACGTCAACATTGCGCCACTCCACGGCAATTTTTTCAACGGGCCACCCAAGCGCACGCAGAAAGGGCACGACATAGTGTGCGACCACCTCATTCTCGCTCGGCCGTTCCCCGAAGGCTTCACGATTGGTGTACAGCGCCCCGAGGTCTCTCACTTGCGCAATCAATTCACGCAGTTCCAATGGAGGTGCATCAAGCGCAGGTTCCTCAGGCGGCAAATCAGGTAATATGCATGTCTGCCAATCGGTTGGAGGTGACTGAACAAATCGATTCGCATAATCAATAAGTTTTTCCGATTGAATCATTGAAAACCGTCCTGGATTTGCACCAAATACTCGCTCCTCAAAAACATACGGTTCAGGGAGAGAACCCCAGCGCACGCGTCTGCCGTGTTGCAAATCCCACCCGTTGACATCATCAAACTGGGATAGATATTGGTATTCCGATGCAACGATACCAATTGCCTGTATCACTGAAGTTCCTGTCCGGAGCAATAACACATCCCCTCTCTGGAGTTCGGATGCAAATCTTTCAACGAATCCGTGCTCATCGTATCCTGAATGCCAGGGTCCCGCGTCACCGGGCCCGATCAGGGCAACCCCATACTTCAGAAATTGGTCCGCATAAGACCGGTCTGATGCCCCTGCAGAGACCTGCCAGATTTTATGCTCCACTCTCAGATTAGCCATGATTCACCAAGATTTCTATATGGGGATGGTAGTTTCCTTACACAGCTAAAATAAGCAAAGTTCTGTCCACGGCCTTCATCCCGCCGCCCAATACCCATGACATCAAGCGGTACACCCCTGTTCGGCAATTTGTCCTTCATTGATGAGCAAAGCGTTCAGCCACTCTATTTGTACAATCGAAACTAACTGTCATGTCCAAATCATGACCTTGTCTGGCAAAGATCCCTTCTCGCCAGTAAACGTTTATGGGCATCCGAGAAACGCTTGTCCTGTAGAGTTGAGTAGATCTTCCCGCCATTAAGCAGTTTTGTATCTTTGAAGTCATCCCGTAAATTTTTGTCGTTGGAGTATAGCAGACGTGCACCGCTGACTTGAGCCAATGCAATGATATGTGGATCGTTCGATTTGCACGTTTTTTCCTCCCGGAGGTGATTTTCCCGAGCATTAACCTGCTCTCTGTTCACGCGTCTAATCTTTCCAGTCGCTTGAGCATTTCTGGCCCATTTCTTGAAATTACCTGAACCCCTCTCCAGTTCCTGCAGCAGTTTTCCTCCAACCACCAATCTCCCTCTTCCACAGTTAATCCAATACAAAAACTTCTTCCCAGCCTCCGTACCATGTCTCCCGAAGACTTCATGAACCACATTTGCATCAAGAATAGCACACATTTCTCAAAGACCTAATGACCTTGTTGTTTCTTCCATGAAAAACCGGCCATAACTATCCGGTGCGCCACAGACATTCCCTTCCTCGTCTAAACGGATTGAATGTATCTGAACACTCAGGTCATTTCGCTCAAAGAACAAAATGGAGACATCCTCCGGTTTCAGATTTGTCGTCCTGTCACGAACATCCATCCGAATCCGTTCCATCAGGTGATCGCTGTGGGTTTCAACGACCAACTGCCGTCCCTGACCGGCAATCTCACATAATAAACTTCCTAAAGCAGCCTGAGCACTTGGATGAAGATGCACTTCCGGTTGCTGCAGCAATGACATTCTAGATATACCCGGCAATAAGACCTCCGCTAGAATTGGTAACACTTGACTAACGCCATATCCTACATCTATCAGGTTCTGTTTCGGCCCTTTTCGTTTTTTGCCGTATTTCCTGACCTGAATCTGGAACGGCGCACTACCCGATTTTGCAAAACGCTTGACATTAATTTCATCAAAAATTCCAGCAGATGAACCGAATTTTTCTAATCCCTGCTTAAGATTTTTCCATACATCTGGATTCTCAATAGCTAAATTAGCCAACAGCATGGGAACATGATCACCTTCAGGATCTGGTGTAAGAGTAGCCGGGTCGTAAGTGCGTTTTGGGTTGGAACGAACCGGTGCACTTGCGAATGGCCGTTCTTCTGTGAAGTTATATGCCATAAACCCGATTTTTCTAATCAGGTCTAAATCTTCTTCTGAAAAAACAGGAGATCCATCTATTGGTATGGGACTTGTGTCTTCCTCTCCCTCACTTAAAAATCCGCCGAATAGACCCGTCAGAGCTAAACGTATTATGTGAGTCAATGATGTGGTTCTACCATGAAAGAAGGGGGAGAATGATACTTCCCAAACTCCTCTATGAGTGCCAAATCGTAGCCCGTGATTTTTTTCACTATCACGGCTACTTTCAATCCAGTTGTCATTTTCGGTCAGGCGGATGTACACCGGTATAGGTATCGTTCCTTCTTTCTTGAACACAAACTCTGCCTGCGAATTGTGATCAACTTGAACCTTCATCTCAAATGCAGATGCAGGCTTGCCTCTCTCACTTTGTCGATGTGCTATCTCTTCAAAACTCCCCAAATCAAAAGGTGGCTCTTTAAAATTTGGGAAACCATGACCGTGCACGCAATCCCATAGCACCCGTATCATAGCTAAGAAAGAGGTCTTACCCGTACTATTTTCTCCGACGAGTAACGTCAGCGGGGCAAGACGAGCCCTCTGCTCTCTGTGAAAGCATCGGAAATTTTTCAGCGTTATCTCTTTCATTGGAATTTCTGTTTTACCGTGGCACCGCTAACAGCATCGCAGCCTAGAACTGTTTTTCCTGTCCCCACATTGGGCCCAAAAACTGACAACTTCAAACTGAGACAGGTATTCAACTGTGCGAACTGCTTTTATCACCGAAGCCCCTTTCCCAAGCAGTGATTGGTTCCTTTTCTGTAATTCGGAAACGAATCTCTCCGCGAAGGCTTTCTGATTCTGCCAACTTCGCTCCACATCAACAAGCCCGGCTGGGATAACTCCATATTCCAGAATTGGGTTCGCATGAGATAGACCCGCCGGGCGAAATTGTTTTCCTTTAATACGCAAACCCGTCGCGCTATTCTGTATAAACAAACTTGGAATCATGTCTATATCACGACTTCGCATGGCAGAGATCCCTTCTCGCCAGTAACTGCCGATGGCTGGACGAAAAAGCTTCGCGCCCCTGATTGGTTGAGTATACCTTACCACGCGGATTGTCCACCAATTCTCTATTTTTGAAATCCTGCTGTAATTTCCTGTCATTGGAATATAACAGGCGTGGACCGCTGACTTGGGCTAACGCAATAATGTGTGGGTCATTGGATATATAATTTGACTCCCTTCGCAGGTAATCCTCTCGGGCCTTAACCTGTTTTTCGTCGGCGAATTTGATTTTTCCAGAGACTTTAGCGTCCATCGCCCATTTCTGGAATCTTGAAACCCTGTCTAATTCTTCAATCAATTTACCCCCGACCATTAGATGTCCACTATCATTATTCTCAATCCACAACAAGATTTTTATGCCTGCCTCGGGGGGATTAGCTTCGAACACTTGGGAGATAACATTTGCATCTACGATGGCACACATTAAAAAAGCCCCAAAGACCTCCTTGTTTCCTCCATGAAAAACTTACGATAACCTCTTGGTGTACCACAATAATTTCCCTGTTCGTCTAATCGGATCGGGTGAATTTGAGCACCTAGATCATTTCGATCAAAGAACAAAATGATGACATCTTCTGGCTTAAGACTCGTCTTACGATCCCGCACATCCATACGAACCCGATCCATCAAATGATCACTGTGGGTTTCAACGATTAGCTGTCGTCCCTGACCAGCAATTTCGCATAACAGACTTCCAAACGTTGCCTGAACCATTGGATGAAGGTGCATCTCCGGCTGTTGGAGTAGCGCCATTCTTGGGGTTTCGATTAACATGAGTTCCGTGAGGATGGGCAAAATCTGACTGATTCCGTATCCTACGTCCATTAATTTGTGTTTCGTTCCTTTCAGTCTTTTGCCAGATTTTCTGATCTGAATCTGAAAGAGATCACCCCCTGGCTTTGCTAAACGCTTAATGTCAATTTCGTCAAAAATTCCAGCGGAAGATCCGAATTTTTCCAGCCTCTGCTTAAGGCTTGTCCATACATCTGGAGCCTCAACGGCCAAATTCGCCAAGAGCGACGGAACATGCTCTCCTTTGGGGTCTGGGCCTAGGGATGCCGGATCATATGTGCGTCTCGGATTTGAACGGGCTGGCGCATTTGCATACGGCTGATTCCCGGCAGGAAGGTGATCCATCAACCTGATGTTTCTGATCGAGTCCAAGTCTTCTTTTGAGAAGGCAGGTGCCCCATTTAAGGGTACAGGCATTGTTCCATCTTCGCTTTCATTCGAGAGCCTGCCTAATAAAATCGCCGAGATGAATTGTCTGGAATCAATCAATGGCATGGCTCTGCCCTGAAAAATCGTGGACAAGGATACTTCCCATGCTCCTCTGCGAGTACCAACCCGCATCCAGTGATTCGTTTCGCTCTCACGGGAGTCTTCTATCCAATTGTCATTTTCGGTAAAACGGATCTTTGCCGGTACGGGATTTCTGCCCTCTTTCTTAAATACAACCCTGGCATGCCCCTCCTGATCAATTTGACCCCTTATCTCAAATTCAGGTGCTGACCTACTCCTCTCACTTCGTCGATGTGAGACCTCGTCAAAATCCCCCAAATCAAACGGAGACGCTCTGAAATTTGGATTGCGTTGTCCATATATACAGTCCCACAGTACCCGAATTGCGGCCAAAAAAGAGGTCTTGCCTGTACTGTTTTCTCCTACTAGCAGCGTGAGTGGAGCAAGGTGAGCGGACTGCTTCGTATGAAAACACCGGAAGTTTTCTAACGTTATCTCTTTCATCGGGATTTTCGTTTTACTTTGGTGCTGCTAACAGCATCGCATCCAAAAGCCGTTTTTCCTGGCTCCCCCCCGGATACAACGCAGACAATGCGTTGGCCAGCCGTAGAAACTCTGGACCACGCCCAAGTTCCGCTTCGATTAATTTCCGCAGAGCGCTCGTATGGCCGCCAGCCTGAAACAGCATTGCTGCATGCACCCGATCCAGCACTGTAACATCACTGGAGTCGAATTCTGCATCATCCCCTAGAATTCTTTTTCTTTTGCGAGATTTCTTGGGGACTGTTACGGTGTCTTGTTCAGCGAAAAGTTCTCCCTGGAGGCTCTTTTGAGAATCAATATGAATCCATTCCGCTGCTGAGACTGCCCCTTCCTCACCAAAGAGATCCTTAATGCGCTCCACAACCGGCAGCAAACGTACGATGCCTTTTTGCTGGGAGACAACACTGCCGCTCCAGGAATCAAGATCAATCCCCATGGGTTGAGCAAAACGGCGAACGACATCAAATGGGAGACTGAAGCCCTTGGCTTTCGTCTTGGCAGAAATTTCTGAACTTTCCCCTTCATCGTCCTTGGCCGTTCTTGTGCTCTGAAGCGTCCAGAGAAATAAAGCCGTAAGGCGGGCATCTTCCTCCAGTGCTCCGGCTAAGTCATCACCCGAACGAGATTCTCCCGTACCGAGAATCTGTTCCAATGCCGTACGTCCCACAACCTCCCAGACTTTTTTCAGGTATTCTGCCAGTGTGACTTCGTGGCCTTCTGCGGTCTCTACCGCACGATAGCGACTAAAGATTTCCAGTGCCGGGCCAATACATGCAAAAACTAGATCAGCACCCCGAATGCCCTCTCCCTGAAGGCGCTCCACCCAACTACTTACACGCTTTGGCAACTCACGCAACACGTCTGCCCAGTCACCAACCGTTGCATCTTTTGGTCTTGGACGACAGATAAGGTGAACGCTGGTAGCTAGTGCAGCAGATTCTCTTGCCCGCAGACGTGATGGACTTTCGGTCGCAATCGGCCATGAACCGGTGATGGTCCAACCGCCTCGAATCATTCCCGAAAGAAGTGCCTCCCAGCCCTCGGTTGTCTTGTGTGCAAACACAACCGAACCCACACCGTCCTCCTGTATTATTCGTCTCCCCTCTGCAAAAGCTTGTGACATACTCTCCTCAAACCAGTGACGATCCTTAGGCTGACCGTTACTTATTTTCGTTTCGTCCTGCACAATTTCAGCCTCTTTAGGAGAAAGGAGGTTTTCCGTGTTGAAGGGGTCCTGAAGAAGATAATGCTTGGGTAGAGTGCGTTTGAGCCAGACTAAAAAAAAGTCCGACAGATCCGAATAAGGCACTGCATCATAATACGGTGGATCGGTAAACCAGATATCGGCTGACTGATCTGGTAACGGATGATTCGTCGCATCCGCTTG
The DNA here is from genome assembly GCA_022821875.1 of Rhodothermales bacterium. Lineage (GTDB taxonomy): Bacteria > Bacteroidota > Rhodothermia > Rhodothermales > Bin80 > Bin80. Next base: position 15,640 of record JAJECV010000083.1, read on the forward strand.
TTGTATTTGGCCTGAAGTCTCAACTTGAAGAGTTTCTATCACCTTACACGCAGACTCAAGGCTTGAAAGAAAAACACCTCTCGCATTGCTGCCTGGGGTAGATTCGCAGAAGTCCCATACCAAAGGAATGGCCTGACGTGAGAATAGATTCACCGGATTCTCCGCTCCACTTTCCCAGCGAGCGAGCGAGTTATTTCCGTCAGCCATTTTCCCTAGAAGCAGTGCTATCAAGATATGTTGTGCTCCAAATGAGATCGAATTCCTACTCAAGCATTTTCCAAACTCTACCAGCGCCGCTTTCTGCCGTGCTGTAAACAGATCACTCCATTGGAGCATTCCATAGCGTTGTACACTGAAAGCCCGCCCAGCTCCTGAGCCACCACCTGCTGGAGTTGGCTCATCTGGAATCGGGCAAATATCTTGTTTTCCTCCACGCTCCCAATCATCCAAAATCTTCGCCACACGCTCTTGTGCTTCACGAACCGTTACGTAGTCTGCATCAGTTGGAGTACGATAATACCGGCCTTTTTGACCTGATCGTAGAATTACCACCGCTGTTATGCGTGCCCCTCCTATCCGGTGGCCCTCGGCATCAAAAATAACATCTGCCCCTCCCTTTTGTACTGCAAGTTGTGCCCGTACCCGTTCGGGGGGCAACACCGCCTTGCAACAGATGCATGTGGCCTTCGCACGCACTACCGTAGCTGCGGGTACATCCTCGTCCGATTTGGGCTCAAAAACTTCAAACTCAACTCGGGGAGACGAACCGCTTAGTCTCTTAATATTGTATCGTAATGCTTTTTTTTTCTTAGCCTTCTTGCATAACCAGAATGAGCGCATAAGCGGAATTTCTGCCCCACAATTAGGGGCCTCACAGCGAACAGTACGCGCCCATAGATAAACTATTGGTATTGATCCATCTGGATCTGCCGGATACAAATCGGCCAATTTCCGTTCGGCTACGCTTTTAATTTCTGTTCCAATCTGGCGCAAGTCTTCCGCTAACTCTGGACCAGATTGAGGTATGCCCTCTAGAACTGTCTTAAGAATGAGACATGCCACTGGATTAAGATCACTTGCGAACACCTCACATCCAAGCCGTAATGCTTCCAGTGGTATTGCCCCTCCACCAGAAAAGGGATCCACGACCAATGGAAGTTCATTGCCATGGGCAGTTTTGACCAGTGCACGGCTCACCCTTAGATAGGAAGGATCTGTAGCATTATTCCAATTAGAAAAATCAGCTATGAACTCCTGTATTGCCTTACGAAGTCCTGCATCTGAGACAATGGTTTTTGCCCATCCTTGAGGTTTTTTAGGCCATTTCAGTAGAATTTGACGCGCATCCTCTTTGAATGCTCTTGGACAATGAGAATCACATGGGTCTGGAAACAGCAAAGTCAGTAACACTGCCCGGGAAGATGCCAGCGGGCGACGGGCCCACCACTGATGAAGCGTGGAGGGATGCCCATGCCTAAGCAATTTCTCCCGTGCAGCATACCTTGACACTTCAGCAAGGGGAAAGTCAATCTCGGCTAGTCGCTTGCATTCTTTGGGAATCATGAACCGCTCTCTGACTTGTCTTTCATTCCTTTGAGGGTATTCGCGTGATATGGTTCCGAGAAATCCAATGTTTTCTGCGTACGCTCAATTTCAGAAGCAAGGAGCCCTTCATCCGGCAAAGTTGTTAAATACTCCGCGGCCATTACTTTATTTGGCAATCCCTCCAATGTGTATCGGGCAACGGCCTCATCCTTCTGTGCACACAAAATCAACCCTACCGGTGGATTTTCTCCTTCACCAACCCAATTCTCCTTTGCATAATTGAGGTAGGCATGCATTTGCCCAGCATCGGCATGCGTAAACTTCCCCAGTTTCAGATCAATGATAACCAAACACCGAAGTCGTCTATGAAAAAACAGTAGATCTACGCGATACCAAGCGTCGCCCATACGGAGACGTCTTTGTCTGCCCATAAAACAGAAGTCACCTCCCAGTTCAAGAAGAAAGGTCTCTAGATGTTGAATCAGAGATTCTTCAAGTTCACTCTCGGAATACTCGTCCTTAAGATCTAAGAATTCAAGGACATACGGATCCCTCATTATCTCTTCAGGAATAGGAATGTCTCCATCTTTTGTTATCTGGCCTTTCTTTAGCATTGCGGCCTTGTTTTTTGATAATGCTGTACGCTCGTAGAACTGAGAATTGATCTGTCGATTCAGTTGTCGAACAGACCAACTTCCACGTAGCGCCTCGGTCTCATAGAACTTTCTTGCATGTTTATTTTTGACGGAAAGCAATCGTACATAAGCGGACCACGGCAAGGGGAAGAAAGGGGCAATGTGCCTCAATGAAGATTCTCCAGACTCTGTCTGGAGAATTAGCTGGTCTTCATGTTCTCTATTTGCTATCTTTGGAATTGGCCAAGCAAGAAAGAATGCTCTCATTTGCCAAATATTGCTAACAGAAAATCCTCGGCCAAAACGATCCGAAAGGTCCTCCGATAGACGTTTAACAATTGCTTCTCCATAGTTGGCTCGCTCCTTTCCCGATTGCTCAAATTCAACAATGTATTGGCCGATCAGCCAATATGCAGCCGTCATGATGGCATTCACTGAACGAACTGCGGATCCTCGAGCAGCATCAACGATATTCGCCACATCCTCCAGAACTGCTTCATATTTCCCGTTAAATGATGCTTTCTTTTCAACAGACTTGGCCATGGTTCTTTTGTTTTATTGAATTATTCTACGTTGCCCCTTATGCACATTGACCATCTCATGGCTCTGATTTAGTCAAATGAAACTTCTTCCTGCACAACTGCGACCTTCGTTTCTACAGACACCGTCTGCAGAATTACACAATCCCTCCGGTTCATAGATGCCAACCGCGAAATTACTCCTCCAGATTCTGCAGACACCGTCTGCAGAATTGAAGACATCCCCCGGTTTGTAGAGACTGCCCACGAATTTACTCCGCTTCCAGATTCTGCAGACACCGTCTGCAGAATTGAAGACATCCCCCGATTCATAGATACCAGCCGCGAATTTACTCCGCTTCCAGATTCTGCAGACACCGTCTGCAGAATTGGACAATCCCCCCAACTCATGGATACCAGACGCGAATTTACACCGCTTCCTAATTCTACAGACACCGTCTGGAGAATTGAACAATCCCTCCAGTTCATAGATACCGGCCGCAAATTTACACCACTCTCAGATTCTACAGACACCGTCTGGAGAATTGAATACGTCCACCGATTCATAGATACCGTTCGCAAATTTACACCACTTCCAGATTCTACAGACACCGTCTGGAGAATTGGGCAATCCCCCCAACTCATAGATACCAGACGCAAATTTACACCACTTCCAGATTCTACAGACACCATCTGGAGAATTGGACAATCCCTCCGATTCATAAAGGCCGGCCACGAATTTACTCCGCTTCCAGATTCTACAGACACCGTCTGGAGAATTGGACAATCCCTCCGATTCATGGGTGCCGTCCGCGAATTTACTCCGCTTCCAGATTCTACAGACACCGTCTGGAGAATTGAATACATCCCCCGATTTGTAGAGACTGTCCACGAATTTACTCCGCTTCCAGATTCTGCAGACACCGTCTGCAGAATTGAATACATCCCCCGATTTGTAGAGACTGTCCACGAATTTACTCCGCTTCCAGATTCTACAGACACCGTCTGGAGAATTGAACAATCCCCCCGATTCCATAGACACCATCTAAAGATCTGTGCTGCATCCAGATTCTCCAGACGGTGTCTGTAGAATCTGGCGACCAAAGTGGGAAGTCCTCTCGGAGAAATCCTGTGTGCACTGAAACCTAAATCAAAATGCTTTTGGAGATCCATCGCTGTGCACCCATTTTTCGCTTTGCCATATTCGGTGCGCTTACCTCCTCCATCCTTACGCCCGGTACAATACTGTCCCGTTGCCCTTGGCGCTACCGTCATGCCGACACTCCGATCTTCTGATGTGGGTCGTCGCCGGACAGCATCAAAGTCGGGCACACTGCTGAAGAACAAAGGCCTCATCCGATCCATTGCGGCCGATTTCGTTAACGATTCTGTCATAACTCATCTCTTCCGGGGAAGGACACCGCGGTCCCTCCGTAATCCCTTACCCCGTTAATGCCTTAACGTTCAACTGATAATGCTGTACCTTGCTGATCTCTTTCCATGGGAAACTGGCCGGATCTTTAATCGGTGGATGGAGCTCTGGAGTATCTGCACAATTGGTCACAATATAAAGCCAGAAACAATCCCGGCGGTCCTCTGCAACCCGGTACTCGTTCGGCGTGATCAGAATGCTTCCGATGGGGCCGGCAAGTCCCTTGATTTCGATTAGACGCAACTCGCCGGACCTTGGATCAAAACTGGTAATGTCATAGCCAATATTCATCTTGTGGACATCTTTGACTTCTCTGCCCTGCGCGGTTTCGTATTCCATAACGACTCGCATTGCGGTCATTTCCGTTTCGGGGTGTGGACGCATGTGTCGAAGATCCTGATGATCACGTTCCGGGTGAGGCAGAACCAGAACGCTCGTCAGTCGCTCAACACCCTGCAGTGTCACCGCCCGCTGCCGTTTAAGTTCTTCCCGCCGCCGGGAACGCCGCGCCAAAACTTCCGCATGCCGGCGCTCCGCCTTCGCATAGCGCCCCTCTGCACCAATAATTTTGCGACTCACTTCCTCATGCGCACGGCCGATCTCCTCATCTACACGCTGCAGAATCTCCGTCAAAGAAATCTCAACATGATCACGGATTCGTTTGACTTCGGCTTCCCGTCCCCTTTGAACCTCCCCAATGAACGGTACAAGGGCGTTCTCATTAAGAAAGACCGTTTTCTGAGGTAAAGTAGCGATTTTGGGCAATTCCTCTGGAGCAGGTGCCGGAGTAAGATCCCCTAACATGCTTGCATCGTTCAGGACCTCCGTGCCATCATCTGACAGTACCACGGCGAAGAGCCGTTCATGAATAATCTGACCCAAACCATCTACGATCCGAGCCCGGTAGAAATCCATCCGCCTCGGAGTGTCATACTTCAGCGAATAGAAGCATGCTCCGGACGCGAATGCCTCCTGCCCGGCATCCAGTGCATGTCTCCGTAAAGCCTCAAACAGGGAATGTCCGGGAGTTACCCATTCAAGGTTATACTTCTCGGCTGCCGTACGATCCGTGGTTAAGCGCGGATACCGTAAATCCAGGTCAGATAGCTTCCAGTCCGGCTCCCGCTCGTATTTCTTCAGTTCCGCCGGCGTTCGACCCGGCTGGAACGTATGCACCGGTTTACTCATTGGCCTCAGATTCAGGCCCGCATTTCGTGCAGATTCCTGAAGAAACCGCGCAATGGTCTCGGGAACGATACGTCGCTCCTGCGCCCGCGCACGGCGCTTCTTAAGAATTTCAAGATTCAGTTTTTTCGTCGCCAAACCTTCCAGAGCCGTCTGGCAGATATCCCTGAAGTGCTTTTCGTCCACATTCATCAGGAGTCGATCCTCAAGATCGGCATCTCCAAGTTTTCCTGCATAGTAATCTCGAAGCACCCCCTCTATGTGCGTGGACGGTAATACTTCGCCCACCACATTGAACACCGCATCATCCTCAAGCGCATCACGAATTTCCTGAAGTTTCTCCAGCAGTCGCTGGAGTACGCGACCCTCTATGGTATTTGTTGCCACAAAGTTGAAAATAAGACAATCCTGCTGCTGCCCATACCGGTGAATACGCCCCATGCGCTGTTCCAGCCGGTTTGGATTCCAGGGAATATCGTAATTGAACAGGATGTGACAGCACTGAAGATTTATCCCCTCACCTGCTGCTTCGGTAGCGACCAGAATCTGGATGGCACCCTCTCGAAACTGCTGCTCAACGAAAAGGCGGGTTCCTGGGTCATTGCGGGACCCCGGTTTCATGCCGCCATGAATACACCCCACCTGAAACCCCCATTTTTCTAATTTTTCAATCAGATAGTAGAGTGTATCCTTAAACTCTGTAAAGATCAAGAGGCGCTGATCTGAACGGTCAAAGAATCCTTCATCCGTCAGAATCTTGCGGAGATGATCTAATTTCGCTTCATTGCCGGTTTCCTGAACCCGGCGAGCATCCTCTGCTAATCCCAGTAATTCAGAAATTTCTTCACGCACCTGATCTGCGTTCTTTGAAAGCGTGATCGCATCTAATAATTTCTCCAACTTCTCTCGGTCAGCATCATCACACTCCTCTAATTCGTCCCAACCGGGAATTTTTGGTGGTGCAGTTTGAACGAGTTTTTGTGCATCCGCCAAACCTCGTTTTAGCCTTTCCGCCCGATTTTCCAGAGACCGCCTCATCGCATAAATGCTGGATGCCAAGCGCCTTTGATAGAGTGACATCAGGAACCCAACGGCTTTGGAACGGGGATCATCCTCCCTTGCTGCAGCATGCCGGCTCTGCCGTTTTACAAACCGTGTAATCTTATCGTATAAATCGTACTCCTGACCGTCCATTGTAAAACTGGCGGTACGCGCAATCCGATTCGTAAAGACCGGCCTTGCCGTCCAGCTCCCGTCCGCCTGAAGTTCAGGAAAATAAACCATGGCTTCCTTCGTCCGCCGCAAATAGAAGGGAGCATGCCGGTTCTCCATTGCTTCGCGGATAGACTGCACATCTGCATAAGCATCTTCATCAAGCAACTGCAGGAACAATGTAAAATTCTTCGGATCCCCCTTATGCGGTGTCGCGGTGAGAAGTAACATATGATCGGTCGTGTCCCGCAATAACTCTCCAAGACGATAGCGCAAACTGCGCTTGTTTTTGTCTCGTGCGGACATACGGTGCGCTTCATCTACGATAACCAGATCCCAGTTGACCTGCTTCAACCCCGGTAGAATATCATCCCGCTTCGCCAGATCCAGAGAAGTAATGATCTGGTTATTTTCAATCCATTGATTGATCCCGAACTGTTCCCGAATGCTCGCACCTTTCAGAACCAGAAAATTTTCGCCAAATTTCTCCGTCAGTTCGCGCTGCCACTGAAATGACAGATTCGCTGGACAAATCACCAGAACACGCTCTATAAGCCCCCGCAGTTTGAGTTCCCTGATCAATAATCCTGCCATGATCGTCTTGCCTGCACCCGCATCATCCGCAAGCAAAAACCGCACTCTAGGAAGTTTGAGCAGATGTTCATATACTGCTTCAAGTTGATGCGGTAACGGATCTACCTTTGAAATGGACAGTCCAAAGTAAGGATCAAATTCATAGGCGATGCCAAGTGAATAGGCTTGCAGAGCAAGTCGTAATAGCCGCCCCTCTCCATCATAGGAGAGTTCCGAGTCATGGATGGTTAGCGTAGAGATTTGATCTACATCCAGCGTGACCCGACGAAATCTCTCGGAACGCTGACCGACCAGTCCCACATTCCAGAATCCTTTCCCATTTGCCTGAACCGTCTCCACTCTCATCGGCTCATCAAACAGCGACCCCGTCAAAATCTGACCTGCACGAATCTGAATTTCAGCAGTCAATATGCACCTCCCAATACCGATGATAGAGATTGATCAAATCGTCCACATTTTGTAGATCTGTGTTCAATTCACGACACCACATGATTGTATCTGTTAGAATTCCCATTCAGTTGGACTCCTAAAAATAAACATATAGCCCAACTTGGACATTCTATATCCGTTGATCATTGATGATCTCCCCCGTCAAACTGAATATTAATACGATGATCCGCTGCATCCGGTTGAGTTCCGTTCTAATTGTATGCCAACTGTATGGTGCCCTATTCTTTGAACTGGATACGGATCGGATGCGACGCCTATCTCTCTTCCGAACTTCAGGAATGGAAGGAAAAGCCCTATTCTTTGAACTGGATACGGATCGGATGCGACTCTATCATCTCTGAGGAGATACACTGGACGCAGTTTCTTCAAGACTGAGTCATCCACATGAGATAGCTTATTCCACGTTCAAAATAAGGAAAGTACAGAGAGAATGTGTCCAGATGGTGGAAACTACGATGTGAAGGATTATCTATGTTTGCTTCCAAAATTAGACACCAGCCAGTCATGGAGGGGACCGGGATGACGTAGTCGTTCTTCTGCTTATCAAACAGACCCTTGTGTAGTGCCAGCCTGAAATTTGTCCGCGCTTTCTCACGGCCGAAGTCCTGTAAGAGGGAGTCCATAATATATTCCTTACTGATACGCTCCCCCCGGCTGGACATCTGCAACGGATCTTGCGATACAACGAAGTTCCATGCTCTCGAATTCGTCCACTCGCGTCTGATAAAATTGATCCCGCCCTTCTTTCAACACCGTTTGCAATCCTGTATCGGTCATGTCTCCACCCGTCAATTTCAGTTGTCTCAAAGCAGGTAAAACATATGCCATAATATGCTGAGGCCAACCGTGAGCCTCTTTTACTATTCCATCAATCCATCTTACGGGATCCCCCTTTGCTCTGCCATATTCCAAGAGCCAGTCCTGAAGAATCGCCCGTGTAGGTTCTTCCTTTAGCCGCCCCAGATCAATTCTGCACCCGGTATCAAATCTTGAGATATCCATATCCTTGAAGGCCTGCGTGGTTGCGCCTAGCCCTGCGGCTAACAGGATCAGTGGTCGGCCAGTCCACCCGCGTGGATGACCTTCAACATATCCACCAACTGTATGAACCGCTCCCCCTTATTGCGGGCAATACGCACCAGCCGCTGTGCCTCGTCCAGCAGGAGCAGTAACGGCTCCTCCCCGCTTTTAATGACTTCCAGTGGATTATTCGCGTTCCCTCCCACCACAATCTCCGCCCTGACAGGTCCATGATCTATGCTAACCGACCCATGACCAAGCCATGTGCACCACCCCTTCCAGAACGAATTGATTTATTTATGCAGGGTCTGCAGATCTAAAAACCAACTCGGCTCCACCTCTGCCACCGCATATCCACGCCCCCCGGCGATTCGTCCACATTCTGCGAGAAGGACGGTCTTGCCCGCGCCTGGCGCAGCCTGAATAAGGAACGAGGTGCCAGAATTTCCCTCCTTTGCTCTTCCTAGCAATTTTTTGAAATCATCTAGGATCTTCGTACGTCCATGAAAATAACGGGCCTCGCCCCGCTCCAACGTAGCAGGCTTCACGAGGCGAGATTTCCGTGATTTACCCATCGAAACTGAGGTGAGTATGGATCGGATATTCCTCCACTCAGGGAGTACCGAGCCATACTAAATAAATTTTATGATTCACGGTTCCAGCATGGGGATTTCCGAGTCATGGATGTTTAACGTTGAGATTTGATCCGCATCCAGCGTAACACGGCAAGATCTCTCGGAACACTGATAGATAAGTCCACATTCCCGAAGCCTGCGTCATTTGACGAAACCGGTGCTGCGCTGAATTTCAGTAGGCAAGATGCTCCACCTAATATCGGTGATAAGAACTGATCAAACCGCCCAAATCTTGCAAATGAGCGATAAAATCCTCGCGTACCATTAGAAAAAATAAGCACACAACCCAGTTTCGGCATTCAGCATCCCACCGGCCCTCTATCCGATTCAATCCCGCAACCAGACACAATGTGAATATCTGCCAGACTTGGTGGATAATGTGTGAACGCTGGCGGTCATTCTGTACAGATTCTATCTTAAAGGTCTAAATTTGTGGAATTACTGCCGGTAACCCACAGGATTCCAACATCATGGATGACGGTCTTAATTCCCCTCACGGTATATCCAATGGCCAAATATCCCAGAATCATAGCACGTTATCAACAATTCCACATGCTCAACAATATATGAGTTTTTTTCAAAATATCCCTGTTAATATCAACCGCGTACGTTTGTGGATAGCGATTCTTCAAAATGCTGTATCATTCCCAGACCATTCGTCTGAATACTTGCGGCGAATCCTTTATGCCTTTGAGGATGACCAGTTACAATCTCACACCGGAAGAAAACCTGCGGTGTATTCTCGGTGGAACGGAGTCAGACTGGAAATTTGCCAAAGAGTGTGGGATGGGTCGAGTGGATGATTCTGCTGCAGCAAGTCGGGATTGTCTTCGGTAAGGCGGGTTTTGTCTGGATTCAAGGGTGTATCATAGTGTGTGACCAGAAGGAGGTACATTTAGTGAGTTCAAGAGTTAACCCCGGATACAACGAAAGATTCAATGTCGATACCACCCCGCCGCCGTGCTCGCTATGCGACTCTGCAGGCACTCTATGCGCATATGCTCAGTGGAGACTCACAGGCACATGTCTATAAGACGACTCTTCTTCCTAGACTGCCAAGGGAGGATGGAGCAACGGAAATGGGAATCCAGTTATTTGAAACTGTGATTGCAAAGCAGGACCAACTGGATGAAATCATCGCTGAGAATACCAGAAACTGGGATTTAGGCCGAATACTCAGAATTGATCTGATCATTCTTCGCATGGCAGTATGTGAGTTTTTGCATTTTGACAAGATCCCACCGAAGGCGACAATGAACGAGGCGATCGAGTTGGCAAAGATTTTCAGTACCGAGGAAAGCAAAGACTTCGTGAATGGAGTACTGGATACAATTGCGTTCCAGTTAAGGAAGGGGGGAAGGTTGATAAAAAGTGAGGCAGGCCGTCAAGGATGGGAAGAGATGATTAGCAGGCAGGATACGCAGCGTTCAAAGTAGTTCCTGCAGCACATTCGGTATGCTTTGGGACTGAATGTATTCCTGTTTACTGCAGGAACATTATGCTTACGCTAAAGATCTCGGTCAAGGGGAACCCACAGCCCGACACGCAGAGATGGACGCTGTGATCCGAGTTCAATGAAAGCGGTTCGTTGTCCAACTGGTTGTGTATATCGCAGGAACGGATCAAGGAAGAGGCTGAACTGGCGATTTTTTTCTGCGCGGGTCTGTTTGTGCAGGAAAGTTAGCGCAGGACCAAATCGGATTCCCAGATAGAGATCATAGGGATAGTTTGCCTGACCAATTGTACGAAGAATCCCCAAGGGTCTTAATGCTGCACCAACACCCGAGGAAATATATATGGGATTCCTTTCTTTCCAAAGTTCGGTATCAACCGAGGCAAGAACTTCAAGTGAGTAGATGCTGCGAGCCTGAATGTGTACAAATTGTATGCCGGTTCCTGGCCAGCCTCCCAGTCCAATCTGTATGTGGGATGACTGTGCGAATCCAGAAAACCCGGTCAGGGTCAGGACGACAGAGACGAATGTTGTTCGGAATAATCTCAACACCGAATAGGCAGGTCAGCAAGGTCATCGTTTACACATCTACCGGCATGAGCGTTCATTTTGCATCAAACGGAACCGATCAGGGCAACGGTCATCATGATTAGATGGTTCGAACCGAATTTTTCTGCTGGGATGGACCCGTGCAGTTAAAATACCTCCCTGTCCGTCTCGTGATTCGTTCAGGATGTTAGTGCGGAATGCTCACATCCAACCGCGATCTCATAGAGAAAAAATTATGAGGATGTCGAAATTGTGAGTTTTTGATGAATTCGGAGCAATGTGGGCCACACGAGGGAATTTTTGTTTACCATTAGTAAACAGACACCCTGTATAGTTCAATCCAATAACAACAGGCGATACAATGAAATACACGAAAGTACAAGATACACCTGCTCATAAAGGATGGGGACAGCAAAACAGAATCAAGTTTTGGTCCCGGCGGGTTGCTACGGTTATGGTGCCGGCTTTTCTTGCCTATGCCGGGAATACAGTGGTTGACCGAGTGTCTGCAACCACCCAGAGCATGAGTTGCGAAAGTGACTGGTGTGTCGGGAATTCATGGTTCGGGGGCTGCATTGATGCTATTATCTCTTCGAACACAGGTTGCAACATGAAAGGGATAGGATGTTAAAGATACACATGTGCTGATGGACCCGTGATGTACTAAGACAGTGGGGCAGATCAATAAATCTGTGTTAGTTATGATCCAACCTCTCAGAGTTACTGTTTTTAATTTCAGAGTTTAACAAAATGTGCCGATTCGTAACAACCGTGTTGCTAATGTTCACCTTCGTTTCTGGAACAGGGCTTGCACAGACCGTCATCCATCCGACAAAGGAGAATGTTCCCGTTTCTTCAGATCCTCGTTTTGAGTTGCGACACGAAGTGGAGGGATCTGATGCTTGGGAATGGGAATCGTATGAGGTCACAGAAATCGGGGTTAATGAAGGAGATTATTTCCAAATGCTCGGGATGGTTTGGGATCTGGAACTGGACCATAAGGGCACGCTCTATTATTTGGATTTACTCCACACGCAAGTTCGTGCTTACAACTATGACGGTAATTGGATCGCCAATGTCAGTTCTCCTGGAGTTGGCCCAGGAGAACTGAGTTTTCCCATTGGTATTGCAGTTACTCCAGAGGGTAAGCAAGTGATTGTATCTGATCAACAGGTGAATCATGTTTTTGAACGAAGCGACACGACCTTCAACTTGATTTCAACGCAACGTCCGAAATATCCGGCAGTTGCCGGACAGTTATGTGTAATGAGGGAACATTATTTTACGGTTTTTTCCACATCCCAGGAAGAACCTTTCATTCACAAGTACACGCTAGATGGTGAATGGGTGGCCTCATTTGGAGAGCCGTACAAGGATCAGGATCCATTTATTGTAGGCATGTTTACCGATGGAGTATTCCTTTCTTGTAATCTGGAGTATCGGACGATAGCCGTGGTTACTCAACATATTCCCTCTATGATCGGCTATTCAGAGCAGGGAGATAAGTTGTGGCAAGTCACCTTCCCGGATTACCTGTCAGACACAGTGAAAGAGCATTGGAAAAACGGAAAAAAATATCACACCGTTTTAGGAGAGGACAATCGTTCCGTCTTTAAGTCTCTTTTTTCTGACGGGAAGTATTTCTATGTGACGTACAATTTCCAGTTCAGTGCGCCCAGAGAGTATCCGCCAATTAAATATTCGGTTGGTCATGCATTCAGGGTAAATGCACAAACGGGGCTGGGGGTTTATTTGGGGGCTGCGGGGCCGGTATCGGGCGAACATCTGATGGCTCTGGATGGTGATTATCGCTTCACCGTTACAGAGAACAAGAGATTTCCCCAGATCCGAATTTACAAGCCGCACCGATAATTCAATAGAACTCGGAAGCCGCCTCGGAAATGAATACAATATATCGGAGCATACGGAACCGGTGGTGGCACTTCTTCGTTGCTCAGGTTATTATTGTGTTTTTTGTCGTTGGAATTGGCGGGAAACTCCAACTGTTGCCCGTCGTGGAAATTTATTGGCCGCATCAAGATTCTGGAAACAGGTATTCGCCGTCCTACGAAAAAGTTTCGGAGAAGGAGATCGTGATGGTCTACATTGGATCGTCTACTTGCGGTTACAGCAATGATAGTTCCCTGCCCAAATTGACTGATGATGCAAAGATAAAATTACAGCGTATGGCCATCCGACAGGGATGGTCTTTCAGTGCAATCGGTGTATCCGTAGACTGGATACCAGAGCAGGGAGTTGATCATTTGGGCAAGTTTGGGGAGTTTGACGAAATCATCACGGGTCGAAAATGGGAAGGAGTTGGAGCACAGTTCTATTTGAAGAAAATGCCAGGAATTAACGGAACCCCGCAGATTCTTGTACTGGGTCGGCAGATGCGTGAGGATGAATTTGAAGAGTTGTTGATTTATCGTATGGCAGGTTTTTATCGAATCTGAAATTGGGTAAATCAAGATATTCCATTACCCCAAGATGTTCTTGAGCGGTTTTCAAGCAGCGGAGTATAAAATGATGTAGTCTCTTCAACGAGGAACCGCATTTTCAAATTTCCTTGGGAAATTGACATCTTCATTTGCCAACAAAGAGGCCGACAATTTATTAAGTATGCAAAAGTATATCATGAGGACATTTAGATTCGGCCTCTCTTCTTCTATTGCCCTCAAAAAGCAGGTTGGCAGTGATGAGGAAAAAGATTCGATTGTATCAAATAAGAGAGAGTACGACAGGGCCAGGTGAGCCTCATTGCCCGGCGAACGTATAAGAGGCCGAAACGTCTAGGATGGATAAGGATAACTTTGTGCACACGCGAACCGTTGGGAAGGCTGTATATTGATAAACCTGATTGTTTGACCAGAGTTGTGCTCCATCCCGGCAAGAACCGGTGGCCATTAGGCAATGTCCCTCAATTGTGGTATAGTTGGACTGCCCAATATCGGGAAGTCTACCCTTTTTAATGCGCTGAGCGGAGTCGGCGCGGTGGCAGCAAATTATCCGTTTTGCACCATTGATCCCAACCGGGGGATCGTGCCCGTCCCCGATGAACGGCTAAAGCGGCTCGTTGCCGTTTCTCCGTCCGAGCGTGTCGTTCCAACGACCATAGAATTCGTAGATATCGCGGGTCTGGTCGCGGGGGCATCGCGCGGCGAAGGGCTGGGGAACGCTTTTCTAGGACATATTCGCCAGGTGGATGCACTGGTGCATGTGGTCCGCTGCTTTGATGCATCGGGTATTTCTCATGTTGCCGGAAGTGTCGATCCGGGGCGTGACATAGAAATCGTGAATACGGAACTGCTGCTGAAAGACCTGGAAACCGCCGAGCGCTTTGCGGAAAAGTGGGGAAAAGTGGCGAAGGGAGGGGATGCTGCTGCGGCGGCAAAGGCGGAGTTCGGCCAGCGCCTCGTGAAGCATCTTTCCGAGGGCCGCCCCGCACGGCTCCTGAGGGATCTCTCCCAGAAAGAACAACGCTATATAGGGGGGTTATTTCTTTTGACCAGCAGGCCGGTGCTTTATGTAGCGAATGTGGGCGAGGTGGATTTGCCGCAGGGGAACCACTGGGCGGAAGAGGTTCAATGTATCGCCGCCAGTGAGCAGGCAGAATGCCTCATCCTGAGTGCAGAATTTGAAGCGCAGCTCTCCGAACTGGAAGACGAAGAAAAAGATCTTTTTCTGGTAAGCGAAGGGCTTCAGGAAGATGGGCTGCAGCGCCTGATCCAGGCAGCCTATAAACTGTTGAACCTGATTACGTTCTTTACGCACGGTCCCAACGAAACCCGCGCGTGGACGATCAAAAGTGGAATTCGCGCTCCACAGGCGGCAGGACAAATTCATAGTGACTTTGAACGCGGATTCATTCGTGCCGAGACCGTACAGGTGGAAGACCTGATTCGTGTCGGCTCCGAAGCCGCTGCGCGTGCATCCGGGATTATGCGGTCCGAAGGGAAGGACTATATCGTTCAGGATGGAGATGTGATCCTTTTTCGGTTCAATGTATAATTTGGTTGGAATCCTGCGAAGGGTCATCGGTCCCGGCCGAACGCATAGGATCACGACAGGAAAAGAGATGCCCTGAATGAATTACCGGATATTTATTGCACGGCGTTATCTGTACAGCCGGCAGCGAATCCCCTTAGTGACGATTATTTCGGGTATTTCCATGGCCGGTGTGGCGGTGGGCGTTGCCGCCCTGATTGTGGTGCTGTCAGTGATGAACGGGTTTTATGATGTCGTACGAGATCTGCTGGTTTCGCTGGACCCGCATGTCCGTATCGTTGCGGAGACCGGGGGCGGACTGCCGGAGGAGGAAGCAGATCAAATCGCGGAACAGTCCAGGCAGTTTCCCGAGGTGCTGAGCGCGGAGCCCTATGTAGAAGGGAAAGCCCTTCTGGTTACCTCCGCACCGTCAGAAGTCAATCGGGTTGTTGTCCTGCGAGGCGTGGCAGAAAATGCAACCGGCGAAGGGATGGTTGCCGGAGAGTTTGATACCCGTGAACGGGGAATGGTGATGGGGTTCAGTCTGGGACAGCGTCTGGGGCTGTCGCCTGATGCAGAGAATAATGAGGCAATGCTGTTTTCTGCCCAGGGGCTGGGGCAAATGCTCACGCGCATCTTTTCTCCGCCAGCAGTGCGAAAGTTTGAAGTTCGCGGCCTCTATAAACTCGAAGAGACCTACGACAACACACATGTATTTATCGGAATCAGAGAGGCACAGGATCTTTTTCATCTGAAGAATACGGTGACCGGAATAGAGTTACGCCTCACGGACATAGAAACTGCACAGGCAGTGAAGCAAACTCTGGAGTCAATCTACCCCGACCGGCTGAGGGTTCAAACCTGGTACGACCTGCAACGCTCTCTGTATGATGTCATGCGACTGGAAAAATGGGGTGCTTCCCTGATTCTGGTCCTCATTTGTTTGGTTGCCGCATTCAGTATTGTCGGGTCTCTTATGATGGTGGTCGTAGAAAAGCGGCGGGATATTGGGGTCTTGCAGGCGATGGGAGCGACTTCCAGGGATATTCGGCAGCTTTTTCTGGTGCAGGGGGGGATGATCGGGATGATCGGGGCTGGAACTGGGTTCGTAGTGGGGTTGGGGATTCTTCTTCTCCAGAAATACTTCCAGATCGTTCCCCTTCAGGGGGCGGAATCGTTTGTGATTGAGGCCTACCCGGTTTCAATCCAGATGCTGGATCTGGTTCTCGTACTGGGGGTCTCGTTTAGCCTGTGCCTAGTGGCCGCATTGTACCCCGCATGGCGTGCTGCACGGAGTGAGCCCAGCCGGGCAGTTGCACACGGACAATGATTTGGGAACCCTTTCGGCAGTGGCCTCATATAAGCCGGTCGCCCAAAACTAGAAAGGCATAAAAACCAATGGCACGTAAAGATCAATTAAGCGGCAAGGGACCCATGTCGGGGAACCATGTCTCACATGCACATAACAAAACGCGTCGGCGATTTGGCGTGAATTTGCAGACAAAGCGATTTTATCTGCCTGAGCAGAAGCGATGGGTAAAATTGCGGGTTTCGGCGAAGACCATTAAGACGATCAACAAGAAAGGGGTTGAGGCGGTGCTGCGTGAAGCACGCGCCCAAGGTATCTCTGTCTAAAAACATAACGCGGTAACATGGCACGAAAAGGAAAAGACGTACGGCAAAAAATCATTCTTGAGTGTACCGAAGCTCCAGGCACAAGCCGGTACTCAACGGTCAAGAATCGACGTAATACGTCCGGCCGCCTGGAACTCAAAAAATACAATACGACACTGCGAAAGCATACACTGCATAGGGAGATCAAATAAAGATGGCCAAGAAACAATCATTTGGGGATAAGGTCCTGAAGCGGCGCCAAGAGCGGAAAGTGATGGCGAAGATCATTGTTGCGGAAAAGAAACCAAACGGAAGTTTCCGCTTCAGAGAGAAAATGGTCCCTCAGCAGGATGTGCAGGCCGAATTGAAGGCCGTCACGTAGATCATCCGATTCGGGGCGTAGCTCAGCCCGGTAGAGCACTGCGTTTGGGACGCAGAAGTCGTCGGTTCAAATCCGGCCGCCCCGACCGTACGGATATCAGTTCTATGACATACAGGCGCCCGTAGCTCAACTGGATAGAGCAGCGGACTTCTGCAGCAAAAGCGGGCCGCTGGCTGGAAACGACCAGCGTGTAAGTGGTCAAATTCGGGGAAGCCTACGGAACCGAAGTTCACGGTAATCCCGAGCCAAGCCCCCTTTGGGGAAGGTGTAGAGACTAGACGGCCACCCCTTCCTTCAGTGAAGACTGAAAAAGGTGAAGAGATAGTCCAGGGAGTCGGGAAACCGGCACAAACCTGAATCCGCAGGTTGCAGGTTCGAGTCCTGCCGGGCGTGCCTATGGTGACGTGGCCGAGTGGCTAGGCAGAGGCCTGCAAAGCCTTGTACGGCGGTTCGAATCCGCCCGTCACCTCAGAAGTCCCCATGCTCCAAAGCCGGGGACCCAAACGGACTGGAATGTGTCTAGGTATCCGAAGCCGTGCCCCCTGCCCGGGGGCCGGTCGAAGGGATCCTAATCTCAGCCGACTGCTTCGAATCGACAAAAATCCGACAATCCAAAAAGCGGTTGCCAAACGGGTAACATTGTTGGTGATCCATGGTATATTTCCACAACCATCGTCCATCCTTTTCGTCAATAAGCAGAAAACCGTTTCCATGGCCCGAGGTGATTTAATCGTTGATCTTGTGAAGGCGGGTGTGAGCGGAAATCAGGAATCGGCCCGCACTATTGCAGAAGAAATTGCGGCAAATGAGCGCTCCAAAAAGCATGATCTGTTAGCGGACAGGATTGTGCGTGCCCTGACGACACCATCCAAGCCCCAAAACAATGCGCTGCCGGGAGTTGGAAAATTAAAAGTTCGGGATGGATCGGGCGGGATTCAGCGTCGCTACGTTGAGCGACCAATATCAAGTTTGTTTTTGGAAAAATCTACGCGTAAAATCTGTCAGGAACTGATTGAAGAACAAGAACTTGCGGATGTTCTGCGGGCTCACGGCATAGAGCCCCGACATCGTGTTCTGCTTTTCGGGCCACCAGGGAATGGCAAGACATCTCTGGCAGAGAGTATTTCATCTGAACTCGCACTGCCGCTCTTTGTCGTTCGATATGATACGGTGATGACCAGTTATCTCGGTGAGACAGCAAAAAGACTCAGGCGGCTCTTTGATTTCGTTCGTACCGAGCCCTGTGTACTCTTTTTTGATGAATTTGACGCAATCGGGAAGGAACGGGGAGACCTTCACGAAACGGGAGAAATCAAGCGGGTTGTCACCACGCTTCTGATGCAACTCGATGATCTCCCATCCTCTTGCGTGCTAGTCGCCGCGACCAATCATCCTGAATTGCTTGATCGGGCCACATGGCGTCGATTTGAGGTCAAACTTGAACTTGATCATCCAAGTGAAGCGCAAATGATTGCCTATTTTGCTCATCGTCTCCGTGAGTTCAGTGACCGATCCGGCTATACCGCGAAGCGTTTATGTTCAGCGGTTGCTCCCAGGAGTTTTTCAGATGCAGAAGACTTTTTTCTTGATCTACATCGAAGGTACGCTCTATTGCAGGACCGGGTATCTTTTCAAACGCTCGTGACGAATCGTGTGAAAGCAAGACTCGAACTGCCGGATACGCAGAGTCTCTATCAGACGAATGGCGCATCGCCCAATCCGGGGTCTTTCTGATCCACAGCCCGCTGACCGATGGAACGTCTCATCTCAACCTGACTGCGCCCATTCTCATGGGAGCGGACCGTCAAAAGACAGCACTTTCCGCCTCAGGTCCAGAGTGAAACTCATCGGGCTGCCGATACGGGTCAAGATTTGTGAAGCGGGCAAATTCCTGCTGAAACTTGAGTTTAACGGTCCCGGTAGGGCCGTTCCGGTGTTTACCAAGAATGATCTCCGCAACCCCCTCGGTCGGCGTACCGTCTTTCTCCGCTTCAATGCCGTAATAGGATGGACGGTAGATAAATGCAACCACATCGGCATCCTGTTCAATCGCCCCGCTCTCACGTAAATCCGATAATTGCGGACGCTTGTCTTTCCGGTCTTCGGCATTCCGGTTCAACTGACTGAGTGCAATCACGGGAATGTCAAGTTCCTTGGCAAGTGCTTTGAGGGAGCGGGAAATACTCGCAATTTCCTGCTCCCGGTTGTCCTTGGTGCGTCCCTGCATAAGCTGCAGGTAATCAACCAGTACAAGCCCAATGTCATATTCAGATTTTAATCGGCGGCATTTGGCCCGCAATTCCAGAATCCCCAGACCGGCCGAATCGTCAATAAGGATCGGAGGGCCATTGCTTAACTTGTTGGCCGCCATCGCGACCAGTTCAAAGTCGTGAGGCTGCAAATTGCCCGTGCGGGCGCTCTGCGCATTGATCCCGGCTTCAGAGGCCAACATGCGCTGCGTGAGTTGCCTAGCACTCATTTCCAGAGAGAAAATAGCACAGCTAACCGGGCGCTCGGGGGCCATGGTTGCGTTCCGTGCACACGCCAGCGCAAACGCAGTTTTTCCCATGGAGGGACGCCCGGCGATGATGATCAGGTCAGAGTCCTGCCATCCACCGGTCTTTTTGTCAAGATCCGCAAATCCGCTGGTGATCCCGGAAATCCCCCCCGTTCGTTCCGAAATCGTCTGAAGGTAGTTGACGGTGTCATGTACGACATCCTTCAGCTCTCTTGCGGATCTGCGCACCTGACTTTCAGAGATGGTAAAGAGATCCTTTTCGGCCCCGTCAAGGAGTTCAAATGCATCGGTTGCCGGGTCATAAGCCTCTGAGATCCGCTTCCCCATCTTTCCGATGACCTTGCGCAAGAGAGCTTTCTGGATGATGATCCGTGCGTGGTACTCAATGTTTGCAGCCGTTGCGACATGCTCGCTAAGGTCATTCAGATACGGTAGCCCGCCAACGGAGTCCAACTGCTTTGTTGCTGCCAGTTGATTACTAACCGTAACAGCATCTACGGGCTGTCCCTTTGCATAAAGAACAAGAATCGCATCGTAAATTTTTGCATGCTTCGGCAGGTAGAAAGCATCCGGAGGCACGATTTCTGTTGCAATGCTTACGGCCTCGGGCTCGGACAGGATTGCCCCCAGAACATACCTCTCCACATCCACTGCCTGAGGTGGAACACGCCCGGTGGAATCCTGCAAATTCTGAACCAGAACGGGGCCCGGGGAGGGCATTGCTTCATTTTGCATAGCGGGATCGGGGGTTTATGGAGCCGAGTAGAGTTGCCGTAAGAGTTTCAAGTCTTCCCAGGCGGGTCGTTTCCAGTTTGGATTGCGTAAAAGCGCTGCCGGATGATAGGAGGAAAGCAAGGTGCTTCCATGATATGCATGCGCCTGTCCCCGGAGTTTTCCAAGCGGAGCCCTGGATCCAAGCAGGGTCTGACTTGCAATCCTTCCCAGACAGAGAATAAATTTAGGTTGAATCAAGGACATTTGCCGGTACAGAACAGGCAGATGGGCCGCAATCTCATCAGGATTCGGATCCCGGTTCCCGGGAGGACGGGATTTAAGAATGTTTGCAATAAAGATCTCACTTCTGGACAGGTCAATTGCCGCAATCATCTTATCAAGTAGTTGTCCGGCCCGCCCGACAAAGGGTCGGCCCTGCCGATCTTCATCGGCCCCCGGGGCCTCGCCAATGAGCATGATGTCGGCCTGCGGATTCCCCTCGCCAAAAACAGCGTTGGTTCGTTCTGCATCAATCGGAACCAGAATAGAGGACTGTACATACTCCTGAAGCGCATCCAGAGATCGAATCTGATGTACCGGATGCTGCGTGTCAACTAGATCCATGATCTTCTGTGCGAATGTTTTTTCGGGCTCTAACGGAACAAGGGGGCCGTGCAGGCCGATCTCCGCCGAGAGACTGTCCTTAAGATAGTGAAGAGCATGGATCATCGCATACCTGTGTCTGCAAACTAAAACGGTTGTACCCCTAAAAGACTAGATTTACCGCAAAATTCTGCCCGGGTCCTTGTCAGTTTTCCACAGATTATGCACAATCAGTCAAGATTTGATCCAGAAGGGCCGTCGCAACCTCCTGTTTTGGCATCACCTCCAGTGGAAAGGACGAGCCATCTTTGCCAATAAGCGTGACCCGATTGGTTTTCGTGCCGAAGCCGGCTCCCTCTTCATTTATAGTATCCTGACTTCAACGGTCACCCCAAATGGGGATGTGCAGGGCTGGATTTCCCGAAAAAATGAACCCTACTCGTTTTAAGGGGCAAATCCTGAGTACGATGAAAATGCCGTACTCAGGAGAGCGTTCCTTCCTTGAAGTGCACCGTCTGGCGTTGCAGGGTTTGATTGACGACTTAATAGAGACGACTACCCTTTTCGCATGCCTGTATTGGACACCGTACGGAGGCCATTTTTGTTCTGTTTATGCTGAAACAGACCAAGAAATCGCCCCTATCCCATCTTCGTCATCTGATCTGTTAATTTACGAATATTTCGGGAATTTTCACCCTCTGATCTCGCCTGGAGGTACGCAATCGTATATTTTTTCTTAAAAACTCTATGTAGTGCTATAGGTGTTGGAACTGGATCACCCCACATCCGTACCATCCTTCATTTCACAGATCCCTGCGCTACATCATGTTCATTCGTGCACGACCCTATACCACCGTGGAGGGCAAAAAAGGACAAAGCTTTTCGCTCATCCAGTCCCAACG
>JAJECV010000096.1 GCA_022821875.1 Rhodothermales bacterium
CCGGATGGGGATTGAGGGTGCGCGACTTGCGCAGATGTTGGTGTTTTGTGTTCGACATGAGACGAAAAGTTGTTAGCATGAACTAATATACGAATAAAAATTCTTTTGTGCAGGTCAATATCACTAGAAATATCACTAGATCGACTATTACGAGACAAAAAATTTGAATTGTTGAAAAATAAATAAGCATATTGTTGATTTATTGTTGATCTTCAAGAAGGACATCCACCAGCGCCCGAAGCGCCGCCAGGTCATCCAGACGGAAATAGGCCCGCCCCGCAGATACCCGCTCAAAATCATCCACCTCACGGAGACTCGTCCAGGCTCGAGGTAAACAGCGAAACTTGTTTTTTTCCACAATACAGCGCACCAGTGGCACTTTTCCGGTAGTGAAACAGTGATGGATTGGGAATCGCTGCCCCGACCAGGGATGAAAAGGATGCGTTACCTCGACCCAGTCCGTGGATGCCGGCCCTGGGGGCGGGGGTGGTGGATCCTCTCCCGCCCGGGTTGGACACGATTCCACTGAATCGGCATTTGGGAACTCAGGATAAGTGGTGCGGCGATAGCGGGAGCTACACCTTTCTTTTTCCCAATCCAGAAAGCAGATACGTACGAGTTCAAGTCCCCGCCTGGCGCAAACATGCGGCGAGCGGGGAAGGGGGTGCAGGCGTACAGTGGAACCAATTGCCCCCAAAATCATTCTTTTTCTGACGATAGATGCCACTATACCTCAATGAGTGATTTCGTAGACATCAACCCGGATATAAAAGACCGGGGCGAGGCCAAGTACTTCCACGGCCGGAAGGGAATACTGGATAGTTTCGAGCGCCGCCTGAAGTGGGCGGATAAGGATCCCAAAAAAGGAACCACATTCCTGATTCAGGCTGCGCCCGGTGCAGGTAAGAGTGCACTGCTCTATAAATGTGGGGAACTGGCGGAAGGGCAGGATTGGAAGGTCGTAGACATCACACTGGATGCCCTCTGGGACTCGACCACGCTTCTTCAGGCGTTAGGGCAAAGTAAGGATGCAGATCAGGTAGAGGGTGCGTGGAGCGCGTCCATGGAGGGGGAAGTAGGCATTCCGGGCGCGGGTAGAGCACGTTGGGGAGGGAGTTATGAAAAAAGAAAACCCCCGCCCCCCGCAACACACTGGAGGTGCTAAAGAGCGGGAAGGGGAAACTGCTACTCGTTCTGGACGAAGCGCAGCGTCTGGGAAAGCACAAGCCGCCTGACCATGCACATCGGATCAGTAACCTTCTTGATGCGATCCATAATGGAAAGATTGCGGGCCGCCCCGTGATGCTGGCCGTCGCCGGTTTAAGTGCAACGGCAAATGCATTTGAAGGCATGGGCGTGTCCAGATTCAAGGCGAACTGCTATGTAGAGCCGGGCCCGCTGAAACCGGACGCGGAGCGAGAGGTGATCAAGGACTGGCTCAAAAAGGAGGGGCGGGCGAAGGGGGATCCCGCACCCTGGATTGATGCGATTATACAGAAGACCCATGGCTGGCCGCAGCATGTGGCCGCCTATGCCGAGTCTGCTGCCATCCACCTGCGGGCAACGGGGCGGCAGATGACTCCAGAGAAATTGATACACAGGTGAAGCAGGTCCTGCCACGGCATGTATCTCGTTGATTACCACTCTACCACCAACCCGCGGGCTGATTATGACTTAACCACAGGCACGAACCGCTACTGGATGGCGCGGAACATCCGGTTGCCGCGGATCTGGCCGATCAGAAACGGACTCCCCTGACTGTTCCATGAAAAATAGACGGCAACCGCACGGCCGACCACATGGTCCATCGGGACAAACCCCCAGAAACGGCTGTCCTCGGAATTGTCCCGGTTGTCTCCCATCACGAAATAATAATCCTGACTGAATGTGTAGGAATCCTGCGCCTCGCCGTTAATGAGAATCTGCTCACCGTCCAGAGAGGCGGACTGTCCTTCGTAGTTCGTGATCACAGACCGGTAGACCGGCCAATTTTCTGCAGTCAGATTTATCGTCCTGTCTTTGCCTGGAATCACCAGTGGTGCAAAATTATCTGTGGAATTGTTTGCGTTCTCTGGATAAAGGGAAAAGCCCTGACTGGCGCTTGCACCTCGAATTACCGGGCGAACCGAAGCTACATATTCCCAGCCTGCAACGACTGCGGCAGCAGAATCTGTCGCCTGGATCCGCTCAATTGCGGGATTCATCGTGGGAAAAGCCTCGGAAATCCCTAATTCCTGCAACCGGGCACCGGGAAGCCGGACACGTGGATCCTGCTTGTAGACGAACCAGAGGTGCTGCATGGTGTCTTTTAAGGGTCTTGATGTCTCCTTGAAGAACAGCGTATCACGGTTCACATGTACCACCTTATTCACGATTGACAGGGTATCCCCCGGCATCCCGATGATTCGTTTAATGTAGTAGGTCTTTCGGTCCACCGGCTTTCCCTCATCAGCGGGCCAGTTGAAAACAACGGTATCAAAGCGCTTCGGGCTCGTAAACCCTGGAAACCTGGTCCAGGGGAGTTCAAGTCCGCGCACATAGATCTGCGTAAACGGAATCCCCAGTGTGATGGGAGACCGCATGCCGTAGTGAATTTTGGACACAACGATATAATCGCCAACCAGTAGACTTTTCTCCATAGAGGGGGTGGGGATCCGAAATAGATCAAAGAATAGCGCCCGCATAATGACCATGAAGATGATCGCAAATGTAACGGCATCCAGCCACTCACGGACGGGCCCTTTTTTCTTTTTCGTTTTCGGCGTATCGCTGCGCTGATCACGCTGCGCTGCCCGATCTGCACGTCGCTGCCGACGCTGTTTCTTTTGAGATGGTTCAGACATCAACTACTTATTCTTTGTCATTTAATCCGCAATTATCGTAGACTTGGCCTACCTTGCTTAAGATCCGGTGGGCGGATTTCCCGCACAAAATACTCTTTACCGTCAAATCCCGTCCGATACCACTTCTCTGCAATCCGATGATAATAGTAATCTACATAGGGTTCCGGAACACTTTGCCGGATCGCCGCGCTCAATAATGAGTGCCGCATGCGATAGAGAATTGAACGAAAACGATGATCTGTGGCCACAATCACCCCCCGATCAAATGGTCCGCCTACATCCATGACAATCATCGGGATGGAATCATTGACGACAAACCAATACTCAAACTGGCTGTAATCATCCCTGAGGACATGATCATCCTGTTTGATTTCCACCACTGTCTGCGTTGGTGAGCCAAAATACGCTTCCAGATAAGCCCGTAGATCGGGGGTATTCAGGGTGTCCATCGGCGTAAAGAAATTATTCCCCAGATACGACCAGTGCACATCCTCATACTGCCCCAGTATATCCGGCGGATCTGTAAGGGAGATCAGTTCCCACGTATGAATCTCACCTCGAAATAACTCTGGAGAGGATGCTTTCTCACGCAGCCCCATCGTTTCTGCGATCCACTCCAAAAGGGAATCACTGGCAACCTGGAGCGGAGCGAATCCCAAGGGCGCGACATACTCTCCGTTCATTTCAATGTATGCCTCATAAAGCATCTGAGATCTTGCCTCTGCGTAAACAAACCCAAGTTGATCCCAGGTAATTCGTCTGCTTTGTGCATAGATATGGGATACGCAGACCAAAAGAATTAAGAATACCGGAGCACTGCGCTTCATTGCACTAATTCTCCATGGAGAGTACAGCCAGAAACGCTTCCTGCGGCACTTCAACACTGCCAACCTGCTTCATGCGCTTTTTTCCCTCTTTCTGCTTTTCTAAAAGTTTGCGCTTTCTTGTAATATCACCTCCATAACACTTGGCGGTTACATCCTTGCGGACTGCTTTGACCGTCGTCCGTGCAATGATACGGCTTCCAATCGCAGCCTGGATCGCAACCTCAAACATTTGACGAGGAATGAGATCCTTGAGTTTCGCCGTGAGTTTTCTGCCCATGTCGTAAGCTTTGCTCCGGTGAACAATTGCACTGAGTGCATCCACGGCATCCCCATTAATCAGCACATCAAGTTTGACTAGATCGCTGCGCCGGTAACCGGAAAAATCATAGTCAAACGATGCATAGCCCCGGGAAATACTCTTGAGTTTATCATAGAAGTCAAAGACAATTTCTGCCAATGGCAATTCGTACTCCAGCGTCGCCCGCTCTGTACCGAGATAGGTCTGATTCACGAACTCCCCCCTCCGATCTGTGCACAGATTCATAATATTTCCGATATACGCTGTCGGAGTGATGATCTCCGCCTTTACAAACGGTTCCCGGATATAATCTAGTCTACCTGCTGATGGCACCTTATTGGGATTTTCGATGATTTCGATTTTCCCGTCACTGGTCGCAACCTCATATTTCACATTCGGCAGGGTGGTAATGATATCCAGATTAAATTCCCTGTCTAACCGTTCCTGAACGATTTCCATGTGGAGGAGTCCCAGAAATCCAACTCGAAACCCGAATCCGAGGGCTGCGGACGTTTCCGGTTCATACTCAATCGCTGAATCGTTAAGCTGCAATCGTTCCAGAGATGCACGGAGATCTTCAAATTCATCTGTGCTGGTGGGATACACACCTGAGAACACCATTGGCTTTACTTCCCGGAATCCTGCAATTGCAGTATCTGCGGGCTGGCGTGCATGGGTGATCGTATCCCCTACGCGTGTATGTCTGACCTCTTTGATCGACCCGATAACATACCCAACATCTCCGGCACTTAGCTCATCGGTTGGTTGCATCCCGAGTCGGAGCACACCAATTTCTTCCGCCAGATATTCCTGCCCGGTCGCCATAAACCGGATCGGCTCCCGCTTCCGAAGCATTCCCTGGAAGATCCGCACATAGGCGACCGCGCCACGATACTGATTAAAGATTGAATCAAAAATCAATGCCTGCAATGGACCAGCGGATTCACCTTCCGGAGATGGAATCCGCTGAATGACTGTTTCCAGAAGTTCCGTAACTCCCTCGCCGGTTTTGGCACTGATCGATAACACATCCTCCGCCGGTTCACCAATCAGACTTTCAATGGACATTGCAATCATATCGGGCCGTGCCCCCGGCAGGTCCACTTTATTCAGAACCGGAATAATTTCCAGATCATTATCCAGTGCCAGATACAGATTGCTGATGGTCTGTGCTTCAATTCCCTGTGCTGCATCCACAACCAGAATTGCGCCTTCACAGGCTTTCAGTGCACGGGAAACCTCATAGGTAAAGTCAACATGGCCCGGCGTATCAATCAGATTCAGGATATACGTCACCCCATCCCGGGCCTGATACGTCATTTGAATTGCATGGCTTTTGATCGTAATGCCACGCTCCCGCTCCAGATCCATGGAGTCCAGTACCTGATCCTGCATATCACGCTTTTCCACCGTACCGGTAATCTCAAGGAACCGATCAGCGAGCGTACTTTTGCCGTGATCAATATGTGCAATAATGCAAAAGTTGCGGATACAACTCTTATTTGAGGTCATACGACTGGTTCGCAACCTAGGGTCGCCACATTAAAGATCAAATAATTTGTGGCGTCAATGCTCAAATATTTATGCAATGATTCGGCCTATGCAGGTATATCCTGCCCGTTTTATGGGTGCCCTGGAGAGGACTCGAACCTCCACGCCCGTATGGGCACAGCATCCTGAATGCTGCGCGTCTACCAGTTCCGCCACCAGGGCTGACAGGCATGATACCCTTTTGCAGAAAAAAGTTTCCCATGAGACAGTAGAAACTGGAACATGATCCCTAGTGAAGTTGTTAACGGCGAAGTTTTCCTCGGTAGCTCAATGGTAGAGCATGCGGCTGTTAACCGCAGGGTTGTAGGTTCGAGTCCTACCCGGGGAGCTTCTTTCTTCGTTATTCCGTTGGTTTTATGCGGGGGATTATGCCTCCGCCTTGACGATTTCTCCCCAGGTTAGGCCACATCAGGACACTTGGCCGCCATGTCCATACGGATCTGCCCTACAGTGCCTGCGTCCTGTCGTTGGAGAGACTCACGACAAACTCCTGGAGTCCGGTTACACATCAAGTACTATGAAAAACGTGAACCGCAATAACCTTTCTGAAATGATTGCACTGGGCGAGGGCACGGCGCTTGAATTCAAGCGCTCTGGTGCATCTGGACTTGGGCAGGAAATCTGTGCGTTCGCCAATTCGTCAGGTGGGAGAATTTTACTGGGTATCACGGATGATGGGAACATTGTCGGAGTATCTGACATCAATCGGTTAAAATCCGACATTCAAAATATTGCCCACACTGCCGACCCGCCTATCCGTATAGACATTGAACTCTTGGAATCATCGGTACTCTGCGTTAAGATCCCGCCTCAGCGTGAAAAATCTTATGCATTTGGCGGCAGGTTCTATTTCCGGGAAGGTGCCAACAGCCGGAAAATGTCACGGGACGAGATCCTCGGATTTTTTCATCAACAAGGGCTCATCCACTATGATGAAACGATCTGCCATAAATTTTCTTTAGATACGGATCTGGACGAAACGAATTGGAACCTATTCAGAACCCGTGCCAATATCCCTGCCGATATGGCACCTGAGATTGCCCTGAAAAACCTACATCTGGCCGACCAAAATTCCCATGTCACGAATGCCGGTGCTTGGCTGCTGGCCAAAGACATTCGGAAATTTCACAGCAGTGCAACTATTTCGTGTGCTTTATTTATGGGAACTGAAAAGGTGAAAATACTTGATCGTCGCGATTTTCACGGGGATGTCTATTCTATGATTGACGGAACCATGTCATGGATTCTCTCAAAGATTAATGTGGAATTCATCATAGAAAAACTTAAGCGGGAGGAGCGGCCTGAGCTGCCTGAGAAAGCAATTCGAGAAGCGGTGGTCAATGCTCTTGCCCATCGTGACTATCGTTCAACCGCCAATGTTCAAATCTATCTGTACTCGGATCGCCTTGAAATTGTCAGTCCTGGTGGACTACCTGCCGGCATGACCGAGGCCGATCTGGGCATTAAAAGCGTCCCCCGGAACCCACTATTATTCGATCTTCTGTACCGAATGAATGCCGTTGAACATATTGGATCCGGCATCCTCCGTATTCGCAACCTTTGTGGAGAACACGGGGTGGCTCAGCCAATCATTGAAGTCTCTGAAAACTGGTTTACCACAATATTCCCGCGTCCGAAAATTCCAGATGAGGAACGGAAAGATCCAGGAAAGGAACTCACCCCGAATCGGGACAAAACCGGGACTAAGTCAGGACTAGGTCAGAGTAAAACCGGGACTAAGTCAGGACTAAGTCAGAATGAAACCGGGACTAAGTCGGGACTAAGTCAGAACGAAACCGGGACTAAGTCGGGACTAAGTCAGAATGAAACCGGGACTAAGTCGGGACTAAGTCAGAATGAAACCGGGACTAAGTCGGGACTAAGTCAGAATGAAACCGGGACTAAGTCGGGACTAAGTCAGAATGAAACCGGGACTAAGTCAGAATGAAACCGGGACTAAGTCGGGACTAAGTCAGAATGAAACCGGGACTAAGTCGGGACTAAGTCAGAATGAAATCGAACTCATTCGTAAATGTGATGGGGAAAAGACGGCCAGCGAACTGATAAAGACCTTTGGCAGAAGTAATCGCAGTAAATTTCAGAAAAAAGTCCTCAAGCCACTTATCAAAGCAGGCCTACTGGAAATGACCATTCCCGATAAACCCCAAAGTAGAAATCAAAAATACCGGCTGACCGCCGCGGGGCAGATCTTTCTGGAATCTCTGCAATAATTAGCCGCCATCAGTGCTTAACTCCGGATCGTTCACGCGTGATTACGCCAGTTCACTCTGCAGCATCACATGTGGCTTCGGATTAAGATCACCCGGCAGCATGAGCATACTTGAATGAAAAATCATCGTCGATACAAACATGTTCTGCCAAAGGTCAGCGGCAGTGTCAGTGTACCAGCTAATTCAATTCCACCGCTCTGAAGGCCAATCAAATTTTACAATCTATTCCGGTCTGTTTGAGTAGTCCATTGGCCATGTGACGGTTTTTAGTCTTGACCGAAACAGTCACTTTTAGTGACCATTACCCCAGATTACATGACTTCCCCCAGGATTACGCTCCATCACGAATCCTGCATTTTTTATGCGCTTACGAACCTCACTCCCATAGTCTGCCATGGATCACGCATAGACGAGTAAGGAGAGACGCGGGCTATCCTCCCAGCATAACGCAAGCGTTTGATCAGAGCAAGCAGGATGGCTTACCAGATCTGCATCTTCGGACGGGGCATCCTGCAATGAGAGAAGTAGTATCACATTTGCAATCTCTTCTTCACTCAGTTTATGATTGTCTCGTAACAGTATAGGAACGAGATGGAGCAATTCTGACCGCATCTCGTCAATTGAGTCTACCTCCAAAATTAATCCTCGGATGTTGTTTCCGTGGACTGCCACCCTGCCGCTTGGGTAAATATATACGGTAGCAGTGTATTTGTATTGTTCGATAATTTTCATTTGCAAACATTGATACAACAAATCAGCATGATGTATAATGCTATAGTATCTTATTTGTTGCCGAAAAACTTTGCCCCCCATACGAACCGTCCTGTATCAGACACTTGTGCCCTGCCCACTCACGAAAACGGGCCTGCTGGAATGATCATTCGCGATAAACCCCAAAGCCAAAAATACCGGCTGACCGCCGAGAGAAGGGCTTCCTGAAATCCCTGCAATAATTGGCATTCGCCATTGCTTTACTCTGGATCGTTCACGCGTGATTACGCCAGTTCGCTTTGCGGCATTGCACGAATTGCTCCAATGGACACGCCCCCATCAACCAGATAGGTCTGCCCTGTAATATAACGGCTGGATTCGGACGCAAGGAATACCACCATCCCGTCCAAATCATCTGGATTCCCCGGCCGCCCCAACGGGATCCGCTCCTTGAGCATCGCAAGCCATGTCTCATCCTCGTACAGCATCCTGCTTTGTTCCGTCTTGAACCAGCCTGGAGCCAGACAATTGACGGTGATCCCGTATTCTGCCCAGTCATGTGCCAGAGACATAGTCAGTTGCTTCATTCCGCCCCGGCTCGCACAATAAGGCCCCATCCCTGCATAACCCGCAACACAGGTAACCGAACCAATATTGATCACACGTCCTGAATTCTGCATCTTCATGACCTGTGCAGCGGCCTGTGCCACAAAAAAAGCCCCCCGCAGATTCGTGTTCACCACCATATCCCAGTCTTCCTCTGTCACTTCCAGCGCTCTGCGACGGATATTGCACCCGGCATTGTTTACGAGAATATCCAGCTGACCAAAATTCGACTCAATGGCACCAACGGCTGATCGGATACTGGCAGTATCAAGTACATCCAGTTCAAGCGGAAGAACCTTCCGCCCAAGTGACAAGATGTTCTGTTCTGTTTCCGCAAGACGGTCTTTACTTCGACTGGTAATCGCAATATCTGCTCCAGCTCTGGCTAGCGCCCTCGCCATATACTGCCCCAATCCGCGACTGGAGCCGGTAACCAGAGCAACCTGCCCCGAAAGATCAAAAAACTGCTGTGACATCAAAAATATCTACCTTTGCCTCGACTGAAACAATCACGAATGCCCTTTGTGCGACATATCATCCTCAGATTACATTCAGACACAGAGATACCAGCAAATCAGCAATTGAAAACAGAGGCCAGAAACT
This sequence comes from Rhodothermales bacterium, assembly GCA_022821875.1. Lineage (GTDB taxonomy): Bacteria > Bacteroidota > Rhodothermia > Rhodothermales > Bin80 > Bin80. The sequence continues at coordinate 9,671 of JAJECV010000096.1, forward strand.
GGCCTCTGGCAGGCAAATTGACATCAATCATACAAACTGCAACAGTGTTTGTGTGACCTCAATTACAGGATGCACACAAACGAGCATCCATGAAGCGATTTAATATGCCCATTCGGGGATTTTGACAACTTTGCCCCCTGAGACCCAAAAATAATGGAGCATCCGCGGGCGTAAAACTGCCTGAAAATTGACGCATCTTTGGTCATTGGCAACCTACCCATTATATTTAGGGCAAAACAACCCTAGACTAATTGTCTAACCGCCAAAGTAAAAACAACATCTGCCCATGGTTATCGGTTTACAGTGTGAGGCTACCAGACTGTATCCGACCCTTTTGTTACTTATCTGGGAGGCCCTCCGAATACCAGACAATTCATGACGTTCCTGCTGGATGACGTAGTTTCTGCCCGTACATTTGCAGATATTGACCTGGGCCTGCATCTGGGACGGGGATACATACCCGCATCCCTGAAGCGGATATCAACCCTATTGGGAATGCCGACCGACTGTACGCTCACTCTATCTGTAACTCCATGATTCCACTCCTTATTTTATTGCTTGGTATTGTCATTGTTGTAGGTCTGATTGTAGGCCTGCGGATCAATGCCTTTGTTGCGCTTATCACCGCAGCGATTGTGATCAGTATACTTTCACCCGGAGAATGGTCCATCAAGATCGCACGCGTAGCCACATCCTTCGGCTCAACTGCAGGGAGCATTGGCATTGTGATCGCCATGGCTGCGGTCATTGGTGTAACCATGATGAGCAGTGGCGCAGCAGATCGTGTCGTACAGGCATTTATTCGTTTTCTTGGACAGGAACGCGGGAGTCCCGCACTGGCTGCCAGCGGCTTTGTACTGTCTGTCCCCGTATTTTTTGATACGGTCTTCTATCTGCTGATTCCGCTGGCCCGCTCTATGTTTTCGCAGACCGGGCGGGATTACCTTAAATATGTGATTGCAATCGCCGCGGGCGCAGCGGCAACGCACGCCCTTGTCCCCCCTACCCCCGGCCCTCTGGTCATTGCCGAGAATCTCAGCATTGATCTGGGTGCCATGATCCTCATCGGTGCGCTGGTAGCACTACCGGCAACTATCCTTGGCATCCTGTATGCAGGCTGGCTCAACCGTAAAATGCCGGTCCCCATGCGGGATGTACCAGGCGTTGAAATTAACACGACCCAACTGAGTCGCCTTCCTGGATTAGGTGTCTCGGTCTTACCGATTATCCTTCCGATCCTCCTGATTGCCGGGAAGACAATTTTCCTCCCGCTCATCAATAACGATACCGTACTTGCCCGATGGATATTCGTACTTGGGGATGCAAATATGGCACTGCTGTTAGCCGCTATCGCATCCACCGCACTCTATATCCATATGCGCCGACCTTCACGCAAAGATCTTAGCACGGTAATTGAGCAATCATTGATGAGCGGAGGCCTGATTATTCTCATTACCGCTGCAGGGGGAACGTTTGGTGCAATGCTCAAGGAAGCACAGATCGGCCCCGCAATCAGTGGACTCTTCGCGGGAAGTTCGGGGGTATCCGGAATCGGGATGCTCATCCTGGGGTTTGGGATTGCCAGCCTGTTAAAGTTTGCTCAGGGATCGTCAACGGTCGCAATGATTACAGCCTCTGCAATGTTGGCCGCAATGCTTACCCCGGAAACCTTGAATTTTAATTTGGTTTATCTGGGTACGGCAATTGGTGGCGGTTCACTGGTCGGATCCTGGATGAATGACAGCGGGTTCTGGATCTACTCCAAAATGAGCGGCCTCACCGAGGTTGAAACCCTGAAGTCATGGTCCGTACTACTGGTGATTCTTGGATTCACGGCAGGGATCATTTCACTAGCCTTATCCATTTTTCTGCCACTCCTCTAAAGCACATGAACCGGTTCAGTAAACAGGTCACCCAAAACCCCCTGCAAGGCGGTGCACGCGCTATGCTGCACGCAATTGGTCTGTCCGAAGGGGACTTAAATAAAGCACAGGTCGGGATCGCAAGCATGGGATGGGAAGGCAATCCCTGTAACATGCACTTGAACGACCTTGCCCGTCAAATCAAAAGCAGTGTTCAAACCCAGGATCTAGTTGGATTGATCTACCACACCATTGGAGTCAGTGACGGGATTTCTATGGGATCTTCCGGGATGCGCTTTTCGCTCCCATCCCGGGATATCATTGCGGAATCTATTGAGACGGTTGCTTCGGCCCAGTGGTATGACGCGGTGATTGCAGTTGCAGGCTGCGATAAAAATATGCCGGGATCCATCATGGCCCTTGCCAGACTGAACCGCCCCGGTCTGATGGTATACGGTGGAACCATCAAACCGGGATGCTGGAAAGACAGGCCAATTGATATTGTGTCCGCCTTCGAAGCGGCCGGTCAACGGGCTACGGGTGCAATCAGTGATCAGGATTTTCGGGAGATTGCCCGGCACGCCTGCCCCGGAGCCGGAGCCTGTGGAGGAATGTATACGGCAAACACGATGGCATCCGCCATTGAAGCCCTGGGCATGACCCTCCCATTTGACTCTTCTTATCCCGCCGTCAGCCGGGAAAAGAAAAACGAAACCACCCAGATCGGTGCAGTTATTCATCAACTTCTCGAAAAAGATCTCAAACCCAGAGACATCCTGACCCGGGAAGCATTTGAGAATGCCCTGCGGATTGTGATCGTTCTGGGAGGTTCCACCAATGCTGCTCTGCACCTGATTGCAATGGCCAAAGCCGCTGAAGTCCCCCTGACATTGGACGACTTTCAGTTCATGAGCGACCGTACACCACTGCTGGCGGACCTCAAACCCAGCGGACGATTTGTGATGGAAGACCTCTATCATGTCGGCGGAGTACCCGCCGTCATGAAAATGCTCCTTGAAAACGATCTGCTGCATGGCGACTGCATGACCGTTACCGGTCACAGCATTCAGGAGAACCTGTCCGAGATCCCAGGACTGAAAACCGGACAAGAGGTAATTCATCCCCTCAATAACCCCATTAAGCGTACCGGCCATCTGCAGATCCTTTACGGTAATCTGGCCACTGGCGGTGCGGTTGCTAAAATTACCGGTAAGGAAGGGGAACGCTTTGATGGGATTGCATGTGTATTTGACAGTGAAGAAGACGCAATGGATGCCATCCTGGGCGGCAGAATTACGGCCGGTGCCGTACTGGTCATCCGCTACTGTGGCCCCAAAGGAGGCCCTGGAATGCCGGAGATGCTCCGACCGACCGGCGCAATCATGGGTGCCGGCCTGGGAACAGATGTGGCGCTCATTACCGACGGGCGTTTTTCTGGGGGTACCCACGGGTTCGTCGTCGGGCATATTACCCCGGAAGCTCAGGTCGGTGGCCCTATCGCACTGATCGAAGACGGGGATCCCATTACGATTGATGCGGCCAATCATACTTTGACACTAGGAGTCAGCGACTCCCAACTTGATCAGCGCCGTAAAAAATGGATTGCTCCTCCCCTCAAAGCACAGGCGGGAGTCTTGTTGAGGTATGCGCACACCGTCTCCTCCGCCAGCGATGGCTGTGTTACCGATGTGTTTCCAGCGACCTGACGCATTACATACGCTCTAATATCCACCGGTTGAATTGAGGGCCTGCGCAGCGTGGATATGGTTCAGATTCCTTCCAGCCAAGACATCTACGCCCGACCGCACCCCCGATCTGAATTAAGACATCCAGAATACATGAGCACATGGATCTCTCATTGACCCTCCCCCCAGATACTTACACACTGCCGGCGACTCAATAACCTCCGGGCAGATCAGAGAACTTCCGGTGGTCAGTCTTCAACCCTTCAACTCCCATGACGGATGTTCCGGGAGCCTTTTTTTTAGTTCGCCGATCAGTTCTTCTTCATAGAAGCCTTGATACTTGCGGGCAAAGAAATGATCCAGCGCTTCATCTTGAAGCCGTTTCCAGGATGATTCTTCTTCACCCGGCAGAATTGGGTAGAAACATGCATCCACACTCTTCGCTGCGCAATAATCACTGAATGCATCCCCGATCATGAGTATGCAATCCGGCGCATACTGGCTGCCTGCACAGGTGGATAACTGATAGGATTTGGGGCCCATTTCCTGGCCTGCAATCTTCTGTACATAATCCGAAAGTCCATGTTCGCCCCATTCCCGCTGCAAAGCCTCCAGCGGTGTACTGGAGGCCACCATCATATCCGCCTGATCTGCCGCTTTAGAGAGCACCGCATGTACATAGGGAAATGGAGGGATTCCATGTACCATCTCGATCACCGCCTGATTAACAGTTTCGCTCCATACCAATGCATCCATCAGTGCAGGGATTTGTTCGGCTGCTTCCGCAAGTGCAGAATTACCTAATTTTGGGTTCGTACGTATCCAGTCGTTCAATGCTTCCAGACACGGAATATCCACCCTGCGACGTAAAACTTCCGGACGAGTACGTAACTGATCCATGACCCGTACCAGCGCAGGAAAGCGGTTCATACCGCGGTCAATCGAATACAGGTTCACAAACTCCCATGAATCCCGGACAAATTTACTTATTGCCTGTAAACCATAGTGACGGACCGTGACAGGACAAAAACACTCCTTATGCTTTACCTCCATCGTGTCAAAGACACAACCATCCGAATCAATTGCAATCAGAAAATCCTTACTCTTTTGCAGTGACAAAAGCGAATTACTCATTGGGAAGTATAAGTCTTGCGACTATTTTTGAACGGGAATAAACTGCCGCAGATAGTTCACACTCTGCCGCAGTGCAGCGATCCGCGATTTCAGCGATCCTTCATAAGCACGATCTTCAACCTCAACACAGACGGATCCACTGTATCCTGCGTCGGTGAGAAAAGAGAAAAATTTCCCCCAGTCTACATCTCCCAATCCAGGCAGTTTGGGGGTATGGAAGGAATTGGGGACGGCCAGAATACCAACTTCATTAAGGCGATCCTGATCAAGCCGAACATCTTTGGCGTGAATATGAAAAAGCCGACCGGCAAACGTGCGGATTGGCTCAAACGCGTCCATATGCTGCCAAATCATATGTGACGGATCGTAGTTGAGTCCAATGGCATCACTGTCCAGATCTGTAAAGAGACGGTGCCAGATTGCAGGCGAGTGGGCAATATTCTTACCCGAGGGCCATTCGTCATCTGTAAAGTACATCGGACAATTCTCGATTCCAATCCGAATCTTCCGGTCTTCTGCATAGGTAACAAGCGGTTTCCACACCTCTATCATCCTAGCCCAATTATCTTCAACGGAGCGGTGCCAATCGCGGCCGATGAATGTATTTACGGTATCCAGTTCAAGCAGTGCCGCCGCATCGACCATACGCTGGATTTGAAGAATGGAAACTTTTGCCTCTTCCAAGTCTGGAGATAATGGGTTCGGATAGTAGCCCAGTGCACTGATTGCAACACCGGTTTCAGAACTCAGGATTTGAAGGATTCGTGCTTTCTCTTGATCCAGCGATTGCACATCCACATGCGTAACCCCTGCATAGCGCCGGGTGGCTTTACCTTTTGGCCAACACATCAACTCAACACAATCATAAGAAAGGTCTGAGGCAAGAGAAAGGACCTCCTCAACGGATAATTCCGGTACAATTGCGCTTACAAATCCAAGTTGCATCCTCTGTCTGGGTTGAATGACATCAAAGGCAATGAACGAGATTTGCATCGTTGATGTTCACGGGTCTCATCCGAGAGAATGAAAGCAGCAGAGATTCGGTGTATGCTCATCAGAATTCAGTTAAACCCGCGCAGAAAGATCTGACTGCTTGAGAGACGAATCAGTCCAGAGAATCCGAATGCCAACCAGAATATGAACTGTAGCGCAGGATTTGGGGTGTGAATGGGAACGATATCTATATTTGCATCTCCCTGATTTTCGTGGAGACAAAGAACTTAAATTTTCAGTAAATTGCTGTTCGGAGTCTCAACGAGAAATTTGTATGCTCCCAAAAATCTCCTCCAGCAGTATCTTTATCAGACTTGGCAGCAAGTTTGATTTGTTTGTAATTCATATTTTTGTTGTTCACAATCAGACATGCAAAGACATGATGCGGTTTAATCATTCATGGGACTATTATTCTCCCCTTAAGTTAGTCAACTACCCCCCCCCATTTTTTCATTGGGGATTCAGCAGTATACACTTCCTGCTGTTATTCCTACTGGTTTTTCCAATAGGAGCATGGGCACAGGGAAATGGAAATCTGCAGTTAGCTCTCCCGCAGAATCTGGTCGAGGGCCGCAATCAGATTGACCTGCCCCAGGATCTCTCCGTCAATGCTCTCCCCACGATATTCAAGGAGAATGGAAATTCAGACGACATCTCATCAGAGCATTCATTAGAGGATGACGGTAATAAGACGGATGCCGCTGCGAATGTGGGGGGATCCGAAGGAATTCATGTGACGATCAGTCCTAACGTTGATCCTCCTGATCCGCCATCGTATTTAGAAGCATTCGGAGGACCAACTTCGATTGATCTTTACTGGGCCCCCCCCGCCGACGACGGTGGATCAGCGATTCGTTCGTACAAAGTTGACGTTTCTTCCGATGCAGGGGATACTTGGGAGAATGTGACAAATGCTAAAATAATCTACGTATCTCATGCTAATCGTGATCCAGGTGTAACGTATCATTACCGTGTCTTTGCCATCAATGATGATGATGAAATGAGTGCCCCTTCTGTAGTCAGCGCAACAGCTGGGGGACCGGGGAGGCCGGAATTAACTGCAACGGCCTCCGGGCGCAATCAAATCGACCTTGAGTGGACCGCGCCTAATAATAGTGGCACATCGGACATTACGGCCTACCGCATTTGGAGGTCTCTTGACGGCCAGGCTCCCTGGAGGGAGATTGTACCGAATACTATGTCGGCTGGCACAACCTTTATAGATAGGGTTGACCCAGGTACGACGTACTATTACCGCGTCTCTGCGATCAATTCTGTTGGCGTGGGCACTCTATCCACTGTGGCCTCTGCAACGACGGATGCCAGTGCACCGGATGCGCCCAGGAATTTAACGGCAACCGCTTCCGGACCGACCCGGATCGTTCTTTCCTGGACGGTTCCCAATGATGACGGTGGTGTCCCCATTACGGGGTATCAAATTGAGAGCTCCGCGGATGGGGCAGACTGGCCGGATGATCCTCTGGAGGAAGACACCGGAAATAATAAGACAACCTACACGGATACGGGGCTTACCGAAGGCACGACGCGCTACTACCGCGTCTCTGCGATCAATCGTATTGGTACCGGCGCATCCTCCAATGAGTCCTCTGCAACGACGCAGGCGATCTCTGCACCGGATGCGCCCA
>JAJECV010000115.1 GCA_022821875.1 Rhodothermales bacterium
TATCGCATTGATTCGTAGTAAATCGGACGAACGCAACCGATGGAGAGTAATTTTACTAAGGCCCAACCGACTTCCTGAATATCAACGAGCAGGTCACGGGATGATGCTGCATATCATAGGTTTGCTGGCGTTTTTGTGCATCTGCGTATCAGTTACTGCCTCTTTACTGATCAACGGAGGGAGTGCGGAAAGAAGACGACGAGTCAACTCGCGACTAACCACACGGAGTCAATCGTGAAGACTGTCTGAACGTCGTACCGTCTGGGATATGAAGACTTAACCCGGGACTCCCAAACAGTGAAGGTTCCCATCCCCGTGTTCACGTACTTGAATCCGACTGGCGAAGTAAAAGCAGCCCTCATCTACACTTTATCTGACGATTATGATCCATAGACCGCCCTTTTGGATACGGTTCGGAAATCAACCTCTGGATGGGAAACATTCTACCCCTGCTCTGTACATCAAAAAGACATTGCAGCAGCCTCCTGAATTCCGGTCAGCCTCGGTGACTCCAGCCGGTTCTCTGGTCGAAGAGTGTCTGGACTGCTGCTTCTACAGACGGTCACACCTGCATCCAGGTCGCTCCTGATCCACAGACTCCTATGCTTCTCCCCGCCGCCTCAGCCAGTTGACCGTAAAAAGTAAAAGCACAGCAAATACGATCAGAAACGTCGCAACCGCTAAAATCGCCGGACTGATCTGCTCCCGGATTCCTGACCACATCTGACGCGGAATCGTGCGCTGCTCCGTACCCGCCATGAACAGTACCACAATCACTTCGTCAAACGAAATGGCAAAGGCAAAAAGAGAGCCCGACATCACCCCCGGTGCAATCAGAGGAAACTGGATCCGCCGGAAGGTCGTCCACGGACCTGCCCCCAGACTCGCTGCCGCATTGTTGAGCGTAGGATCGTAGGCGGCTAAGGTGGCCGTCACCGTGACAACCACAAAGGGAACTCCCAGTGTGGCGTGAGCCAGGATAATGCTCAGATAGGTCTGCCCAAGTCCAAGACCCGAATAAAAGAAAAACATACCGGCTGCTGCAATGATCACCGGAGTCACCATTGGTGAAATAATCACTCCCATGATCGCACGCCGTGCCGGCATGTTCGGGCTTGCAAGCCCCAGCGCCGCCGTTGTGCCGAGTACAGTCGCCAGCAGCGTCGCACTGATTCCGATGACAATACTGTTCACCAGACTGTTTCTCCACACCTCATTCTGAATAATCTCACGGTACCACCGGAACGACCACGCTTCCGGATCCAGCCTTAACATCGCCTCCGAAAAAGTAAAATAAGGCTCGGCATTGAAGCTGAGCGGAACAATCACAATGATCGGTGCCACCAGAAACACAAATACAAGGGCGCAAAAAAACAAATAGACGATTCGCCCAGGTCCCAACTTCACGGTGCCCATCATCATCCCAGCCCCATTCGTTCAACTCCAACCAGCCGTTCGTACACAACATACAGAACAATCACCCCCACCAGTAACACTCCCCCCAGCGCGGCAGCAAGGCCCCAGTTAAGGGAGGTCTGCATGTGATAGGCGATCATGTTCGAGATGAGCTGCCCATCGCTCCCTCCAACCAGCGCGGGCGTGATGTAAAAACCGATTGCCAGAATAAAAACCAGAAGTGCACCAGCCCCGACTCCAGGAAGTGATTGCGGCCAGTAAACCCGCAGGAATGCCTGCACAGGCGTGGCCCCGAGTGAAGCCGCCGCATTCATATACGTCGGAGGGATCCCGCGCATGACCGAATACAGCGGCAAAACCATAAACGGGAGCAGCACATGCGTCATGGCAACAATCGTACCGGTCATGTTATAAACCATCGCCACTCTCCCGTCGTCACTGACCAGCCCGATTGCCACCAGAAGATCATTCAGCACCCCCTGGGTCTGCAGTAAGACAATCCACGATGTTGTGCGCACCAAAAGCGAGGTCCAGAAGGGGACCAGCACTAAAATGAGCAGCCAGTTCGCACGACCCGTCGGGGAACGGGCAATCAAATGCGCAACCGGGTACCCCAGAATCAGACAGAGCAGCGTAATCACCGTACTTACCAGCAGGGTCCGCCAGAACAGTTTCAGATAAATCCGCCGCTCCACAGGCTGTGGTGCCAAAGAACCATCCGGCAGACGCTGCAGGTCCAGAGCATTCGCGTAGTGGCGTGCAGTGAAGCGCTCGCCCGTAACCTGAATGGCATGCCAGGTCGCCGGATCCGCCCAGACGGAATCAATCGCCGTCATGGATTCGCGCCAGGGACCCGCCTCTATATCACGCAACTCCCGTGCCGTCCGGGTGACCGCACTTCGCAGCCCACCCTGCACGCGGTTGACCCTGCCGGCGACCTGCCCCAGACTTCGCGCGGCGGCCGCACGCCTGATCTCTGCGGCTGCCGCCGCGAACACTGCTTCAGAAGGCAGGGTTCTTCCGTCCCACTGCTCAAGGAGTTCCAGGGTTTCCGGGAGTACATCCGCCACCACAGGGTCGTAAACGCTCCGCGTCAACATCGTCCCCAGCGGAGCAATAAAGGTCACCCCAATATAGATCACAAGCGGAGCAACAAGTGCAAGCGCCCGTAACTGCGTTCGACGATGTGGATCAACCGGAAATCTCAACGAGCCAGCCATGCACTAAACCGCTCGTTCATCTCATCCTGATGGTCTGCCCACCACTCCCAGTCAAAGCGTAAGGCCTGTGCCGCATTGACAGGACTGCCCGGCATATGCGGTTCCATGTCGATCCCCTTCTCTATATGCGTACTCACCAGCGGCATACCTGACCGGCGGGCGGGCGAATAGGAAATTCTACGACCGATCTCCGCCATGGACTTCGCACTGGTCACAAAAGCAAGATATTCCATCGCCTCCTCAAGCCGGGGAGTACCTGCAACGACCACGAATTGACCGATCCCCATCAACTGTCCATCCCATACAATCACAAACGGCTGATCCTCCAGCACCTGTGCGTTAAAGATGCGGCCGTTATAGGCCGTACTCATCACCACCTCCCCGTCCGCCAGCATCTGCGGCGGCTGTGCACCGGCCTCCCACCAGATCACCTCGTCCTTGATGGTTTCAAGTTTTGAAAATGCGCGATCTATCCCCTCAGGGGTGTCCAGCGCGGCATACACCTGATCCCGTGGTACCCCGTCTGCAATCAGGGCGAACTCCAGATTCACCTGCGGAACGCGCCGCATGCCCCGGCGACCGGGAAACGTCTGGAGATCAAAAAAATCCGCTATTGTACTCGGTTTGGTGCCGGGGATACTCTCTTCGTTGTAGGCATACACGGTCGAGAAAAAGACGCTGCCTGCCCCACAATCGGTCATTGAACCCTCCACAAAATCCTCTGCCGCCGGTGTTCCGTCGGGGCCGTCAGGTAGTGATGCCACATCTATCGGCTCCAGAAGTCCTTCATCACAACCCCGCACTGCTTCGGCCATCTCAAGGTCCACAACATCCCAGTGAATCTCTCCGATCTCCACCTGTGCGCGAATCTGGGCAAGGCCGCCGTTATAATCTTCAACCTGAATATTGATACCCGTCTCTTCCGTGAATGGAATATTGACCCCCTCGTTGACGGCACGTCCATAGGAACCTCCCCAGGACACGGCTGTGATGGAGCGGGATGACTCTGTCCCGCACGAGACCACAAACAGGATCGCCAGAATGGTGGTAAAAAACGAACTAAAACGATAATTCATGAATATTTACTTTTAAAGTCCAAATTCCTCGTGATTGAGGGCACGACAATCTATGACCGTCCATCCGATGCGAATGGAATCCCCCTTCACTAATCCACCGTGTCCGACAATATTGGGGATGGTGGCAATAAAATCCTCCCGGCCACAGGCGGCCAGGCGGATACGAAGCTGCTCACCCAGAAAGGTCAAATCCTCCACCACTGCATCCACCTCGTTCGTGTAGCGGCCCGCTGCCGGGTTGATTTTAATGCGCTCAGGGCGAATGGAGAGCGTCACCTGATCCCCCACCTGGCACCGTCCAACTTTCAGGGCAGAAAGCACCTCTCCATCTGTTTCCACATCGCAGACATCCCCCTCCTCCGAAATAGCACAGACGCGTCCGCGAAGCTGATTACTTTCCCCGATAAACCGTGCAACAAAGGCGGATTCGGGTTCTTCATACAGTCCCTCCGGCACGGCAAGCTGTTCAATGATTCCATCTCGAAGCACCGCAATCCGGTCCGACATCACCATTGCCTCCTGCTGATCATGGGTTACATAGACGATCGTTACTCCCAGTGCCTGATGAATGTGCCGTATTTCATACTGCATCTCGTCACGCAGGCTCCGGTCCAGTGCTCCCAGGGGTTCATCCATCAGTACCAGACTGGGTTCAAAGACGAGCGCTCTTGCAATTGCAACCCGCTGCTGCTGACCGCCGGATAACTGTCCAGGCCGGCGGTCGGCGAAGCCTTCAAGGCGTACCAGACCCAGTGCCCGCTCCACCCGCTCCCTGCGTTCTTCCGCTCTGATACCGCGCACTTCCAGCGGGAATGCAAGGTTTGCTCCGACGCTCATGTGCGGGAAAAGTGCATAATTCTGGAATACCATCCCGATTCCGCGCTTGCGTGCCGGCAGGTCATGAATAGGATTCCCGTCCAGCAGGATTTCACCTGCTGTGGGGGGTTGAAAGCCGGCAAGCATCATCAGGATGGTCGTCTTTCCTGATCCCGATGGGCCAAGCAGTGTTACAAACTCCCCCGCTCGAATACTGAGATCCAGATCCTTGACGACCAGAGTCTGCCCGTCGTAACTCTTTTTGATTCCCCTGAATTCCACATGGGTACGGCGGCTGCCCGTGAAATCTCTGGCGGCATCCTGTTCGATCCTGTCGCTTGTTTCAGTCAATGTTCGTCACCTCAATTGGTACAGCCCCGGTGGAACGGTATTCCGGGAATGCGGGTTCCGCCCGTCTGAACCATTCTGCAACTTAAATTGCTCAGATGTGCGCCGGTTGCCTGACTTCGAATGGTACCTGACGGCTGCAGAATGCGGCCTCAACCTCTCTTGATCTCACACCGGGCCGCCTACATCAACCCGCTCCCCACACCATCAGACCGTTCACATCCGGTGTTTTTGGTTTATTTCACCGAGATCATACCCGTCTCCCCCCACTCACCAATGCCGTCTTCACCGGGAATCCGTTCCACGAAAGTCACAACAACTGTATCAAGATTCTACCTGGAAACTTCCAACTCTCCCGACAACCCGTTGTCACTTCATAGATTAATTCATAACTTGGGGCTCGGTCTAGAATGCCTGAATAAAACCTGCACGACTCTTTCTGCCGTTTATCTACGATGAAACAGATTTGTTTATTCATTCGCGCAATCACAAAAAACTGGACTGGACTCTTTTTCATTTTGTTGTTCTCGCTGCTTCACCAGAGTAGCAGCGCACAAATATTGATTACGGGAACCGTGGTATCCGATGGCTCGAATGAGCCCCTGGCAGGTGTCTCAATTGTAGTGGATGGCGTGTCTATCGGCACTACCACGGATCAGCAGGGCAGGTACACGATTGAGATTCAAACTGAGGGCAATATGCTGGTTTTCTCTTTTGTGGGATTTCAAACGCAGCGCCGCACAGTGACTCCCGGTGTCACACAGATTGATGTTCGTATGCAGCTTGATGTGGTTGAGATGGAGGAAATCAGCATTGTCGGCGAAGAACCGAAGATCTTTGCGAGTAATGTGGTCGCCGCTCCAATGATACGTCAGCAGTCTCCTGCGACCAGCGTGGCCTCCGTCATTGACAACCTGCCTGGCGTAAGTGTTCAGGAAGGTGGTGCATACGGTATGGATGACTGGTCAAGTAATGTTGCCATGCGGGGCTTTCAAGTCACGATCAATGAGTCACAAATCGGGACCACGATTGATGGATTCTCAAATGGCACCTCTGATTACTGGAGCGGGGCAAAGGCGAACCGTTTCGTTGACGTTGCCAATCTGGGGGGTATTGAGGTGTCACAGGGAACGGCTGACATTGCCTCTCAGTCGGTAGAGGCACTCGGCGGAACCTTCAATTATATCACGGACGATCCCGCACCTGAGCGACGTTACACCGTTTCGGCAACCGTTGGTGAATATAATGTAAGACGGATCGCCATGCGGATTGACTCTGGACCACTGTTCTGGAAAAAAGCACAAGGCTGGATGACAGCAATTCATCAGGAGGGAACCGACTGGATGCAGGGCTCCGCACAGAATGAACGCGAGCATGTTGCTGCAAAACTCATCTCAACCTTTGGGCCTCTTGATCTCCGCGGCTATTTTTCCTACGATCTGGTTAATGAAGAAGCCTATCAGCGGATTTACAGCGAAGCTGATTTTCGGGCAAACCCGCGGTGGGACCGCCTGATTGGCGAATGGCCGGGCGTACCTTACCTGAACCAGTTCTACCGCCGCGGCTGGAAGACCGTGCGAAGAAACACCTTTGGTTACGTCAAAGCCAACTGGGCGGCTGGCACAGCTATCTCCATCACCACAGGAGCCTATGTCCATCAAAATAGAGGTCGGGGAGACTGGATGCCTCCATACATTGTGGATCTCTCTGAGGATCAGGGCGGGCCGGAGTCCGAACTGCAGGGCGGCCCCCCAATCCGCGGCGGACAGCAACTCGGGCGAATCCATTTTATTGATCAAAATGGCACGGCCGTATCCCCCGAACCCGGATGTACCTCATCCTATATTTTCAACTATTATGGCGCAGGAGGACCGGAAGTGGACCCTGCATGTCACCGGGGAGCGACCGCTGTTCAGTCGTATCGTCACAGCCACTACGGAAAAGACCGTATCGGTGTCTCAATTGCGAAAGAGTGGTTTGCATTGTTTGGAGAGGTTGGCAGTTCATTACGCAGTGGAATTTGGTATGAGCACTCACGCCGCCTCCTTGGCCGGGACTGGCACCGTATCCTGGATCCTTTGATCAGTCCCGCACAGGATGAGCAGCCTTATTGGCACCAATACGACTGGGAGTTCCCACAGCGCATCTTCAGATGGTATCTTGAAGAGACGCTTTATGCGGGGCCCTTTACGGCCAGTGCCGGTATCCGACAGTTTCTCGTGGAAATCTCCCGCACCGATCTGTTCGATGTGAATCCAGATCTGAACATAGACTCCAACTCGGATCTCCTCTTCTCCGGTGGAATTACGTATGAGTCACCAATTGATGGCCTGCGTCTGTTTGCCGGCTACTCCGGGAACTTCCGGGCATTCACTTCGGCACTCCTGGAAGTGCCCGGCCGGAGCCTTGATACGCTTGAGCCGGAAACCTCTTCAAATATTGATATAGGCATCCAGTTTTCGGGGAGCCGGATTGCTTTGAGCGGCACCTGGTATGCGGTGGATTTCCAGAATCGCATTGTATTTCTCGGCCCGCAAACTGCCGCCGGGCCAAATTATCTCATTCCAGGCGGAGGGGCATATTTCAATGCCGGCGGTTTAGATACGCGTGGGTTTGAACTCTCCGCCACGGTGCAATTACCCCGTAAAACATCCCTCTATTCTGCCTATACGCGTAACAACTCAGAGTATATTGGCAGCGGCGATGCGGCGGTGGATGCAGGTCAGGGAACCTTACCCGGTACGGATGTCACGGGTGTACCGGATCAACTCTGGGTTGTCTCTGTGGACCGTTCTGGCCCGTTCAGTGCGGGGATATCCGCGAAGTATACGGCTTCGCGTCGTGTAAGTCTGGCTGCTGACTGGTACTCGGATGCCTATTGGATCGTTGATACCTATGTCCGCTTATCGGGAGAATCACTGAGCCGATTGCTTCGGTCAACGGAATTCTCGCTGGTTGCAAACAATCTGTTCGACCGAACCTATCTGTCCGCCATTACGGAAAATGCCGCCTGGCTTGGTGCACCGCGGACGATTTCAATGACGACCACGGTCACGTTCTAGCTCAATATGCGGCATTTCCTGCTATGTGAATGTTTCGCGGGGAATCCCCCGAAAGGGAAGGACACACTGCAACTTCAAATGTATGGTCTGCCAGCCTGAATGCGGACACCAATATACGGGTACTCTGGACTCCAGAGTTGAACCTGTTACGCGGCAATGTGCACCCGGGCCAATCCACCTGCCAGAAAGCCCATTGGAGGAATTCACATGTTTCTGCAATTACACAAAACAAGACACGGTGTCTCTGGCGGACAAAACCCCACCTTAGCTGTCATTCCAGTTGTCGCTATACCCCTCGCCAGTGATGCCTATCTCTCTGTTCTACAGACCGAAGAACAGAGAACGGTCAGAATGACAACCTTGTTAAGGTAACGGTTTCTCTGTAATTTTTCGGGCTCTGTCGAATTTGAAATTTGCTCTGATCCTTAACCTGATACATGTCCGTCTCCCAGATTCCCGCCAAAGAAAAATGAGATGTCAATTATTTCCAACACTAACGCATTCATAAAGAGTTTTCGGCAGGTTTGATTGATTAATTCGTGATTCGTATATTTCCTGCATATTAGAGACTTGCGAAAACACCATGCAGTTCAACCATTCAACGGATTATCACTTCCCCTTTAACATAGTCATTCCCCCCCCCATTTTTCAGAGGAGATAATCAATTTATGCTTCCTGCTGTTACTCATGGTGCTTTTTCCGCTTGGAGTGTTGGCACAGGGGACTGGAAGTCTGCGACTGGATTCCCATCAGAATCTGGATGTAGGGCGCAGCCAGATTGATCTGTCCGTCATTGACTCCGGTGCCATACTTGCCGGGTATGGAGTTTTAGAGTATGACAAGTTAAGGGATTCATTTGAGGATGGCGATGGCAGAACGGATGTCGCTGCGAATACGGTCCGAGTTGGCAGCGCCTACATGCGTACTGGGCCTAATGCCGGCCCCCCTGATCCGCCAAGGGATCTAACAGCACACGGAGGCAAAGATGAAATCTATATTTCGTGGAAACCCCCCGCCGATGACGGCGGATCAATGATTGCGGGGTATATTATTCAGTGGTCTTCCGATGCAGGGAACAGTTGGACAGAACTAGGCTCATGGGTAGGAGTTACGGCCAAGCATTTGAATCGTCAACGAGGCCAGACTCTTCATTACCGAATCCAAGCCGTCAACAAAGATGGCCATAGCGGCTGGTCTAATATAGCCAGTGCAACCGCGGGCACACCGGGTGGTGCCACCGGATTAAGTGCGACCCCTTCCGGGCAAAATCAGATCAACCTTTCCTGGATCGCTCCCAATGATAATGCTGGAGCAGCGGTTACCGGGTACCGCATTCAGGTTTCTCCTGATGGAACAGGGAACTGGACGAATCTGGAAGGGGGGAATACCAACAGTACGGCCACGACCTACTCACATACGGGGCTTCAGTCAGGCACGACGTATTATTACCGTGTCTTTGCCATTAATTCCAGAGGCGTGAGCAGATTGAGTTCCAATGTGGTCCATGCAACAGCGTCTGCCACTGCGACGGCACCGGGTGCGCCAACGGGGTTAACTGCGACGGCTACCGGGCGCAATGAGATCACTCTTAGATGGATAGCTCCCGGTAGCGATGGTGGATCGGACATTACGGGTTACCGCATTTGGAGATCTCGCGATGGCCAGGCTCCCTGGCCCTGGAAGAGGATCATACCGAATACTGGCGATCCTGATGGCACAACCTTTATAGATAGGGTTGACCCAGGCACGACATACTATTACCGCGTCGCTGCCATTAATTCTGTTGGCGCGGGCACTCTATCCGCTGTGGCCTCTGCAACGACAGAGGCCAGTGCACCGGATGTGCCGAGGAATTTAACGGCAACCGCTTCCGGACCGACCCAGATCGTTCTTTCCTGGACGGTTCCCAATGATGACGGTGGTGTCCCCATTACAGGGTATCAAATTGAGAGCTCCGCGGATGGGACAGACTGGCCGGATGATCCTCTGGTGGAGAACACTGGAAATAATGAGACAACCTACACGGATACGGGGCTTACCGAAGGCACGACGCGCTACTACCGCGTCTCTGCGATCAATCGTATTGGTACCGGCGCATCCTCCAATGAGTCCTCTGCAACGACGCAGGCGATCTCTGCACCGGATGCGCCCA
>JAJECV010000051.1 GCA_022821875.1 Rhodothermales bacterium
CCATAAGCTGGGCGTGGCCAAATTACTGCGGGATTGGCTCCGAACCACGAACATTATTGAGAGCATCAACGGCGGACTTGCACACACGACCCGCAGAGTTACCCGATGGTGCAACTCGAATCAGCGCCAGCGATGGATTGCCACGGCGTGCCTGGACATTGAAGTGAACTCTCTCAACGCCATTCCCCAGGACTGGCAGTGGGAGGGACTGCTCCGAGCACTAAAACGACACAGTCAAACCAAAAAACACTATCTTATACCCCCAAAAGCTCCATAAACTCCAACTAACAATGGCGCATCCCCATATCCCCGTCTTCGACAGTTTCCCCCGCCATGGTCAGGTCAGGATGGCAGCGGAAGCACTGGTAAAGCGAAGTTGATGGTTGGGGCCTCAGACCATTGATGGTAACATTAATGCATTGGGGGCGAGAATCCCTGCCAAAATTGTCAGTTCAGAGCCGTTATAGGCCGAAAAAATGGGATTTGTGTGAAGATTCTGTGAATTCGAGCCGGGATTGGAATAATCTTGCAAAACTTTGCTTGACAGGGTGTACTTTGGGCGGTGTACATTAACCGGGCAGGTAATCCAATGTAGTAGGCGAAAACACGAAGTTTCCCCATTTCCTAAACGAGTGGCACATTTCTTGCTATTCGTCTTTATCTAATGCGCAAACGGGAAAGTAAGTTTTTCCCGTCGGCCCGAAAAAGACGAGGTAAGAGATGTCAGTAGCAAATGAAGTACGATTAACCAAATCGCTTGATTAGGGGTAATCCATACCAAAAATATTTCCTAATGCGTTATCTATCAAATCTAGAGTTTTTGGTTCTTTCGAGCATCCGCGTCATGAGCACTGTTTACATTCTTGGATTGCCTGCATTCATGGCCGGATGCAATTCTAACATCGGTAAGTTAATTCAGTATGTTTCTTGTTCAATGACTACTTTCATACACACCATATCCCCATTGTGTAGGAGTTGCAAATTCTGTACGATTTCATTCGTCACTTTTTTTCTGGTGACTCCCTTTGTCGTACAACCTCTGCATGCTCAGTCTGGAGTTGGTATAGGGACAGTCTCCGCGATAATCTTTGATGGTGGTGGAGGATTCAGCATCCGGTACAAGCCTGTCCAAGTTTTTATGGCTGGATTGGGTAATGCTGGCGATGGATTTTTTATTCACCTGGGTGCTCGCTATAATCATCCCTTAAAGGACTGGAAGAGGATAAAGTTAAATGCTTTTGGGCATGTTACCAGAATGGATAGAGAGATGGAATCTTCCTCAATATGGTATCAGTTCAGTGGAGGTGTCAGTGCAGATTTTCGGATCGGTAGAAAGTCTAAGGGTAAGGGCTGGGTTTTATCTGCTGATACGGGAGTAGTGGTGAACAATTCGGACGGTATTGAGCCATCCCCGTCACCTGCCCTTGCACTCGGAATCCACTACTTCTTCTGGTAACGAGTTTTGAAATGGCCGTACCTAAGCTCTCATCTGCCTCCTACTAACATGTCCAAATTTGGGAACTTCCTTCGGATGAGGTTGAGCTGGTTGGGCGGTTGCGTCTTTTTCCTCTTCAGTGCCCAGGCAGAAGTTGCGATTGCACAGTCCGTTACGATCAGTGGTTATGTGGAAGATTCAACGAGTTTGGAGCGAATTCCAGGGGCAAGTGTATCCATTCCGGTATTAGAGATCGGCGGTACGACCAATCAGTATGGGTTCTACAGCATCACGACGGAGCCAGGATCCATTCAGTTTCTGGTTTCACATGTCGGATATGAGCCGGCTCTAAGTCGTCTTGAACTTACGAAGGATACGACACTGATCGTACGGCTGGCACCTAGAATTATCCGCATGGATGATCTTGAAGTCGTTGCAGATCGAGAATCAGGATTCAATGAAGTACAGATGAGCCGCCACGAAATCCCGATAGAGGAGATTGAGACGCTGCCGGTGATCTTTGGAGAAATTGACATCCAGAAGGCGCTTCAACTCCTGCCGAGTGTGCAATCGGGGATAGAGGGGACCAGCGGACTCTATGTGCGAGGTGGGCGTGCAGATCAGAATCTTATTTTACTGGATGGACTTACACTCTACAACCCCAATCATCTATTTGGTCTATTCAGTGTTTTTCACTCGGCTGCAATGAAGCGGGTGGAGTTTATCAAGGGAGGGTTTCCAGCAAGGTATGGAGGTCGTCTTTCCTCGGTCGTGAATTACACCATGAAAGAGGGGAATCTGAAAAAGTTTGAAGGCGAAGGGGGAATTGGGCTGTTTTCCTCTCGGGCAATGCTTGAGGGACCCATTGTGAAAGATCGTGCATCGTTTTTGATCTCTGGTCGGCGGACCTACATTGATCAACTGCTGCGCCCCTTTCAGTTGCTTGCCAGGAACCGATACAGATTTGCTTTTTACGATTTGAATGCGAAAGTCAACTATATTTTATCGTCCAGAGATCGGATCTATCTGAGTGGTTATGCAGGAAAGGATTGGTTCGCCTATAAGAGAAAACCAATTCCTGTGCCAGGTGCGGATGACCACTTTACATACAACTTGGGCTGGCATAACCGTCTGGGATCTCTCCGATGGAATCGACTCATTGGGGACCGTCTGTTCTCGAACACTCTCGTAGGTGTGACCCAATATCGCTTTTATTCAGGCACGGATTCCTTCGAGGAAACAGATGGTGAAACCATTCAATATGATCAGACATGGCATTCAGAAATTACTGACTGGACTGCGAAGATAGATTTTGAATTTATTCCGAACTCAAGACATTATGCACGTTTCGGTTTCGAGGCAGTTCTTCATAACTTTACCCCTGGAAGTACACAGACCAGGCTGGACGAGTCGGGGAGGCCTCCGCTAAATCTGCTTCAGACTCCGACAGGAACGCTTAGATCAAGAGAGATTGCTCTATATGCAGAGGATGAAATACAACTGCATCATGCTCTGCGCGTGTCAACGGGGATTCGGATTTCGGGGTACGATGCGGACGACAGGAGATATGGTTCTATTGAGCCGCGGTTGGGGGTCCGTGTGCGTGTAAATGACCGGACAGCCGTGAAGGTATCTTATGCGAGGTCAAAGCAGTATGTACACCTGCTGACAGGTAGCGGTGCCTCGTTTCCTACAGATCTTTGGATTCCCAGTATGGATCTGATTACTCCTCAGAGGGGCTATCAGTTGGCTTTGGGGATTCATCAGAGTTACCGAAATGGTGATTATGATGTCTCAATAGAGAGCTACTTTAAACGGATGGAGGGGCATCTTGAATATAAGATGGGGGCGGACAGGCTTCGGTCGGCTTTCCTGAATTGGCCGGATATTGTAGAGATCGGGAAAGGTTCTTCTTTCGGAGCCGAGTTCTTTGTGAATAAGAAACAAGGTCGCCTGACGGGATGGATAAGCTATACCTGGGCACGGACTACGAGGCAGTTTGAATCCTTGAACGACGGACTGTCCTTTCCGGATGGCTTTGATCGTCGCCACGATATTTCGGTGGTTCTGCAATACAAACTCTCAGGCAATAAGCATCTGTCCGCAGTCTGGACCTATGGGAGTGGTTACCCGGTCTGGGTGGCCTCTGGTCGCTATGTTTCCTCGGGAGAATTTCCGTCACTGGAGTATTATTTTTTGCCGGATCTGTTAGATTTTGGCCCAGTCAATTCAGCGCGGGCACCATCGTCTCACCGTCTTGATATCGGTATGCATTTCCGTAAGGAAAAATCGTGGGGAGAGCGCACAATATCGGTAGGACTGTACAATGCCTACAACAACAAGAATCCGATGTTTGTATACCCGAAAAGTGACTCGGTTACACGGTCGCCACTTTCGTATCGGCAAATAAGTTTGTTACAGTTGCTGCCGTCTGTTTCCTGGGAATGGAAGTTTGAATGATGCGTGAGTGGAAGGTAATCGTACTCATTGGCGTACTTTGTGGATGCGAGTCAGTTGTTGATCTGGACCTCCCCGATAGTTACCAGTCCAAGTTGGTCGTGGAAGCGCTATTTTCTCCCGACAGTTTGTGGAAGTTCCATGTGGGTAAGAGCGTTCCAGTTGAGTCGAATCTGTCTGATAGTGAACTTATCGTGCCGAATGCAGAAATTGTAATCTTTGGTGAGAACCAGTTTCGTGATACACTGAAATATGTCAATGATGGAGTCTACCGAAGTATGCATGAGCACCGTCCCGCCACTGGGACAAGATATAGCGTGCAAGTGAACGCTCCTGGATTCATTCAGGCAGAAGCGTCATCCTGGGCACCGCCCGTACAAAGTGAACTGCTGGATATAAAAAGAACATCAAATGAGGGCTCCTCGGAAGAAGACCTCTATACAGTACGTCTCCGACTTTCAGACATGTCAGGCAAGAATTATTACTCTGTGAATCTTGATCAGGTGCGGCCGTCCTGTCGGGTCACAGGGGGAGGGCTTAACCTCAGAGATAGTACGGATTCCGGGAAAGGGTATGATTTCCTGTTATTTCAGAGTACCTGGCCATCACTTTATGCTTACCCAGAGGCGGTTGATGATCCGCTATATCCTGACTTTGATAATGTGTTCATTGGAGGTGCGTATTTCTCGGATCGATTATTTGAGGCGACAACGGTGGAATTTGAAATTACATTCGAGCCGTATATTTTCGAGTCCGTAGGGAAATATTTCAGGGTTACGGTTACGGCACTCAGTGAGGATTTATTTGCCTACGAGCGCTCAATAGGACATTATGACTTATACGTAAACGAGCCTAATCTCACCCGAAACACCCCCGTTACGGTGTACACCAATTTCCGCAACGGGCTTGGGCTTTTTGCAGGCTACACAACAGAAAGCCATCGGTTTGATGAAAATGGAAATGAGTGGGAAGAGGAGGCCCTCGGTATAGGTGAAATAGCCCCCTGCGAGTATTAGCTGAATGTCACGGCGAATTTTCACTGCCGAGTCTTTGATGATGTCAGGGACATGGCGGAAACAGATATCTGCGCAGGCCTAGATCATTTCCTGGTCATTCATTGTCGGAAGATCCAGGTTAGTGTGCATTCAGATGAATTGGTCCGAGTAACCGAGAAAACCTATGCTGGCCCTCATTGGCTAAATCTCCATCCATTCAACTCCGTCTAATGAAACTGCGATTCATGAGGGGAAGGTTTTGCCCAGATGGTTAGCAACAACTCCTCTCCGTGCAAATTATAGACAGGACGCATTCCAGAGTGGGCCTCGCTGCGATCAAGGATTGTTCCTACGCCTTCGCCTCTTGATTCAAGAAACCCGTTCCCTGTTCTGGAGGATTTCATTTTCGACAGAAAGTTGGCCAATAATTGATTCCGTGTAAACACACGGTATTCCATTTCCTCAATCGTGAGTGTGTTTGGCAGTCCTCCAGGGCTGGAAATTTCCATGCGATCCGAGTAAAGAAACATTCGGATTTTTGATCCTATGATGGAGTAGTCTCTGTGAGCGACTGCATTAACGATAGCCTCATGAACGGCCGGCAGGTCGTATTGTGGATAGTCTATACGTCCAATACGCTTAGTGGCCGGTTTGAGCATGAAACGATTAACAAACGTTACTGCATGTTCAATCTGCGAGTCCGCGCATCCTTTGATTTTTTCCGCGTGTACCAGATCCTCGGATGTGCGGCGAGTTCCTCGGTAAATCGCGGCTTCGATAAATGCAGATCGCAAATGTTCCTGGGGCGTGTTACCAAATACCAGGAGGCTGGCTACGGTTGGGCGAAGGATGTCATTTTCGGTACTCACAATAATCTTCGTATTTCGGAGAAGATCCAGCCATGTAATAGACTGGGGAGATTTGCCAAAATAGTGCTTTAGTTTTCCATGGTCTAGATCATCATGTGCAGCCGTAAAAACGGGTTGTTCATCAAAAACGAAAGTTTGCCCTCGGTTTTGAAACAGTCTAGTAAGCCGGGGGCCGGCGAGTATCTGTTTGCCGGGTCCCACGCGTACATAGTGGAGACCGCTGCTGGTTGAATGAACAAACAGCCCGCGCGGAATCTCCACCAATAATATGGTGGCTTCGGTTCCATCAGAGCGCAGGAGTCGTTCCTTAATCAGTACTGGTTCAATTGGTGGATCGCAATTATTCGTGGCAATACTGATAATCCAGTTTTCAATATCCCTGAGCCGGTCATCGGGAAGCCCCTGTACAAGTCCATCATCGTTTACGCCGAGCAAAATAGTACCACCGCCTGCATTTGCAAAGGCAACCATCTCCCCTTCGATGGCTTCCGTATTGGGTAACCGGACTCCCTTTGGGCCAAGGCTTATTTCCTCGAATTCAACCGTTGAGTCTTCGCCAGACAGGATCTTTCTCTCAATGTCTTCAATCGTTTTGAGCATTTCTAGTATCCATATGGTTTACCACGCAGCCGGAACGCTTCGGTGCTACCTTGCATCCATGCAGTTACAAGATTTTAATTGGTTGTTTATCAATGCTTCCTGCATTAAGTACTGGCCTATTCGGTCATTAGCCTTCAGAGCAGCAATTAGTCAGCATCTCCCTGACTCATGCCGTCATGTGTCCTGACCGTGGCGTTTTTGATTCTCATAAAAGTTGTTCCGGCCAACTCTACACATTGTCGTGCAAGATCGCGCAACCGATAAACTACATCTATCCCCGTCATGTCTACAAACAATCCACGAACCGGTTCATGGAAATTACCGATTTGAGTCTGCGCAGCCCCTGTTTCCCGCAAAACACATTTTCTCAGCCGACAAACGGGTTTGGCTGTGCGCGGGAAGCGGTTAAAGGATCTTTGTAGTAGACGAGTTTATCGGCTGCGACGGGTTGGTAGGGGCGCACCAGAAGCAGTTGGCGGGCCGGATGAAGTCTTCGCAATTCATCGGGCTTCAACAGGGGCCGACTCCCTTCCTCATACCCTGCCCGCATCCGCTCCAATCTGCCCTCCTGCCCTTTGTTCAACCTCCGCTGCCAGATGGACATCTCTCCAAGAAGC
>JAJECV010000016.1 GCA_022821875.1 Rhodothermales bacterium
AGAGAACTCCCTCAACGCCATTCCACAGGACTGGCAGTGGGAGGGACTGCTCCGAGCATTAAAACGGCACAGTCAAACCAAAAAACACTATCTTATACCCCCAAAAGCTCCATAAACTCCAACTAATAATGGTGCATCCCCTTAAGTCGAAGTCATTGATGTTGAGTTGCTTATCCATCGAATCAGATCAGTGTTTGAGATTGGCAGCCTAATCTGACAAACTACACTTGCTGATATGGAAATCGGTTCCCACTGAATCCATACACGACAAAGTAAGGTCAAGGTGCCCAAGAGGAGGCAGGTTTTCAGAAAGAAATTTCTGGGGCATCCTTCCACAGAGGGGGCCCATCCGGTTTGAAATTCTTGGTAGCAACAAAATTCCATCCCTCATGAAAGTTCAACTTGAACTTGCCTCCGCCATAGCGCTCTCGAAGCCATCCCATCGGATTTTCGATGAGTTCGGTCATTTCGGAAAGGGGGGCACGGGCAAGCCCCTTGAATCGGACGGAATTCATCCAGGGTTCCTGAACAAGAACCGTGATTGAGGAGGCGGCAAGTGCCTTTACAAATGCAGCCTCCAGTTCCGCCTCAGAAGGGTGCAGGTTCCCCCCGGCAATCAGGGATTTAGTGATGTACTTCCTGTAAAGTTCCCAGACCCAGTCCATGAAAAGTGGTTTAAATTTGAAATTTCTCTGCAATTATAGGTAATCTTTGATCAAGAACGCTTATATTCGCGTGTCTTCATGGCCCAAAAGCACGGGTTGAGGACAAAATTTTAATCAAACCGATTTTTTCAATGCGAATTTCAGCAATTTTGACGTTTTTGATCTTTTTCATCGCTGCATGCGGTGGCGGTGCAGGTGAGACAGATGGAGGTCAGGAGTCTGAGAATGCCAGTGCTGCAGAGGCAGCGGATACGACCCCGATGGGATCAGGTGGTGTTTCCGGGTCCGTAATGTTTACAGGAACGCCCGCTGAGCGTACACCCGTACGCATGAATGATGATTGTACGGACGAGCGTGATACCGAAGCACTCAGTGAAGAACTCCTCGTGAATGAAGGTGCCGTGCAGAACGTATTCGTGTACGTCAGTGCCGGACTGCCGGATGGCTATACCTATCCGACTCCCTCTGAACCCGCAGTCATCGATCAGGTAGGGTGCATGTATACGCCCCGTGTGATGGGGGTACAGGTGGAGCAAATCATTCGCATTGAGAATAGCGATCCCTTCCAGCATAACGTAAACTCCGGACCGGAAACCAATCGCGGATTCAATGAATCCACCCCAAACGTAGGGGATTATCTGGAGAAAAAATTTTTGCTGCCAGAAGTGATGGTCCCAGTCAAATGTGATGTACACGGCTGGATGCAGGCCTATATCGGCGTGCTGGATCACCCATACTTCGCAACGACCGATGCAAGTGGATCCTTCATGATCTCCGGCCTCCCAGATGGGAATTATACACTGACTGCCTGGCATGAACAACTCGGAGAACAGACAATGGAGGTGATGGTGTCCGGCGGTGCGATGTCAGAAGCCGCAGTGAACTATCAGTAGAGCAGGTCAGGCATCTCCGCGTTAGAATCAGGTATGTACCTCATGGCAGACGATCATTCTCATTCCGACCATCAGGAGGGGTTCTGGAGCAAATACTGGTTTTCAACAGATCATAAAGTCATTGGAATTCAGTATGGAATTACAGCAATGCTGTTCCTTCTGTTTGGGTTTGGCCTCATGCTCCTCATGCGGTGGCAGTTGGCATCCCCAGGTGTGGAAATCCCTCTCCTCGGTGCACTCACCCCGGAAATGTATAACCAGTTCGGTGCCATGCATGGTACGATCATGGTATTCCTGGGGGTGGTTCCTTTAGCAGTGGGTGCCTTTGGCAATTATGTCGTTCCGCTGCAGATCGGTGCGCCGGATATGGCGTTTCCGAGACTGAATATGGCCAGTTATCATGTCTACTTCTGGGGAGGAGTCGTCATGTTGGCCAGCTTCTTCGTCCCTGAGGGGGCCGCCAAATCCGGCTGGACCTCGTATCCCCCACTCGCGAATATTGAGACGATGGGGCAGACGATGTGGCTGTGGGGGATGGTGTTACTGATTACGTCTTCGCTGCTGGGTGCAGTGAACTTTCTGGTGACCATCATTCAACTCCGTACAGAGGGGATGACCTACTTTAAGATGCCCTTCTTTGTGTGGGCACAGTTTGTCACCGCGTTTCTCTTGCTTTTAGCCTTCCCTCCGCTGGAGGCGGCAGGCTTCCTTCAATTGGCAGATCGTCTCCTCGGGACAAGCTTCTTCATGCCGAGCGGACTCGTTACCGCAGAGGGGCCGCTGGAAGTTGCCGGAGGGGGGAGCCCGCTCCTGTGGCAGCATCTATTCTGGTTTCTGGCACATCCAGAAGTCTATGTATTGATTCTTCCGGCAATGGGGATCGTCGCCGAAGTTCTGGCAAATAATACCAGAAAGCCGCTCTGGGGCTACAAGCTGATGGTGTATTCCGTCATATTTCTGGGATTCATGTCCTTTATTGTATGGGCGCATCACATGTTCATTACCGGAATGGGAACTGCAATCAGTGCATTCTTTCAGGTTACGACCATGATCATCTCCATCCCGTCGGTCGTGATTTTATCGGCGCTCTTCATTACACTCTTCGGTGGATCTATCCGCTTTAATACAGCGATGTGGTTTGCCCTGGGGTTCATTCCGATGTTTGGGATCGGGGGTCTTACCGGGCTTCCGCTTGGTCTGGCACCAACGGATATTCCGTTGCATGATACGTATTATGTGATTGGACATTTCCATTATGTGGTTGCACCGGGAACCATTTTTGCGCTTTTTGCGGGGATCTATTACTGGTATCCCAAGGTCACCGGGCGTACGATGAACGAGACACTGGGCCGGATTCATTTCTGGGGATCCATGGTTGCAATGAACGGGATCTTTTTGCCGATGCTGCATCAGGGGATGGTGGGAATGTCGCGTCGCCTGTTTGACGGCGGACTGACCTACAGTTTTACGGAAGGAGTGATCCATTACAACTCAGTTATGGCAGTGTCTGCCTTTGTTCTGCTCCTGTTTCAGCTCCCGTTCATCTATAATTTTTTGACGAGCATCAAGTGGGGCAGGAAGGTGACAAAAAGCAATTACTGGGAAGCAACGACACTGGAGTGGTCGGCTGCGCCAACACCCCCTGTCGGGCACGGGAATTTTGCAACCATTCCTACCGTATATCACGGGCCGTACGAATACAGTGTACCCGGCCATGAACTTGACTACTGTCCGCAGGAAGTGCCGATTCAACTTCCCGATGCTGCGGATCAAACTGTCGAACCCTAGATATACCAATGCAGATTCCCTATGAGGTGACGGCGCGTCCAGATACCGGCGTCAACAATGCGAAGCTCGGCATCTGGCTGTTTCTGGCTTCAGAGGTCATGCTCTTCGGAGGCCTGTTCGCGGCCTATGTGTTTTTACGGATTGGCGCGGATGCATGGCCGGGCATGATGGTGTATGACACCGAAATGATGGCCGAGCGTGCCGATGAGATTCTCAATGTGCCTCTGGCAACGTTGAATACAATGATCCTGATTGCCTCCAGTGTGACCATGGTCATGTCCTGGGCGGCACTCAAGATGGACCGGTTTGATCGCTATAAGCTTTACATGGGACTGACCATCCTGTTAGCCCTGGGATTTTTGGTGGTCAAAGCATTCGAGTATGGAGACAAGTTTGATCACCATTGGTATGCATCAACGAATAATTTCCTTGGCATCTATTTTGTGCTCACCGGACTACACGCAATCCATGTGACCGGCGGGATTGTGCTGAATGCATATTTCTGGGGGCCGGGGACGAAATTGTGGAAACGGGGCACACCGCGTGACAAAGCCCATTTTACAAATCGGATTGAAGTTGCCGGACTCTACTGGCACTTTGTGGATCTGGTATGGATCTTCCTCTTCCCGATGATCTATTTGATTTAGCAGATAAACGCGTTACAATGGCCGAAGAAATGACACTCGAAGATGTCAGGAAACACATGAAAGTGTATCTCTGGGTCTTCACTTCACTTGCCATCCTGACGGTCGTGACCGTGCTGGTTTCGTACCTGAGTATTTCATTTACGCCTGCACTGCTGATTGCTCTGGCAATCGCAACCCTGAAGGCAACGCTGGTGGCACTGTATTTTATGCACCTGGTGAGTGAGCGGCAGGTCATCCTGTGGGTCCTGCTGGTATCGGGGATCTTCCTGATTGCCATGTTTGCCCTCTTTATTGGCGCACACGCCGATCAGGAGACAATTGCGGCGCTGATAAAATTTCTTCCGACCGGGCATGTCGCTTAAGACCGTACATATCATATTTATTGTTTCCGCAACGGCGGTAAGTTTTCTGCTTGGACTATGGGCCTTGATCCGTGGGGTCGCGGATGCCAGCGGAGCGATGGTGGGGATAGGACTGATTGCACTTGTTTGCGGGGTTGGCCTTGTCTTATACGGAATTACGTTCTGGCGAAAAATCAGAGAGATAGTATGAAACGGGGAATTATTGTGACTGCCTTGTTTACCCTGGCGACACCAGTGCTGGCTTGTGAGTACTGTCTGGGTACGGGGAGCGCAGAGTCGGGGCTGATTCGCGCACTATTTTTCTCTATGGGATCCCTGCTTACGGTAATCGGGCTGGTCGGGTTTGGTGTTGGGTCATTTTTTGTCAGTTCGCATCGCCGTGCAAAGGTTTTGGAATCCGGAAAAAGATCGGATCATCGTAGTGATGATCCGTTGACTGACCAATAACAGATTGGCCGAAGTATGAATGATTTAAGTAAATGGATGGGAATGCCGCTTGATGCCTCGGGGCATGGCGTGGCGATTGATGTCATGATGAGCTGGGTGCACTGGCTCATGTTGGCGTTGTTTTTGATCTGGGCACCTTTCTTCATCTACTGTTTATGGCGCTTCAATGCAAAGCGGCATCCCCGTGCCATCTATTCGGGGGTAAAGAGCAAGATTTCCTCGTATCTGGAGGGAGGAGTTGTCGTTGCAGAGGCGATCCTGCTAGTGGGGTTTGCACTGCCGATATGGGCGACGATCAAGAATGATTTCCCGGAAGAGTCCGAGTCAACCATCGTGAATGTGATTGCAGAGCAGTTTGCCTGGAACATGGTCTATCCAGGCGCGGATGGTGAGTTTGGGCTGACGACCCTCACGAAGCCGATTCAGATTGATTCCAGTGACCCACGGGGGGATGATGATATTATTTTCACCAATGTGCTCCATTTGGTAAAGGATCGTCCAGTGATTGTTAATCTTAGTTCCAGAGATGTGATCCATAGTTTTGCAGTTCCGAACATGCGGGTCAAACAGGATATCATTCCCGGACTGGAGATTCCAGTCTGGTTTGTGCCGAAGATGTCAAGCAGTGAATTTCGGCGGCAGATGGCCAAGACCATGCCGATCTCCAGTGATGAGCGCCGCCGTGCACTGTATGCTCCCTACCGGTGGATCGCCATGCAGGACTATCCAAACCCCAGCGATTCAACCATGCTTGCGGAAGCGGGGCAGCGACTGTCTACGAGGGTTCTGTCGAGACTCTATGATGCAGGCGTTACTGAGGTGTATGCCTCTCCGGAAATGGAGATCAGTTGTGCACAGCTCTGTGGCGGCGCCCATTACAGTATGCGGGCAACGGTGATCGTTCATGATACGCAGGAAGAGTTCGATGCAGTCCTTGCAGAAAACAGTTTCTAATATGCATATACAGCCGCCGCACGCACCATTGGAGCCCCCTCCCCGCCATCCCTCATCCAGAGTAAATATCTGGCCATGATCACTGTGCCCTGGAATCTATAATTCCGGTAGCGTGAGGGGGTTGTCCTTGTGTCTGCATTCAAAGATTCGGAGGCCGGGGTAGATATGCCGTCTGCTGAGTTGCCTGCCGCGTGCGTCCTGTCTCCAGATTCATTAGGTATCTCAAACGATCCAGTTCCCTGACTATGTGCCAAAAGCGCTCCTGCCCGCCATATTCTGTTCCACTGGTAGTCCGCTGTCTATCTCGCCTCTCAATCACGGCGGTTTTTGGAATTCATGAAGCATTACAAACAGAGTGTCTAGCGTCGGTTACGCCTGTTTTTGATGTTTTCATCAAGCGGTAATGCCGGGGCACTTCCCACCTGCCTGTGCGTGCAGATCCAGAAAGCATCTTGCCGTCTGGTGAGCGGTCATTGTGCGGTCAATACCGAAGCGCCCCCTGCAGATTCACGCCCGTATCTCCCAGCGTTGTTTTGCCGCCGTGTGCAAAGCCGAAGACAGAAAAGGATAATCGTTCCCATGGGCGGAGTTCACTGCCCAGCCGGTACATGATCCCCTGCGGTAATCTAGTAATGCCTCCTAGCGGCCGGGCACTGCCGTCTTTCCACGGAATGCCATATCCCAGTTCTATTTCGGTCCGATACATATCTGCTCCGATCGGCACCGCATCCAGGACGGTCTGCTGCCGGTACACGGACATGCCCTGACTGCGCCCCCACGATGGATGCAGACGCATCATCAATCCCTCGGAACGATTCCCCAGTTGCAGCGATCCGGAGATTCCCCATTCGGTAAACCCGTCTGCGGTATGCATCACCAGTCCCTGTGTCCGCACTTCTGCCTGTAAGTGCCATGCCGGGTTTGTGAACCGCACGCCGCCGCCGAGTTCCAGTCCGGTACCCGTTTCTGCACTGCCGCCATCCCGTCGCACATTTGCCTCAATGTAGGGACGAATCCCTTCATGGATCGGTACACTGGCTTCCAGACCTGCCCGGATCCGATATACCTCTGCCGTGATGCCGTGATCTGGAATCTCTGCATCGGTTACTAGAATATCTCCATGGTAATGAAGCCCGGCAAAACCGGCGGATGCCAGCGTGCCCCGTATTCCTGCTGCTCCCAGACGGGAGGTGAGATCCCCTTCTATTCCGGGCATTTCGGCGCGTCCTCTCCCCGCACCTGCAGTCAGCCAAACGTCCCATCCTGCACGCGTATAGGACACATACGGATAGATGCCCGTTAAGCCGGATGTAATCTGTCCAGAACTCTCACCCACTTCAAAGGATCCGTCCCCCTGACTGCGGGCCAGAAGCATGCCCGCCAGCCATCCTCCGCGCCAGCGGTAGTCCGCTCCCAGCATCCCCGCAGTCACCTCTCCCCGGAGCGTCAGTGCATCCTCGCCGCGCCCATGGAACTGCCGGAATGCACCCTGTCCCCATATACGGAATGCCCCACCGGACATGGGCATGCTTTGAGACATGCGGCAGCCTGCCAGAAGTTCCCCTAAAGACGGATCCCATGAAGAGGCCGAATACCAGAGCTGTGCCGCTTCGGCACGTTCCGCAGCTGCACACAGGGCCACATCTGCGGCTGCGCGGAACCGGCTGCTCAGTGCATCTGTTACCTGCACGGATGCCGTACGCACAAACCGGGCGGCATACGCTTCCATGACCCTCTCATGGACCGCAGGCGACTCCTGAATCGTTGCTATTCCTACCGCCTTTTCAAGTCCGGCATGCTTTGAGGAGGTGAGATGCACACTAAACGTTTCCTCTCTCCAATCCAGATCATTTCTCAGGAGTGGAACCGCAATGAGGGCATCTGTCGTTCCCGGCGGGATGGTGATCATGCCGGAGGTGGCTTTATAGTCTTCCCCTGCTTTTGCCGTCCCGTCTTGCGTCTGGTACGCTGCCGTTACGACCTCCCGCTGCGGATGTGACAGCGACACACGGAATTGTACGACGCTCTCTTCTTTCTGGACCAGTGCATCATCAACCCGAAGGCTTGCACGCCCGTCATTATCAATGATCGTGCCGGTCCCGGTATCCTGCAGGATGCGCACATGATCGCTCACATTAGAAAGAGTGATCGTGAATGTCTCGTTTTCTTCGGGCAGATCGTCATCGTTCAACTCTATTTCAACAACACCGCGGGTCGCACCCGGATCAAAGATGACAATCCCGCGTGATGCCGTATAGTCCTCCCCTGCCAGTGCAGTTCCATCCGAACTCGTATACTGCACCGTCACGGTCTGATCTGAGGGACGGCTGAGCGCAATGGGAAGTTGGATGCTTTCGGCATTTTCCAATTCCTGCTGACTCCAGACAGAGACCGTGAGCGGTCCCGGCGGTTCATCGTTATCAAGGATGGTTACCCGAGTCATATGTGTCGTATTGCTGTAGCCGCCCCCTGATGCAGAGAGTTTCAGATATACCTGGTCGTCATCATAATTCATATCATCTTCCGATGCAGTCAGGGTCACCTTCCGGGGAGTCTGCCAGTCTGCAGTTGTAAACGTGAGTGAACTTTTCGCTAAGGCCAGACCTGTTCCCTCGTGCCCGGTGAAACGTATCGTTACCAGACTTGAAGGCTCTGTCAACAGGCGGACCGTGAACATTTCTGTTTCGGTGCTCCCTTCTTCCATTGTAATCTGTGCCGGCGCTACAATTCCTGCCCTATCCATATCCCGGATGATTACCTGAACGGTCTGCTCCACATCATAGTTCGCACCGGTGGCTCGTAAAGTTAAGGTTTCCTGATCATCCTCAAGATCCGCGTCTCGCACTGCATTGAGTGTGACCTCCTGTGCATTATTCCATGTATTTGGCGAAAATGTCAGACGGACGGGAAACGCAGTGAGATCGTTTAGCGGACTGGGAACTGTGACCGTTACAGTGCTGGAGGGCCTCTGTGCAAGCGTAACAGCGAACGTTTCGGAGGATCCCTCCAGAACCGTCACGAGTGCCGGTACATTGATTCCCGGGCGGTCACTTTCAATAATGGTTACCGGTATGTTTTTCGAGATTCCAGTGTAGCCACCTCCAGCGGCATTCAAGGTCATCGTGACAACCGGATCCGTCTCGACATCTGGGTCATTCTCTGCGCGCAGCGTCACCTGCTGTGACTGGTGCCAGTTGGCGGATGTAAAGAGCAGCGTGACGGGGGCGATGGTTAAATCGGTGTTTGAGGGCCAGTTGATGCTCACCGTCACTTCGCTGAGAGGATTGGAGGTCAGTGAGAGATTCAATGATGCCTGACTTCCCTCCAGCACCGATACGGCTGGCGGTGCATGAATCCCGGCTTCATCGTCATCGAGGATCGTGACTTTGACTGATCCTGGATCATGTTCCTCTATACCTGATGGCAGTGTTCCGAACTTGACTGTAAAGGTTTCGTCTGGTTCTGCGGTATCATCCTGAAGCGTGGAAATCACATACGTTTCGCGGACCGATCCTGCTTCTATCACCACCTCGGTTAACGCCGGCATCTGGTAATCTTTATGATCTGCGGTGCCATCAACCACCGTTAAGGGGATGGTCACTTTAGCAGGTAATTCTTCAGACAACGCTACCGTTATCGTGACCTCTTCCCCTTCCGCAACAGATTGGGAAGCTGCCGAAAACTGTACACCTATATCCCCCGGAGGAATCTTGTCTATAATGGTCACCAACTGCGAAGAGGGGGTTCCCCGGCTTAACAAAGCCGGGTCAAGGGATCCCAATGCGACGAGAAAGGTCTCGTCATCTGTATCCGCATCCGGAAGCGTTAGAATCCGGTCTGATCCCTCTCTTGCTCCACGGCGAATCATCACATGATCAACCGGCGTGTAGGATCCGGTTGGCGGGGTGTAGTAGACATATCTCAAGGGAACCTCCACATCGGTTTCCAGCGCCCCTGCCAGTTTTGCCGTCACGGTCACCGGATCCCCCTCATGTACTTCGTTTTGATCCACGAACAGGGTCACCTCCACCGGTGGAGTCGTGTCATTATCGGTAATCGTGAGTTCTACCGAGGATGGAGTACCCTTTACCATCTCTGTGGGCAATTCTCCCAGTACTACAATAAACGTCTCATCGCCCTCAAGAATGGCATCATTTTTTGTGGGGATCTTGCCCGGCCAGTTTTTTTCGCCAGCGGGAATCGTGATCCTTTG
Organism: Rhodothermales bacterium; assembly: GCA_022821875.1. Classification (GTDB taxonomy): domain Bacteria; phylum Bacteroidota; class Rhodothermia; order Rhodothermales; family Bin80; genus Bin80. The sequence continues at coordinate 9,970 of JAJECV010000016.1, forward strand.
GAGTTGGTCATAGTCATTCGGTTCGGTTGGGCCAGGGTCCCCCAGAATATAGATCAGTGGAATCGTGACCGGGCTCGGGAGCATTTTCGACAGCGTTGCTGTGACCGTAAAGTCGCCCCCTTCAATGACTGAGCGAGGGTTTGCTGACAGACTCACAGTGACCGGAATATCTGGAACATCATCGGGATCCTCAATGGTTACCATCACAGTACCTTTCAAACCGTCATATTCTGCTCCTGATGCCGTTAAGGTCAGCGGCACGGTTTCATCGTTCGCATCCTGATCCTTGGATGCGGTTAAGGTGATTGACTTCGGGGTATTCCAGCTTGTGTCATCAAAGGTGAGTATCCGTGGATTGGGCGGGGTCGCTTCCAGATCCGTCCCTGCAGATCCCTCAACGGTGACAGTTACTTTCTCCGAAGGTTCGGAAGAAAGCGAAACATCAAACGAATTTGAACTTCCCTCTACAACGGTCACCGCGGCAGGCACTCTGATTCCGGGAGTGTCATTTTCCGTGATGATTACCTTGACGGTACGCATTGCCGAGTAGCCGCTTCCCGAAGAGTTCAGTGTCAGGGATACGGTATTATCTTGTGTATCCTCATCCTCTGATGCGGTCAGGGTGATTGACTTGGGTGTGTTCCAGCTTTTATCATCAAACGATAGCGTGAATGGATTGGGCGGTGTCTCTTCCAGATCCGTCCCTGCATATCCTTCAACGGTGACGGTGACGTTGCCGGAAGGTGCGGAGACAAGGGCAACATTGAACGAGTTTGAACCGCCCTCGGGAACGTTCACTGTCCCGGCAGCCGCAATGCCCCTGATATCGTTGTCCTCAATGATCACCGTTACCGTGCTCTTCAAACCTTCATATTCTGCGCCCGAAGCCTTCAATGACAGTGGAATCTTTTCGCTTGTAATGTTTGCATCTCTGGATGCAGTCAGAGTGATTGATTTGGGGGTGTTCCAGTTTGTATTATTGAAGGTGAGCGTGCGTGGATTTGGCGGTGCCGTCTCCAGACCCGTCCCCTCATACCCTGTAACCGCTATGACCACATCCTGCGAAGGTGCAGAAGTAAGCGAAACGAAAAACGAGTTAGAACTTCCTTCTAGAACGGTTACCGTAGCGGGCATTTTGATACCTGCACGATCATTTTCTAGGATCGTTGCTTTAATTATGTGCGTGGCTGTATAGTCACTTCCGGAAGATTTCAGGTTCAACATGACCGGGGCATCCTCTACCGCGTCATCATCCTCGGATGCCGTCAAGGTAATTGGTTTGGGGATGTTCCAGTTTGTATCATCAAACCTGAGGGTCAGTGGCTTTGGCGGTGTCTCTTCCAGATCCGTTCCTGCATATCCATCAATCATGACAGTTACTTTGCCCGAGGGTGCAGACGAGAGGGCAACATCAAACGAGCTTGAATGGCCCTCTGGAACCCTTATTGTCCCATTCGCCACAATGCCTGCCGCATCACTGTCTTTGATGGTCACCGTGATGACACTTGTTACATCTTGATACTCTGCGCCAGAGGCGATCAGGGTCAACGGGAAAGTATGATCAATAACGTCCGGGTCTTCCGACGCGGTTAAGGTGATTGAAGTAGGGATGTTCCAGTTCGTATGATCAAACTTTAGCTTCGGTGGTTTTGGTGGAGTCGCCTCTAAAGCCGTTCCCATATACCCAGTAACCGCGATGACCACCTCACTTGAAGGTGCAGAAGAAAGCATAATTTCAAACGAATGTAATCCGCCCTCTGGTACAGTTACTGCAATGGGTGCATGAATTCCGGCGGTATCGTTTTCTCTGATCGTGACCTCAACAGTATGTGTTGCTTCGTAGCCATTCCCCGATGACTTTAAGGTCAGTGTGACCGGGTCATCCAGTGCATCATCATCTTCGGATGCCGTTAAAGTGATCGTTTCCGGGACATTCCAGTTTCTGTCATCAAAGGTGAGTGTCGTCGGCTTTGGCGGGGTCGCTTCCAGATCCGTCCCCGCATGTCCCTCAATCAAGACGGTGACTTCGCCTGAAGGTGCAGACGAAAGAGCAACTTCAAACGAGTTTGAAGCGCCTTCCGGAACCTCGACGGCTTGATCCGCCAGAATTCCAGCCGTATCCACATCGTCAATCCTCACGGTCACGATCTGCTGCAGGCCTTCGTATTCTGCCCCTGATGCGCTTAAGGTTAGCGGAACATCCTCACTTACAGCATCATCATCCTTTTCCGCGGTCAAGATTACCTCTTCCGGGACATTCCAGTTTTGATCATTAAACTTCAGTTTCAGCGGTTTCGGCGGAGTGATTGCCAGGTCCGTTCCTGCATAGTTGCTGATGGTTACGGTCACCTCGGAAGAGGGTGCATCACTAAGGGATACCTCAAAGTTTTTGGTGCTCCCTTCCTGAATGTCTACAACGGCAGGGGCCTGGATAGAGCCTGCGTCTGTGTCGTCAATGGTTACGTTTACATTGTGTTGTAAGCCTTCGTATTCGACTACCCCTGATGCGGTTAAGGTGAGCCTCTCCTCGTCATCCGTGATATCATCGTCCTTCGATGCGGCTAAGGTCACGGTCTGCGGGATCTTCCAGGTTGTCGGATTAAATTTGAGGGTTGACGGCTTCGGTGGTTCAGTCTCCAGATCCGTCCCCCTATATCCGCGAATTGTGACCGTAACCTCCGTGGAAGGTGCAGATAAAAGTACAACATCAAACGAATTGGTGCCGCCTTCGGGAACTGTCACTGCGGCAGGTGCACGGATCGCCGGCTTATCCTTGATTGTGATTTCAACCGAACTTGGCGAGCCCAATTCGACATCTGATGTCAGGGGGGTGCCGAGCGTGACCGAGAATGTCTCATCCCCCTCAATCTCATCATCTTCGTTTAGTTTGATCCCTGCGATGCCTTTTTCACGGTTTGCTTTGATCGTGATCTTCGTCAATGTATTATCATAGTCACCCAGCTCGGCGGTTAAAGGAGAGGCATGACTATAGATTAAGGGGATGACTACATCGTTGGGATGCATCGTCGAAATCGTCGCCGTGATCGCCACCGATGTGCCCTCATAAGCGGACTTATCAGGTGCGGACAGCGTGACGGCTGGCTTGCTGACTGCAGGTGTATCTTTGATCGTAATGAACTTAAACTGATCTTCGGGATCAATAGCAGGTCTGAGCTGCCGTGGCAACGTTGATACCCCGTACGCCACCCGAAACTCCTCATCGTTTTCGGTGATATGATCTGTCAGAATGGAAATTGTATCTCTTCCTGCCGTCTGGTTTGCTCTGATCCGGATGTATTGATCACCATGAATCAATCCCTGAAAATCCTGCCCCGGCGTGGCAGCATTGGTATTCGTTGTGCCGACCCCCACCAAGGTAATCCGAACATATGTATCTGTATCCAGTGCGCTCGACAGTGTAAGCACCACTGCCACAGAATCGCCCTCATTTACCGTCGTCGGAGAGGCATCTATGGTTACGGTTTTTTTTGCCTTGATCGTGATTTCTTCCGATGTCGAAGGTCCCGCGGTCAGTACGGGCGGCAGTTGGGATTCGTTAATTGCCACCGTAAATGTTTCATCTCCCGAATCATGATCCTCGGTTGCCGTGATCTTTCCGGTTGCGGTCAGGCTGCCAGCGGGGATTTCAATCTCGGTTAAATCGCTGTAGTCGTTTGCATCAGCGGGGGGATTGGGGGTTAATTCCACGGGAATCGTCACCGCCCCCGCAATTCCCTGGGAGAGTTCGGCTGTTACGGTTACCGATTCGCCCTCAAAGATCTCGTTGGAAGAAACCAATAAATTCACCGTGGGCGGTTTTTCTCTGATCGTTACCGTAACCCGATCTGGTGATCCCTCACGAACTTCAGACGGCAGTTTGTCGGTGTTCATCAATACCCGGAATGTTTCCTTCTCGGGCTTCCCGGATGGCTCCTGTGCATCCGTGTCTGAGGTTGTACGAATCGTACCTGTACCACTTTGGCTGCCAGCGGGGATCGTGATCTTATTTAAGCTGCTGAAATCGCCATCTTCTGCGGTACATTTTTGTCCACATTTATTGGTCGATCTCACGGGGATCACCATGTTCTTTTGCAGCACATAGGAAAGTTCAGCAGTAATTGTTACAACGTCTCCCTCAAGAACAGAGACGGAGCGGGGGGAAAGGCTCACCTCAGGGCGATCCTTAATATCGAATGTGACGGAGTTGGGGGTGCCCTCAACCACTTTGGGCGGCAGGGGCTTTTCCAGTGAAATCTCATATGTTGCATCCTTACTGTTACGGTCTGTCAGATCGGGAGAGTACATGTGATATAACTCCCCCGCTTGGATCGTGACATATACCTGTTCAACCGTGAGCGGGTCCGGTTTGGTTCGTCTCATCAGCAATAGAATCGTCGCGTCTGTCTGCAGTCTTCCCGAAAGCTTTACCTTCAATCTCGCATCTTCGCCTTCAGGCAGGGGATCAGGAGACAGCAGTTCCAGACTTACATCGGGTATCTTTGTCCAGAATGTGACGGAGTTCGGTGTACCTTCAATCACATCCTGGGGTAAGGGGGACTCCAGCGAGACCGTATACTGTTCCTTCCTGTTCCTTCGATTTCCCAGCGGGGGAGAGTATACGGTGGATAATTTCCCGGCACTGATCGTAACCGAGGTTGACTCGATTGTCTTTGGGCCTGGCCGATCTCGGGTCAGGGACAGCGGAATCGACACATCTACCGGCAGTATTCCAGAAAGTTTTACCTTAACATGTGCATCGTCGCCTTCAGACAGATAGGTCGGTGAAAGCAGTTCAAGACTCACATTCGGTGTTTTGCTCTGGATGATAAGTATGAATTCACAATGCGCGGGATCACAGTCTGCCCATGACCAGCTATAATCTGCTTTTTTAAAAATTACGTGTTCATTTTCTTCATTGGTATCCGTATCAGTCTTGATATAGATATCTGCACCAAATATTTTTCTGCCATCAGGATAAAGACGTAACACACCTGGATGATTCGAGCGCCCGTCCCGGACTTCATAATCATGATCATGGGCTGTATGGCCGCCCATTCTGGCAAAGACGAGTTCATGGGTCCAGTCGTAATGTGATGGTCTCCGGCCAATCATTAAACTTACCGTCTCCCCCTCGGAGACCATGACCGGTTTTGATGGGTCCAAAACCAGAGTTAGATTCCTGCGTGCACCGTCTCGGATCACCATCATTGTTCCGATATCTGTTGTGTCCTTTCTGTCTTTGGCAGCAGGATCAGGTGAGGAATGGTTTACTACCGTGATACTTGCGGCAGGGACCGTTTCAACCGGCATGAACACATCTTCGGGCCACAACCTCACCGAGATCCTCTGATCCAGGTTAAGTACATCTGGCTTGGTGTTGAAGCCACGGGGCTGATCTCTGGAATCTCCAACTCTGATGAGGGCAGGTTCGTCCCCATTTACGGCTTCCAGGTGATGGGCGATGATTTGTTGCCTATCTTCTGTGGTTGCCTGTCCGACCCTTATCATGGGCAGTTTTGTAAGATTTCTGGACGGTGGTGTATGTGCAGGAATCCTCTGAGACAATGACGAGAATTCAAGGTCATCTGTGCTTAGGCGATTTTCAGATCCCTCCGAGGTGAAGGCGGTGAAGAAGGAAAAGAAAAGCAGGAGTCCCAGAATCAGAGGAACACAGGATTTTCGATGTGGGGCAGCCAGAAATCGATGTTGGAAATATCTATCAAGCGCTGGCCGTGACGAACGATTTTGTGTTTGCCGGGAAGATGCACATATCTTAATAATTGGGTACAACTTTGTACAGATTTCCATCCTGTCTCAGATTTTCGAACTACGAACAAAGCAGGCCCAGAAAGTGACTATACCCGCTATACTCCACTCTCACTGGGCAAGTTCCCAGCAACCGCAATGTTACTATTAGTAGGGTGCGTTCATTTTTCTGCCGATGATACGTAGCGGTTTCAGAGATAGATTCAACCCAAATATGCAACGGATGTCTGTGTGCCGGATAATTGGAGATGTTCAGCGACATCCTGGATCCAGCCGGTCAAGTTTATCTGGGAGATGTAAATGCTGCATCCCAAAATACAAGTTCGTAGACATCAGGAAAAACAGTCCAACCATGACCAATTTAAAAAGGGAAATCACCGCCATTACACCCGTTCGGACGGCAGTGAAGGTCAGACCAATCTCAATATTTACAGACCTTGCTATGTGGTTTTGGAGAAGGTGGGTACGTCTGGCGTGCATTTTTATGCTTAGAGAATGGCCGTATTAAGCAAAAGAACTGATGCAGATTGCATATTTCCGTTCTGCTTTCGGAGCCTAATACTGGAGCGCTCCTCTGAGATTCACGCCGAGATTGTCCGGTCCGGATTGGCGGCCATGGTGTCTGGACACATGGGCTAGTCCGTAGGCCGAGAGGGTGAGTCGTTCCCACGGGCGCAGTTCGCCGCCGAGTCGGTACATCATGCCCTGCGGCAGTCGTGTAATGCCCAGGATGGATCGTGCGGATCCTTCCCGCCACGGGACTCCGTAGCCCAGTTCCAGTTCGGTCCGGTGTGCCGCATCCCGGATGGGTGCTGCATCCAGAATCGTCTGCTGTCGAATCATGGACATGCCCGGACTGCGTCCCCACGATGGGCGCAGGCGCATCATCATCCCCTCAGATCCACTGCCCACCTGCAGTGCGCCCGATACCCCCCATTCGGTAAACCCGTCTGCGGTATGCATGACCAGTCCCTGG
>JAJECV010000111.1 GCA_022821875.1 Rhodothermales bacterium
CAAAACCGTCAAAGTCTGTAGCCGTGGCTTTCGAAATAAAAAACGCCTCGCCACCGCAATTTACTTCCATCTCGGAGGCCTTGACCTCTATCCAGATGGCGTGCAAAAACGAGCCGTTTCACTAAAATAATCGAAGAACCCTAAATTCCTTTGGGGTATGGGTCCCATTTTGTTCTGGCTACGACTAAAGATACAAAATTCTCCGTTATGTGGATATTAAGGAAGACATCTGCTATTTTCTGAACTGATCTCCGATGGACGATTTATTCTCCCATGCACAATGGGGGACGGAAAACCATCGACCCTTGCAAGATCCTCAATCTTGGTGCCTGAACACTGGGGAGTTTTTTGTGGACATGAAGGTGTCCAGGCGTACTTTTTAGTCTGGATAATTGGTTTTGCAGGAATCTCCCACATGAACAGATTTTTCTGATCCACCGGGAGCATTGTGCTGCCTCAAAATGCCTGCTCTGCAAAAAATTCTAATATGTCGTAAATTTGCCCCGTCCTGTCATCACGAGCCGGGATCAGTTGACACCCAAACCGGATGATGGTCACATTCAGGCGTAAGGGATGCGGAGGTGCGCTGAAAGAAAAATCAGGCAATTCGGTACAGTCTGGACAAATATATACGAAATGCTGCCGGTCAATCGTTTATCTGTTCGTTTTTTCGGCACACTAACGCTGAAAAAGCGTACAACCAAGTTTAACTCAGAAATTAGCCCATGATTGAGGTCAAAAATCTCAGTAAGTCGTACGGCCCCGTTGAGGCCGTGCGCTCCATCTCCTTTCAGGTGAATCAGGGAGAAGTTGTCGGCTTTCTAGGCCCGAACGGGGCAGGGAAGTCCACAACTATGAAGGTCATGACCGGCTACCTCCCGCCCAATGAGGGAACCGTTGTGGTGGGTGGGAAGGATATCCTTGAGGATGCCCTCCCGGTACGGCAGCAGATCGGATATTTGCCCGAGAGTACGCCGCTCTATTCAGACATGATCACCTACGACTATCTGGAGTTTGTCGCCGCCATGCGGGGCATCTCCGCCGAAGATCGCCCGGCACGGATCCGGGCGATGACCAACGCGTGCGGACTCCATGATGTGCTGGCAAAACGGGTTGATGCCCTGTCCAAAGGATATAAACAGCGCGTCGGCCTTGCACAGGCGATGATCCATAATCCTCCGATCCTGATCCTGGATGAGCCGACCAGCGGACTGGATCCCAACCAGATCGTCGAAATCCGTGAACTCATCCGGGAGATCGGACGTGAACGGACCGTCGTACTCTCCACACATATCCTGTCGGAAGTGCAGGCATCCTGTGATCGGGTGATCATCATCGACAACGGAACGCTGGTGGCCGATGGAACCCCCGAAGAACTTCGTTCCAGCCTGTCCGGGGGGGAGCAGGTCTCCATCACACTCCTGGATAATGAGGAGGATGTCGCTTCCATTCTTGGGGACTGGGCACCCGCCGAAGTCGTGGAACACGGTACGGATGATCAGGGGGAGGCCTACTTTATGCTGAACTCATCCAGCGATATACGGGCGGACCTGTTTCGCCTGGCCGTGAGCCACAACTGGACTCTCACCGGCCTGCACCGGAAGAGCAAAAACCTGGAAGATGTCTTCCGGCAGTTGACCAGCGGCTGATTACCGAACGCAACTTTTAAGATTAAGACGAATCATGCAACAAACGTGGATTCTAACAAAGCGTGAGTTGAGAGCCTACTTTGATGGACCGGCAGCATACGTGGTATTATGTGTGTTTCTGGCGATTACGGGCTGGTTTTTCAGCAACGCTTTGTTTTTGCAGAATGTAGCTTCGCTTCGTTCTGTATTTTCGATAGCTCCCTTTATCTTTCTGTTCTTTATGCCGGCGCTGACCATGGCATCCTTTGCCGAAGAACGCCGTGCAGGAACATTGGAATTACTCCTGACCCTTCCAGTACGTGACTGGCAGGTCATCCTGGGGAAACTCCTGTCGGTCGCACTCCTGCTCCTTCTGGCCATTGCACTCACCTTCGTGTATGCAATCACATTGGCCTTTCTTGGAGATCTGGACTTAGGGGGTACCGTTGGTGGCTATCTGGGACTGTTTCTGTTAGGGATTACCTACGGGGCGATTGGCATGTGGGCCAGCAGTCTGACCCGGAACCAGATTGTGGCGTTCATTCTGGGATTTGCCATCATCTTCCTGCTGTTCCTGCTCGACAAGATCACAGATTTTGTCCCCGGCCAGCTGGGAGTGATCATGCAGTATCTGGGAGCGGATTACCATTTTCAGAACCTGATGCGCGGGGTGATTGATACCCGGGACATCCTCTATTACCTGTCGTTGACTGCATTTGCATTTTTGCTGACGACCTACTCTCTGGCCAAGCGCCCCGAATAACTGATAGTGATTGCTAAGCCATGAAACGAGATTTTTCTGCACAAACAACCCTGCTCCTCGCCGCGGCAATTCTGGTCGTGGTGAACCTTATTGGTCTGAACATTTTCGGCCGCCTTGACCTCACCGATGACCGCGTGTACTCGCTCTCAGGTGCATCCAAAGATATTGTGGAAGGCCTGGAGGATCCCGTGACGATCACCGCGTTCTTTTCGGCGGATCTGCCGGCACAGTTTGCCTCCAATCGCAGGTTTTTGAAAGATAAACTGGATGACTACCGTGCGTACGGCGGGCAGAATGTGGAGTACCAGTTTATTGATCCGGGCGAAGATGAGGATCTGCGCACTGAAGCCGGGCGACTAGGGATTCCCCCCGTTCAGATTCAGGTCATCGAGAGTGATAACGTTCAACTGAAGAACGCCTACATGGGGGTCGCCGTGGAGTATGAGAATAACCGGGAAACCATCCCGGTGATTCAGGACCTGTCACGACTTGAATATGACCTTACGAGTGCCATCCGGCGGTTGACGCGGGATGTGAAGCCGATTGCAGCATTCTGGTCCGGTCACGGAGAACCGGATCCGATGCAGGATATGCAGACCCTGCAGCAAAGCCTCTCTACGAATTATGACGTTCAGATTTTAACCGCAGCGGAACTGGAAGGTGCAGGCAGCCCGGAGGTGCTTTTGGTGATTGCCCCAACGGATACCATTCCGGATGAAGATCTTCAGGCACTGGACGCATACATTATGGATGGGGGTCGGGTCGGGTTTTTGCTGAACCGCGTTGCCGCGAATCTTCAGGCAGGCCAGGCGGCCGAGTTAAATATCGGGATTGATCCGCTTCTTGCCAACTATGGGATCGTATTGGCACCGAACCTGATCATGGATGAAGAGAGTTCGGTCGTGACCGTTCAGCGGCGTCAGGGATTTTTCAACATCTCCCAGCAGATGCAGTACCCGCTTTTTCCGGTTGCCAAACGATTTAACATGGAGAATCAGATGGTGAATCGTCTGCAGGATCTCATGTTCTATTTTGTGAGTTCCGTGGATACCAGTGCCGCACTGCCGACCGGGGTAACCAGAGAGCCGCTCATTTATTCCTCTCCGCAGAGCGGCTTGCAGCAGGGGTTCTTTATGCTTCAGCCAACCGAGACATCCGCGACGTTATCCGGAGGGCCCTACCTGCTCGGAGCCGCCTTTACCGGTACGTTCCCCAGTGCGTATGCACCGGGTCTGTCTAGTCAGCCGACCCGATTGGTCGTGGTGGGCGATGGAGACTTTGTGAATGAGTCCATTGTGCCCGCAAGCGGAGGCAGTTCCCAGTTTGGATTAAATCTGGTGGACTGGCTGGCACAGGATGAAGCACTTCTGGCGATTCGATCCAAATCAATCCAGCCTCGCACCCTTCAGGATGTGTCGGAAGGTATGCGGCCGGTGATCAAATATTCTAATATGATAGGACCGCTGTTGATTGTTGTCCTATTAGGACTTGCACGATGGCGCAAACGACGTGCAAGACAAATCGTAGTTCTGTAATTCATTGACTGATGCGACAAAAGCAAACACTAATTTTGGGGGGTACGCTGGTGGTACTCCTGCTCCTTGCCTGGCTCGCTGGTGTGTTTGACCAGAATCCGAGCAATATTCGTGTACCCGATCTGAATTTGCCGACCGATGAAGTAACGCAGATCTCCATCACGCTGCCAGATACTGAACTCAAGCTGGAAAAGGAAGGCTTGCAGTGGTTCATGCGTGAGCCCGTAGATATGCCCGCCGATTCCTCTACGATCTCAAGGGCACTTACCGAACTAGGGGATCTCTCGCTGAATGCGCGGGTGACCGCGAATGCAGACCGCTATGAGATCTATGGCATTGATTCAACCGCAACGACGGTGACGCTGACCTGGCCCGACGGGGCAGAGGAGATTATGATTTCCAGACAGGGGCGGGATTATATGTCCATTTACGTTCGAATCGGAGAGGATCCCAATGTCTATTCGACCAATGGTCGAGTGACTATCAATCAGGATCCAGAACGGTGGCGTGACCGCAAGGTCGTGGATACAGGTATGGGGACGGTGACCTCTGCCCGGGTGGTGCGTCAGGATGTGTCGTATGAGGTGTCCCTGGAAGATGGCACCTGGATGGTGGATGATCAGCCAGGGGATAGCCTGCAGATCACGAACTGGCTCCGCAGATTTGCCCCGCTGAATGCCGACGGGTTCTTTGATGACCTTCCTGCGCAGATTCTGTCCGATGCCAATTACCGCGTTGATCTCTCCACGAGTGCAAATACGACGGTATCACTGCGGGCCACCCCTGCTGAATCTGCGGTTGCTCTGGTGACCGGTGGAGGGCAGTGGACCTACAGGGTGTTTGAGAGTCGGTTGGATCAGCTTTTCCCGGAAGTGGAATCACTGCTTGGTCAAGGAGAATAATCTGAATTATTGTGATGGCAGAAAACACAGCAACCCAGCAATTTGAATACAAAGCCGAGATGCAGCAACTGCTGCATCTCATTGTGAATTCACTGTACACGAATCAGGAAATCTTCCTTCGCGAACTGATCTCCAATGCATCAGATGCCCTGAACAAGGCCCGTTTTCAACAGCTGACCGATCATTCCGGCGAGGGATATCAAGATCTGAAGATCACCATTACGCTGGACCCAGATGCCCGTACCCTCTCCATAGAAGATTCCGGCATCGGGATGACCCGTGATGACCTCATTAGCCGGTTAGGGACCATCGCAAGCAGCGGGACGCTGGCATTCATTGAGGAGCAGAAAGCGTCCGGGAAACCGGTGGATGCAGATATGATTGGTCAGTTCGGCGTTGGCTTTTATTCTGCATTCATGGTCGCGGATGAGATTGTGCTGGAAACTCTGCACGCCGGTGAGGATGCGAATCCGCTGATCTGGAAGAGTGATGGAACCGGTACGTATGCCATCAGTGATGGCACCCGGAACGAGCGGGGAACCAGGATTACCCTGCACCTGAAGGAAGAGGCAAAAGAGTTTGCCGAGGAAACCCGTATCCGATCTATCATTCGCAAGTATTCCAATTTTGTGGACTTCCCGATCCATCTTGGTTCAGATCAGGTGAATACGCTCAAGGCACTTTGGAAGAAACGCAAGGACGAGATCACCGAAGAGGAACGCAATGAATTTTACAAGTTCATTACGGGCGACTATACGGATCCATTTGGACATCTGCACCTGCAGATTGAAGGAGTCCTCTGCTTTGAGGCCCTCCTGTTTGTGCCCGCACAGGCTCCCGTGAATCTTTTTCGGGAAGAGCGCCGGAGCGACCTCCACCTGTATTGCTCCGGAGTGTTTGTGCGGGATGATGCCGAAGAGCTTCTCCCGGAGTATCTGAGTTTTGTCCGGGGGGTGGTCGATACGGATGATCTGCCCTTGAATGTGTCCAGAGAAGTTACCCAGAAAAGTCCCGTTGCCCAGCGGATCCGGTCCACGCTGACGGGTAAGCTTCTTGGTCTCCTGGAGGAATGGGCGACGGAAGATGCGGAGCGCTTCGAGAAATTCTTTCACAATTTTGGTGCGGTGCTCAAGACGGGACTCTGGAGTGATTTCTCCAAAAGGGATGAGCTTCTGAAACTTATGCGCTACCCCTCGACCCACAGCGAAAACCTGACCTCACTGCAAGACTATGTAAACCGGATGACAGGGGGGCAGGAAACCATCTACTATTTACTGGCAGACTCTCTTGAGTCGGCCCGCAAGAGCCCTCATCTGGAGGGGTTTGTACGGAAAGGGATTGAGGTCCTGCTCCTGCCGGATCCGATTGATGCACTCACGCTCCCAAATGTGCAGAAGTTTGAGGAAAAGACATTTACCAGCGTAACCGGAGCAGATCTTGATTTAGGGGACGATCAGGACTCTGAATCTCTGCCCGGTGATGATCAGGACTCCCTTCTCTCGCTCTTCCGTATTCAGTTGGGGGACCGGATCCAGGATGTGACGGTTTCCAGACGCTTAGTTGATTCGGCTGCGACATTGGTGGCACCGAAAGATGGGGTTGATCCGCAGTTGGAGCGGATGATGAAATCCATGAATCCCGACTATGAGGGGATGAAGAAAGTACTGGAAGTCAATGTAGATCACCCGCTCATGAAAAATATTCTGGCACTCAAGTCCTCCGATGAAAATCAGGATACTCTGATTGAGGAAGCAATCGAACAGGTCTACGAGGGAGCCCTCCTTCTGGATGGCAATCTGACCGAGCCCTCTGCATTTGTCGCACGTATGATCCGCATCCTCGTAGATGCGACCCGCACCCCTCAGTGACCTCTATTTTGAAAACCAACGCTCTTCTGGGAGGTATTGAAGCAGGGGGAACGAAATTCGTCTGTGCAATTGGCGATCCGCCAGATGACATTCACGCCGTAGAGCGATTTCCTACCACTACGCCGGAAGAAACAATTCGCCGGTCGGTGGACTTTTTCCGTGCACAGCCCCGGCTGCCGGATTCCGTTGGCATCGCCACCTTTGGCCCCGCCGATGTGCGGCCGGGCTCTGAGACCTATGGCTTTATTACCGGCACTCCAAAAGCGGGCTGGTCAAATACCGACCTGGCTGGACGGATCAGGCAGGAATTGCAGTGTTCTATTGCCTTTGATACGGATGTCAATGGTGCCGCTGTCGGCGAGCATCGGTGGGGGGCAGGGCAGGGAAAACAGAATCTTCTCTATCTTACGATCGGGACAGGTTTCGGGGGTGGAGCACTGGTGAATGGGCAGCCGATTCATGGACTGGTACACCCGGAAATGGGCCATCTTTCCTTGCCGCGTGCGGAAGGAGATGACTTCGAGGGGATCTGCCCCTTTCACGGCACCTGTCTGGAGGGTATGGCGACCGGCCCGGCGATTCAGGCACGTTTCGGTGTTCCTGCCGAGTCTCTTCCGTCCGACCATATCGCATGGTCGTTTGTGGTGCATTACCTCTCATATGCTGTAACCAACCTGATCCTGACGCTGTCACCGGAGCGGGTCATCATGGGGGGCGGTGTGATGCAGCAGGAGCATTTATTTCCTGCTGTTCGTTCACGCGTTCAGTCCCATCTGAACGGGTATGTCCAGGCAAGAGAGTTGACCCGTGAGATTGATCAGTATATTGTTCCGCCCGGACTTGGAAGCAGGGCCGGTGTGCTGGGGGCGATGGCACTTACCCTGTAGGAGACCGTCTGCGTTCCGGAGTGTATGAGAGGAAGCCTGCACGAAGGCTGGTTCATGTATTGATATGTCTAGATATGGTGGGGATCGGTATTTGAAAGCAGCATTGGAGAGATGAATGGGCTGCTAACGATGAAGGGTCCAGAGTTTATGCTCGTATGGATCAGAGAACTCCGGAATATGTTTCTCATGGAGCCTTTTGAGCATTCCGTACAGGCGTAACTGTCTGGAATTGTTTGCGGGTCTTTTCAGATATCCTTCACAGTTCGGCCCTTTCAGATCCGCGAAGCAGCCCTGTAATTTTTTGAAAACCCCCTGCACGGGATTCCCAAATCCGATCATGCTCAGCCCTCTGAATATCATCCCAATGTTGCATACAAATCATTCAGACCGTATATTGTACGGCAATACTTAATTGATTTAGCACATTAGCGGCTGTGCCTGTGTTTATTAGATGCGCCCAAAATTAGTGTGAGCAATGAGACTAGACTTTATCGGTAAACTGGAAGATAAAATACTTTCGGTCGAAGGGCCTGTTTTTAGCTTGTCTTTCTTCGACGACCTCCCGTGTACCCCCCCCATTTTTTGCCGGAGATACCGATGGCGTGATGTTGCAGATGGATGGATTCTCGCCTTCGCAGCGGCTATTTTCCTGCTTGCAGGAGTGGCAGTCCCCTTCGCTACGATCCAGGCGGCAGAATTGATATCGTTTCCGTTACATGCAGATAAAACAGGAGAAACGGAACAGCACGGCGACACAGTCTCCGGCAAATATGATCAAGAAGTCCAGGGGATACGCATACACACCCCAGTGGATTTTAGAAGATCAGATCATCGGCGTGTGGACGCGGCATACGCAGGCAAAAATAGGCCGCTTCCAGTTGCACAGGTGGCAGCGAATCAGGGAGGAGAGAATGAGCATGTCAGAACTGCTGGCGGGGCTGCGGCTTCACTGGACGATAGCATTTTAGAACCGCATAGGGAGCCACTGATCCACCTATTGCCAGAACAATCCTCCGAGGCGGCATCTCACTACCGGGGAAGTGCGCCCCAGGTCGGGGCCGTGCCGACAGTGACGATTAGCGGATTACCGGAGAAGATCAACACCACTAATAAGACACACATGTTAACCTTCATGTTTTCGGAGGCTGTAACGGGGTTTGAGAAGTCAGATATAGAGGTGGTTGGGGGTGTCAAAGGCGGGTTCAACCGTTACTTAAATCAACGCCGCTTTGATTTGACTATCTTTATTTTTGATACAGATGATGTGACGGTCACTGTAAAGGCGAATTCGGCGACAGGTAGCGACAACCAAACCGGCCCGGCAACGGCCGTATCTGCCACAGCAGTCTGGGATGCGACGGCTCCAACCGTTGAGATTACCGGTGTTCCAAGCAAAATCAGTTCCACCGCCAATTTTACGGCCGCCTTCAATTTCTCGGAGACGGTGACCGAGTTTGTAAAGGCGGATGTGATGGTGAGCGGCGGGACCAAAGGTGGTTTTTCCGGGAGCGGGAGTCGCTATAGTCTGGTGGTTACCCCAGCCGGTCAATCTGATGTAACCGTCACCGTAAAAGCAAACTCAGCGACGGATGGTCTCAATACGGGCCCGGCATCGGCGGTCTCGGCCACAGCAGTCTGGGAGATCGCCAGACCACCAACGGTAGAGATCACCGGGGTGCCGGCGAACATCAATTCAACAGCGGTCATCACCGCAAATTTCATTTTTTCGGAAGCGGTGACCGGGTTTGTAAAGGGAGATGCGACGGTGAGCGGCGGGACCAAAGGCAGCTTTTCCGGGAGCGGGAGTCGTTATAGTCTGGCGATCACGCCGGCCGGCGGGTCGGATGTAACGGTCACTGTAAAGGCGAACTCGGCTATAGGCAGTGACGGCAACATCACCGGCCCGGAATCTGCGGTCAGTGCCACGGCGATCTGGAATACGGCACCGAACTTGGCCATCACCGGGGTACCCGATAAGATCAATTCTATGACGGCTTTTACGGCGATGTTTACATTTTCGGAGGATGTGACCGAGTTTGTAAAGGGAGATGTGACGGTGAGCGGCGGTACAAAAGGTGCTTTTTCCGGGAACGGGAGTCGTTACAGTCTGGTGGTCACACCGACCGGCGGAGTGAATGTGGTGGTAGAAGTGGCGGCGAACGCGGCGACAGACGGTTTTAACACCGGGCCGGCAACGGCGGTCAGCGCCACCGCGATCTGGGACGCGACGGCACCGACGGTGGCTATCACCGGGGTGCCGGCCAAGATCAATTCCATGACCGCTTTTACGGCGACGTTTACCTTTTCGGAGGATGTGACAGGATTTGAAACGGGGGATGTGACGGTGACCGGCGGCATGAAAAGCAGTTTTACTGGAAGTAGAAGCAGTTACAGTCTGGAAGTCACGCCGGCGGGAGGCTCCAATGTAACGGTAGAAGTGGCGGTGAACGCGGCGACGGATGGTCTGAATACCGGCCCGGCATCGGCGGTCTTGGCGACGGCGACGTGGGATGCGGTAGCATTGACTGTTAACATCACTGGTGTTCCAGACAGGATCAATTCCACGACCGATTTTACGGCGGTGTTTACATTTTCGGAGGATGTGACCGGATTTGAAACGGGGGATGTGACAGTGACCGGTGGGACGAAGGGTGCTTTTTCCGGGAGCGGGAGCCGTTACAGTCTGGTGGTCACGCCAACGGGCGGGGAAAATGTAACGGTGGAGGTGACAGCGAATTCGATAACGAATGGTTCCAACACCGGACCAGAATCAGCGGTATCGGCCACGGCGATCTGGAACGATATTGTGACCACGGTGCCGGAGGCACCTGCGAATTTAATCGCAACGGCTTCTGGACAAACCGAGATTACCCTTTCCTGGAATGCTCCATCTGACAATGGCGGGGCTGCAATTACGGGGTATCAGATTGAGGTGTCGCCGGATGCGGGAGATACCTGGTCGGATCTGGAGGCAAACACCGGAAGTACGGCCACGACCTACATGCACACGGGGCTGACTGAGGGGGACACAAGACATTACCGCGTCTCTGCAATTAATTCGGTCGGCACCGGTATGCCTTCGAATGTGGCCAGCGCAACAACAGAGGCTACCGCTGCACCGGATTCCCCGACAGGATTTACCGCAAAGGCATCCGGTCCAAACGCAATCCTTCTTTCCTGGAGTGCTCCATCGAATCATGGCGGGGCCGTGATTACCGGGTATCAGATTGAATGGTCCACGGATGCGGGAGACACCTGGTCCGATCTGGTGGCGGACACCCGCAGTACGGCAACCACCTACACGCATACGGGGCTTGCAGCGGCAACCAGATACGATTATCGCGTTTCTGCGATCAATTCGGTTGGGGCAGGTACGCCCTCCAATGTAGACAATGCAACAACGGATTCTGCCACGGTGCCGGATGTTCCTACGGAACTCACCGTAGCGGCTTCCGGGCCGGCAGAGATCACGCTTTCCTGGACGGCTCCCTCGAATAATGGTGGAGCAGCAATTACGGGGTATCGTATTCAGGTCTCTTCGGATGCGGGCGGCACCTGGGCAGATCTGGTCAAAGACACCGAAAGCGCGGCCACCACCTATACGCATACGGGGCTGACCGAGGGCGACAAAAGATCTTACCGCGTCTATGCGATCAATGCCGTTGGTGAAAGTGCGGATCCCTCCAATGTGGACCATGTGGTGATCTCCGTGCCGGATGTGCCGACAGAACTCACCGCAACAGCTTCCGGGCAGACGGAGATCAACCTGTCCTGGACGGCACCCTCTAATCCCGGCGGAGCCCCTGTCAGCGGGTATCACATTGAGATCTCTTCGGATGCAGGCGAGAGTTGGTCTGATCTCGTCCAGAACACAGAGGGCAGCGAGACCACCTATACGCATACGGGGCTTGCCCCCGAAACGACACGTCATTACCGCGCCCGTGCGATCAACCCGGTTGGATCAAGTGCGCCCTCCAATGTCGCCAGTGCCACGACAGAGGCGGCCTTGCGGGTACCCGGCATGCCGACCAGTGTGGAGGCGGTTGCCGAGGGGCAGGAAGCGGTGAACCTGTCCTGGTCCGCCCCGGTGGACGATGGGGGGACCCCCGTCACCGGCTATCAGGTTGAGATGTCCGAGGATGCCGGATTCACCTGGGAGAAGCTCGCCGACGTGACGGCCACGGCCTATCGCCATACATTCCCTCCCTCCGTCGCCACCCGCTTTTACCGGGTGACGGCAAGGAATGCGGTGGGGCTCGGCATGTCCTCCGGGGCCATTCATGTCCTGCCGGATCCCACGACCTCCATAGAATCTCTGGGGGAGGAGATTCCGACGGACTTCGTGCTGGAGCAGAATTACCCGAATCCATTCAATCCGACGACGGCCATTGAATTTTCGCTGACCCGAACCGGACCGGTGACGCTCACCGTGTATGATTTGCTGGGGCAGAAGGTGCAGACCTTGCTGGATCGTGTGCAGCCTGCCGGTCGCCACAGTGTGCGGTTCAGCGGGGCAGGGCTGGCCAGTGACACCTATCTTTATATCCTTCAAACTGAAGAAGAGAGAGCCGTCAAAATGATGATGCTGCTGAAGTAGTCATTTCGCAGGTGTATTTCTGGAACGGAAGTATGAACGAAAAAGTGCAGGAGGTGGATATTTTGTCTGTGTTCCCATTTCGCTCACTGGAGTAGGTTTGCGTGTGTATTCAGATGAAATTACCCGGGTATTCGCTTGCGTTTTAAGTTACACATGAAGGATAGGCTCAGAAAGAACAATGATGCTTGAGGTTGATCAGTAGATCGTCCCACCCGGACTTGGAAATAGGGCCGGTGTACTGGAATCGAAGAGATTCTTCCGGCAGTGTTCCATCTGTATTCTGGAGGTTATGTGAAGAAGTATATGACGAGGGATATGGCACCGATTCATCAATTGTTTCGCTACCGAGCACCAAGGGTACATCCGATAAGGATGACAGATCATAGATCCCTCTCTCGTTTGAGGCGAAGGGTTGGAGTTGATCCACGGGGACCGGACCATTCAGGGATGCGATGGTCATTGTACAGGCGTGTCCTCTGCAGGTCTAAAGCCAAAAATACGTCATCTAGTGAGGGGATAGACTCCTTTAATGCGGGCAACCGGGCCTTTGCCTCCAGAAGAAACCGTTCCCTCGTTGCTGCTTCTTTGCGGTAGGCATTCTCCCACCAAGTCATAATCCGGTCCTGTGCTTCCCGGATGGTAATATTGTTGGGCAAATAGTCTCTCTTGCTGCGGTTGACCGTTTTGCTGGAAGGCATCAAATTCCAAAGATCGTCGCATGGCCATACTGCCCAGGGCAGACAGTGGTCAATATCCATGTTTCCGGCCTGCAACTTCTTACCCGTCCATACGCAATGGATTGACTGAGTGTCCAGCAGTGCCAGCGCACGCTTACGGACTTCCAATTGATTGCGGTCAGGTTCATAGGGACGCATCAGTCGCCTTAGTTTCAGTTCGTCTACCTGTCTGTTCTGTCGCTCCGCATATCGGCGTATCAGCCGGATCCATTCCTCAACCAGAGCGGGTTCAATCCACACATTATACCGCAGGAGTGCCTGCCAGAGGTGAATGGGGACGGTCATTTCTCCGAACTGCGAAAAATACTCCTCGTTCAGTGTGATGGAACGGCGGACTTTGAGACGCTTCTTGGTTACCCTGAAAATCGGCCGCCCATCCGGATAATTGAGATGTTTCACTGGCATTTTTGCAATTGTTGCCGCGGCATCTCGAATGGATTTTGTCAAATCCATCCCGCGGTCAGAATGCAGTGATGCGCCGGTTCGGAGTTGGGTAACATCCTGTGGGTTTGGGATAAACTTTTCGAGATCATCTTTGACAAATCCGATGCGCTGACCACCGGATTCATTGTCCGGTCTCTGGGGCATGTCTTCGTTCAGTAAAGGGAGATAGAGCTGGATCCAGGAAAGCGCTACCGCTCCCAGCGGGATTGCCACCTGATCCGGGCCGGATTCACGCGCCAAACCAGGCGAAATGCTGGCCACTCTGCACAGAGATCGAAGCAGTGCAAGCTTGTAGGTCGAAGATTTATCATCAAGCAGTACGATCCGCCGAACAAGCGGCAATGCGCCCGTACCGTCATCCGGCAGACGGACGATGATATGGTGCCATTTTACACCCGGCCGTCCAAGTAAGTCCTCCACTTCCTGAGTAAATTCAACATAGGCACCGTGTCCCTGTGCAAGCGCTTCAATTTCAGAAACAGAAGTCGGGTGCATCCCTCGATGGGACTCGCACGGTGTGCGCAGTGTGAATGCGATGATCCCCCGAGGTTTCAGGAGGGTGATCAGTTTCCGAAAGCTTCGTTCACGCTGCGTTTCGGGAATGAACATCCAAACCGCATTCAGCAGGATCAGATCAAATGACATGCCACTCACGACACCTGTCTTTTTAAGGTCGGGCAGCCGGTCTTCCACTAAGGTAAAGGGGGGCTTAGAATCATGCAGTTTGGCCTTGGCTGCCTGATATAGCTGTGGGTCAGGCTCCACTGCACACACACTGTGTCCCTTCGACGCAAACCAAGCCGCATCCCGGCCACTGCCGGTACCGATATCCAGAATGCAGGCACGCTCCTTCGGAATATAAGGATCCAGCCAGGCATTGAGTTTTCCGGTATCAACGGAATCGTAACCGGCCGCACGCTGCCTAATGTCAGACTCCGAAAATAAATCAGCCTCAATGCGGTTCATGCAGAATCTTTATTTTCGGGCTATTTTTTCAGACACGAAGCAGGTAATACTGAAAATCAGGTTCATTGCCGGGCTTTTGCAATACTGGCATGCAGGGTGCGGGCATGTTCGGTAAGTATGGAGAGTTGACCACTTTGAACCGCTTCCGTGTCAAATAAAGCATTGCCTAATCCCACGGCAGCAGCACCTGCACGGATCCATTCCCCTGCATTTTCAGGAGTCACTCCCCCTGTGGGCACCAGCTTTAAATGTGGCAGCGGGGCTAAAATTGCCCGGATATAGCCGAGCCCCAGCTGTCCTGCAGGAAAAACCTTCACCATATCTGCGCCATATTCGTGAGCGATTTGTATTTCGGTAGGAGTCAGTGCACCTGGCAGAACGGGTAATCCATGCGCATGTCCGGCATGGATCACATCTTTTCTGGTGATCGGGCACACAATAAAGTCTGCTCCCGCAGCAGCGGCAGCATGTGCCTGCTTTTCGGTAATTACGGATCCTGCTCCAATCAGGATTTCAGCATCGCAGGATTTCCGGAGTGTCTCTATAGAGGTCAGTGCATCTGGCGTTGTGAGCGTAATTTCAAGGACTGTGACACCTCCATGTATGAGGGCATCCACCGCTGGCTTGAGCGGTAATGCTTCTTGAAGACGCAAAACCGCGATTGCACCGGAGGTGATCAGTTTTTTTGTCAGCAGGCTACGATTTTCCATCTTTTATCGCAAAATTATGAAGCCTTTTCTGCTTCGTCTCGTATACGGCTCAGGCAGATCTGCCCGTAGATTTTCATTGAATATACGGGTACAGATCTGATCATTGCGAACGGCCTCCAGATTTACTCATTCTGAGTGTCTGGACGTTCTTATCAAATTCCCCAAAATACGGTTATCATGGATTATCTAGCTTCAATCGCAGGACCCGGTGCAGAGACACACCGAGAAACAATGAACAGCTCATTGAATCCCGGATTTTTGGCAGAACTTGCACAGCAGGCCAGTGCACTTGATCCCACTCAGGAGGAGCTGGAAGAGCTCTTCACGAAAACAGGGAATTACGCCCGGCAGCACCTTGCAACGGTACGTGAAACTCCTGCCTATGTAAAATCGAAGGAGCGGAGTGTGGGATTATTGTCCTCCCCCATCGGTGAGGAAGGGATTTCATTGGATGAGGCGCTGCAACTTCTGTATGATTTTGTCGACCATGAGGGCCTTAACTCGGGATCTCCCCGATACCTTGGCTATATTCCGTCCGGGGGGCTGGTACACTCTGCGTTTGGGGATTTTCTTGCAGCAGTTGGTGGGCGATATGCTGGCGTGTTCCATTCTTCTCCCGGTGCTGTTCGCATGGAAAATATGCTGATTCGCTGGATGGCTCAGATTGTGGGCTATCCCAGAGGTGCCGGCGGCTATCTCGCATCGGGTGGAAGCATCGCCAATTTATCGGCGGTCATTACTGCACGGGAAGCATCAGGGCTCCGCGGTGCCGATTATGATCGTGCGGTGATTTATATGACCGCACACACCCACCACTGTGTGGACAAAGCCCTCCGAATTGCAGGAATGGGAAGTTCAATACGCCGCAGGGTTGCAGAAGACGGTCATTGCCGCATGTCACCTGACGCACTTGAGAAAACCATTGTGGCCGATAAGGCATCCGGGCTGAACCCGTGGCTGATTGTTGGTTCCGCAGGGACCACCAACACGGGAACCGTGGATCCTCTAAGTGAGATTGCCTCTATTGCCCGTTCGCATCATTTATGGTTTCATGTTGATGGTGCGTACGGTGCTTTTTTTGCACTCTGCCCAGAGGGGCAGGAGGTTCTTTCCGGGATCAATCAATCCAATTCTTTGGTGCTGGATCCTCATAAAACGCTATTCCTGCCGTTTGGCACAGGTGCGCTTTTGGTACGTGATCAGGAATTTCTTGGGCCTGCCCATGGTGGTCGAGGGGAGTACATGCTGGACATGGATTCGGATGCTCATGAACTATCTCCGGCGTATCTGTCTCCCGAATTATCCAAGCATTTTCGCGGGCTTCGTATGTGGCTGCCACTCAAACTATTGGGGGTTGCACCGTTCCGTGCGGCTTTGTCAGAGAAGATACATCTGGCCAGATATGCATATGAGCGTCTGAGGGAATTTGAGGGATTTCAGGTTGGTTCGTACCCTGATTTATCTATTGTAACGTTCCGATACGTTCCTGAGAAAGGAGACGCGAACGAATTCAATCTTGCTTTGGTGAATCGTTTACATCAGGATGGCCGGGCTTTCTTAACCTCCACGCGAATTCGGGGAACCATTGTCTTGCGCTTAGCGATTGTGTCATTCCGGACGCATCTGGAGGACATCAACGAAACGCTTGAGATCCTGTGTGATCATGTGAATGCTCTGAAAGAGAAGTGACCACACCGAGGCTTTAATATCTTGGTAAAACTCGGTTGAGCAGGTACAGTGAGTATCGGTGCAGGGGTTTTCAGGAACTCTTGCGGGTAACTGTAAAGTGCCACCGGTCGGATTTCGCTGGACAAAATAAAAGAGTTCCAGTCTGCATCATAGATCTTCTGACGCAAAGAGGATCTTTTTGTCGTCTGTTCTTATTGCTCAGCGAAGAAGGTGGCATAGACCAAGATGAGTAAGATTGATCCACCGAATAGCCCGATCATCCATATCAATATACTGTACTTGCTGTTTTGGGCATCCAGCTTTGCATTTGTAGATTCGGTGAATGTATCCAACTTTGCATTTGTGGATTCGGTGAATGAAGAGATCCCCGCGCTAAGAATTTCGAGCCTCGCCAGCACGGCTTCCTTGAACCCTTCCATTTGGGCTCCGAATTGGGAAATGTTGTTAACTCCTAACATGGTGTAGTGGGGCAGTTGGTCAGATTTCTGAAACCATCAATATTTTCTAATTGATCGAGACCGCGCCACTGTTACTATTATTGTTCAGCGAAGAAGGTGGCATAGACCAAGATGAGCAAGATTGATCCACCGAATAGCCCGATCATCCATATTAATATATTGTACTTGCTGTTTTGGGCATCCAACTTTGCATTTGTAGATTCGGTGAACGCATCCATCTTAGCATTTGTGGATTCAGTGAACGAAGCGATCCCCGCACTAAGAATTTCGAGCCTCGCCAGCACGGCTTCCTTGAACCCTTCCATTTGGGCTCCGAATTGGGAAATGTTGTTAATTCCCGACATGGTGTAATGGGGCAGTTGGTCAGATTTCTGAAACCATCAATATTTTCTAATTGATTGAGACCGCGCCACTGTTACTATTATTGTTCAGCAAAGAAGGTGGCATAGACCAAGATGAGCAAGATTGATCCACCGAATAGCCCAATCATCCATATTAATATATTGTACTTGCTGTTTTGGGCATCCATCTTTGTATCTATAGATTCGGAGAACGCATCCAACTTTGCATTTGTGGATTCAGTGAACGAAGCGATCCCCGCATTAAGAATTTCGAGCCTCGCCAGCACGGCTTCCTTGAACCCTTCCATTTGGGCTCCGAATTGAGAAATGTTGTTAATTCCTGACATGGTGTAATGGGGCAGTTGGTCAGATTTTTCAAAACATAAACATCGCCTAATCAATCAAGGCCACACCACCGTTACTATTATTATTCAGCAAAGAAGGTGGCATAGGTCAGGATAAGTGAGATTAATCCACCGAATAGACCAATCATCCATAGTAATATATTGTACTTGCTGTTTTGGGCATCCAACTTTGCATTTGTGGATTCGTTAAGCGCGTCCATCTTTGTATTTGTAGACTCGGTGAGCGCATCTATCTTTATATTTGTAGATTCGGTGAGCGCATCTATCTTTATATTTGTAGATTCGAGCCTCGCTAATACGGCTTCCTTGAAGCCTTCCATTTGGGCTCCGAACTGAGAAATGTTGTTAATTCCTGACATGGTGTAAATATCGTTGGTTGCTTCATGAACTTCGTCTATAGACACTTCTTCTCCCTCCGTTAATTTCCGAAAAAAAGAGAAGAGACGTACCGTTTCCGGTCGTTGTTCCGACATGTTCTTCAGATAGTAAGGTTTGTTGAAAACTGGATTTTAGCCGTTTCCGGCAGAGCCATTGGCGAACTTTCGCTTTAGTTCTCACCTTACGACATAAAAATCCGGGGGTTCCAGAAAGATCCTTTTTTCGCAATATCAGAGGAATATAAGCACTACGAAGGGAAAATTGCCACACCGTTTGCACCTATCCGTCCAAAGTGCACTTCGCTCAATTCGGATGATCTCCGAGAGGGCATCCGCCTTTCCTGTGAATCCGCCAAGACCTAGTTCCGGAATCGTCCATATATGAACCTGGAGCAGTTGCAGCCGAAATCCATCTAATTCAACAGGTTCATCCGTCTCTTTCGCATCCAGTCTTGACAAAGAGCAATCAGCATTTCATTTGACCTCAAAACCCCGTTACGTCTCTGCAAAACCAATGGAGGATTCGCTTAGAGGAGCGCGTAATCGCCGCTTTCCAGGGCATCCCCACAGATCCGAAAACATCAATGCTGACACCAGCCCTCACACCTGATGGCGAGGAGTCAACCGATCATTTGAACCGCGGATCGTACGTTTCCGTCACGATTACAGTCAAAGGGGAACCCGCTTTCGTGCCAAAAATATCAGCGGATGGATCAATCGTAATGTTGGTCAGTTTGAAAGTCAAAGATCCGTAAATATGCACCCTGCTCATCCGCATGTTGCCTGCGGGGGATCTGTGGTTTCGGCTGAGTAGAAGCGGACCAGCTTCGTCATTGACGATTCTGACAGATGTCTTTACCTTTAAAGCTTACTTGAGGGTCGGAGACAGTGAAATGTTGAACATGAAGTTTTCCCGCCGGAAGGCATCCGTTTTATTGGCAGGTGTACTTATCGTAGGAGGCTTGTTTTCGCCTCTGACGCATCTGGTGTACATGGCTGCAAGCGATATGTATGCCCCGATGCATGGGGCAAGCCATAAAACGGCCCACGGAGAAGGTTATCAAGATGCGCATGAGGGGCATGATGCATGTCCATATCTGGCACTCTTTGCTGTGCCCCTGATTGGGGATCTTGCACAACCCGTTACTTCTCCAACGTATGACCCGGTTGCCGAGACGCTTGTTCAACATACTGCGACTCAGTGGCAGCCCGCCCCCTCCAAATCCCATCTGGCCCGAGGCCCTCCGCACAATTCGTGACCTGCGAATTGGATCTTCAGATTTGTGCAGAAGGTCTACGCACATTCTGTATTAGTTGTCTTCGTCCACCGGTACGTGATTTCGAGCATCCGCTTGTTTGAAAGTACCCTTGCAGGTCATTGTACCCAGCTTTGCTTGAGCGCACCGAATTCGGTGCGAAGTACGAATTGTGCACACTTTAACAATTGACCGAACGAATGAACTACCGGAATAACATCTTTATCGCAGTAAACCTGATGGTATTGTTTCTGGTCGGGTGTGATGCGGCGACCTCGGATACCGGGAGCACCACTCTGACCCTGAACCTGAATGCCCAGGTCAACGGGAAGCCGCTCTCGACAGATCCTGGCACCACCTTTGACGTGAACGGAACCCTGATCTCCTTTGAATCCGTACGAATGTACATCTCGGAAATCACCCTGATCAACAGCAACGGGGATCCTGTATCCATTTTGGGTGACGGTTTGACGGTCCCCGCAAAAAACGAAGATGATGAAGACATCTCCCATACCGTCCAGGATCACATTGTTCTTGTAAAGCAGGACGCGGGGATAGATTCATACGATCTTGGCACCTGGCCGGCAGGGAAATATGAGAAAATCCACTTTAAGATTGGCATCGCTGGCACGAATAACCGCATTGATCCGTCTCAGGTGCCCGCAGGTCATCCGTTAGCCAAACAGACAGACTACAATAATCACTGGAACTGGAATGCCGGGTACCTCTACCTCCGAATAGATGGAAAAGTAGATACCGACGGTGACGCTGTCCCGGACGATGAATGGGCCGTACATCTAGGTACAGAGCGGTTCCTCAGGCAAGTCATGGTTACCCACGACCTGATCCTTGAGGCGGATCAGCCTGGAATCCTTGACCTCAGTATTGATTACGGGGAGTTTTTGCGCAATGTAGATCTGTCTGATCCAGATCAGCGGATTTGTCATACCATGAATAATCTTCCTGTCGCAAATGCCGTGGCGAATCAAATTTCCTCTGCGTTTTCGATCAGTACCGATAGAAAGAGGACGGGGGGCAGCACATCTGCTGATGGTTAAGCCCTGTGATCTGGCAGTGGGAATACAAGATCGGCTAGAACCCCATGGAGATGTCTGCCCATAACTGTAGACTCGTTTTTGTTGTGCTGGCTGTATCGGGCTGTGCACCACCGGATTCAACTTCGGAAGAGCAGTTGCGTCCGGTGGTGCCGGGCGGGTTTGATTCTGTTCCCGTTCCGGTTCACAACCCCCTCACCAGAAACAAAGTCCTTTTGGGGCAGCAGTTGTTTTTTGATCCGATCCTTTCGCTTGACAGTACGGTTTCCTGTGCAACCTGTCATCGCCCGGACGCTTTCTTTGCAGATGGAAAGGCGGTGAGCCGCGGAGTTGGAGGGCGGCCCGGAACACGAAATACCCCGTCTCTGCTTAATATCGCCTACCATCAGTTGTTCTTCTGGGATGGAGGCAGTATTACTCTGGAACATCAGGTATTCGGTCCGCTCCAGAATCCAGCCGAAATGGCACTAGACCTTGCATCTGTGCTGCAGCGACTCGAATCTATTCCGACGTATCGGGAAGCATTTGAGGAACTATTTGATGAGGCTCCGAGCCTGCGGGGATTAACTCAGGCGCTCGGGGCCTATCAGCGAACTCTGCTCAGTGGTGGTGCACGCTATGACCGCTATAAAGCAGGCGATCAGACAGCACTTTCCCCCGCCGAAACACGAGGCTATAAACTGTTTAAAGGAAAAGCCGGGTGTTTGCACTGCCATCATGGATTCCTCCTTACCAGTCTCAGGTTCGAGAATAACGGAATTGCGATCAGCAAAGAAGATTCCGGGCGCGCCCGTGTGACCGGCCTGAAAGAAGATTATGGAAAATTTAAAGTACCCTCCCTGCGCAATGTTGCGCAAACGGCCCCCTACATGCATAACGGGGGGATGGCAACCTTATCGGAGGTGATTGATCATTACGATCAGGGGGGAAGGGAGGTACGCGGAAAGAGTCCATTGATTCAACCGCTGGGCCTGAAGGAAGAGGAACAGGCAGATCTGGAAGCATTTCTGCATGCGCTCACTGACACCACCGTTTTAGCAGGAATTGAAGGGCCATGATCAGAATTCTCCTGGTTATTGTTTGCTTTCTGACAGGGTGTGCACCGAGCATCACAGACACCGATTTTTTTCGGGAGCATCCCACTGATTCCGAGGACACATCGGTAGAGTTGGCCGTAATCAAGGATGGGCGACTTTCCATTAATTTGATGGCCCCCGACTCCCTTCGTTTGGGGGCGAGTATTCTCTGGGTGGAAGCCGCTGTAGATGGAGTGCCCGCTTCGGACGGCGACTTTAGGGTTCTCTCAAAATGGGCGGCCGGAGCGCAAACGGTTTCCTCCCCCCTGGGAGCCGTGAAGCTTGTTCGCACCGATAGACCGGGCCGCTTTGAAGGGGCTCCGCTGTTCATTGCCCCGCATGGCGAAGAAGGGTACTGGCAACTGCAAATCACCTATGCCGCCAGTGGAGAATCAGGAGAGGCGGTGCTCCCTGTTGAGATACAGTCATCTATATGGGTGCAGTACACGGATGGATATTACGTATCGTGGGTACGGCCCGTTCATCCGGTGACGGGACTTGATGTGATTGAATTTGCCCTTCATCGCCTGGTTGATGAGCAGTTTCTTCCTCTGGAGGATGCCGGGATTGATCTGTTCCCGTGGATGGATATGGGGGCCGGGCAAGGTCACAGTACCCCGTATGAAGCCCCCGTGCATGTACACCACGGACGGTACCGGGGATCGGTGAATTTTATTATGTCCGGCGGATGGGAAATGACCGTGTTTATTCAGCGTGCAGGTGCGGTGCAGGATACCGTATACTTCAAGGGTTTTACGGTATCCTGATGCGTCTAGTCAGAAATTTCTGGATCTGGTGTCTGTTGCCTGTGTGCATTGGACCCGCGCAGGCGCAGTATATCGTTCATGGGCATGTGGTGGACGCGTTGACCGGCACGGCGATTGGGTCTGCGTCCGTCATGGTTTTAGATCGTGGAACCGGTACGACGACCAATGGGAGTGGTCATTTTGAATTGGCTCTGCCGGAGGGTGAGTATGAACTTCGCATCTCTTTTGTTGGATATACGCCCGCCGAATTCACAGTTTCTGCCGGATCGGCCTCTCAGGATCATTTAAGAATTTCTCTTATGCCTGCGGTCATTGCGGTGGATGAAGTTGTGGTGCAGAGCAGTGCTCCGCGAATTAATGATCCTGCAACTGCCTCGCATCATCTGAAAGCAACCGAGGATCTGTTGGATCGCGTACCCGGTACAGATTTTGTTCAGCGTGCCAATTTTGCATGGGAACCAGTCATCCGGGGGCTCAGCGGAGGGCAGGTTGGACTTGTGATTGACGGGATCAAGGTGGTTGGGGCATGTGTGGATAAGATGGACCCGTCCTCGTCTTATGTCGAAGTGGAAAACTTGAAAAAACTGGAACTCACCAAAGGGGGTTTTGATTTGACCCAGGCCTCCCAGATCGGCGGCACGATCAATCTGATTACCCGGAAACCCCGCTTTGATCGTCCCCTTTATGCCGATGCAGACCTAAACTACAGTTCTGCCGCAAAACTGCGTCAGGGGCGTTTATCCGGTGGGGGCTCTCACAAAAATACCAGTGTTCGGGGCAGCTTTTCCTACAAAGAGGCGGGAGATTTTAGTCCAGGAGGCCAGAATCCCGTTCCGGGTTCCGGTTTCAAAAAGAACAATTACAAATTAGATCTATCTCAGCGGGTTGGTCGGCAGCATGAATTCACCGCATCCTTCCTGGGAGACAATGCATGGGAGGTGGGCTATCCTGTTCTGTTAATGGATGCCGCGCTGGCAAAAGCCAAAATCTATAGTTTAACCTACGTCTGGACTCCCGGGCTGCATTGGATCTCAAGGTGGGAGACCAAGTTCTACACCAACCGGGTAGATCACTGGATGAGTGATTTTGACCGGAATGTCCGGGAGCGCCCGGTCATGCGTGCCATGCACATGCCAATGTTTGGAAAGACGAGAACGACCGGTGGATTGAGTACACTGGAACTGGCACATGGAGTACACCGGTTTAAGGTTACACTGGATGCCTATCAGACCAAAAGCTTTGGAGATATGTGGATGTTCAGCGTATTTGAGGATATCCCGGACATGTATCTGCTGAATCTGGGAGATGTCCGGGTGCGCCATGGAGCAGTTGCACTGGATCTCACTTCACGACTGCGACCGGGTTTGACTGCACGCATAGGGGTACGTCTGGATCATTCCCCTCGTGATGTGTCACGTGATGAAGCGGTGGCTGTACTGCAGGGGCGCTGGAATATCAGTACACTTGCACGGTCGTATACCCTTGCAGGGGCAAGTTTCAGCCTCACCAGATCCACCGGATCCGAAAATCTGCTGCGACTTTCATTGGCCAATGTCGGCCGCCTCCCTACCCACGTAGAAAATTATGGATACTATGTCTACAATTATGTTGACGGGTATTTCTATACCGGCAACCCTGCACTGAAACCGGAGAGAAGTACGCAGGCTGAATTGGGATTTGAGCGGTGGACCTCCCGTTTGGCGCTCCGGGCCAGCGTCTTCGGGAATTACATCCAGCACTACATCGCTGGCGAAAATGATGGAGGCCTGTCAGGCAATACGACACTGAGGTTCAGAACCTATCAGAATGCATCGGCCGTGCTGCTTCTGGGTGGAGAACTGAGTGCGGTCGCAGATTTCAGGAAATGGTTTGAGTGGACGGCCTCCGCCTCCTATACACATGGGCAGAACCTTGAACTGGACGAGCCCATGTATCTAATCCCTCCACTTAGCGGCGGGTCTAGTCTTCGTGTTATGCGTGACCGGTGGTCCAGTGAACTGGAGATCCGTATGGCGATGCCCCAGAACCGGGTGGCTCAAAAACTGGCAGACGAAGATGTAACCGACGGTTACTTTATTGTGAATGTTCGAGGAAGGATGCAACCCGGTTCCGGTGCGGTGTCTAGACACATGGAGATCAGTGCAGGAGTCAACAATATATTTGATGTGTACTATCACAAACACCTTAGTTATGGAAATCTCCCCAGTCTGGGCCGTGATCTCTACCTGACCGTTACGTATTCCCTGTAGCGTCATCCGGCTGCCAGTTGCCGATGACATGGTTTTGCACAGGTTTGTTCAGGCGGAGATGGCGAGACTTTGCTATGGTTGCTCTCGCAGTGCAGCGTGTACGGTGCGTGTGATGGCTGCCCCGAGTGCAGCGGATTCGGAATCGTCATCCAAGCCCTCAATCAGGATCACCACGACATATGGCGGAGCGTTTGGCGGATAGATGATTGCCGCATCGTGATGGATCCGTGTAATTTGTCCAGTCTTGTGGGCCACCCGCACATCGGACGGGAGTCCGGCAGGAATCATTTCATTGAATGCCTGCTCCAGCAGTACTGCAACCATACTGCTGTCCGCGGCAGGTCCAACGGCCTGCCCCTGGCGGACAGCTTCCAGGAGGGTTGCCAAAGCAGGGGCGGTCGTTGTGTTGCTGAGGTTACGTTCAAACGCCTTGAGATCCTCCACTCCCCGAAGCACTTTCATCTGGGGTGCACCCAGAGAATCAACCGTCTGCTGAACTGATTCTGCCCCCAGAAAATCAATCAGAAGGTTCGTCGCCAGATTGGACGATACAGTGATCATCTGGTAGATCAACTCGGAGATCGTCATGCGCTCTCCCAGCCGCTTATAGATCGCATCATCCGAATCATCCTCAATGCTGTAGCGTGTTCCATCTACAATGGAGCGAAAAGAGTTTTTTACCTCAAGAGTTGAATCCATGGAGAGATCAGTATCCCGAACGCGGCGCCATGCTTCAATCTGCACAGGCACCTTCATGGTGCTGGCGGCGTGAAAAGAGCGGTCAGGGAGGAGGTCCAGCGTGGTCTGTGTGCTTGCATCCCGAATGGACACGGCAACGGTGGCAGCGGGGTATTCGCTGATTACTGCTTCTATTTGCTCTTCCAGCGTAATGGATTCGTTGCATGAGATTGCAGCGCAGCCAATCAGGGTCAGCATGATCAGTCTGGAAAGAAAGCGAGTCACGATACTAGATTCTGCAGGTACGGATATCAGTAATTACAATTCCCGTTGCACCAAGCCGTTCCAGATCGTCCATGATCTGGTTGGCATCTTCACGCTTAGCTAGTGCTTTTACGGCAATCCAACCCGTTTTGCTTAGGGGCGCAATCGTTGGTGATTCAATGCCGGGAGTGATTTTACAGACATGTTCAAGGGCGGACCGGGGACATCCGTACTCAATCATCACATAGGTTCGGGCCAGAAGGATTCCCTGAATGCGTCGCACAAACAGGTCTGCGGCAGATCCAGTTTTAACAATTCCCGGCCGGCCGGTCAATACCGCCTCGGTGTGTAGAATCGGCTCACCAATGATCGCTAGCCCCGCGTCCTCCAGCGTACGCCCGGTCTGGACGAGATCTGCAATAAGATCTGCAACCCCTAATTGAATGGAGACCTCAACGGCTCCGTCGAGGGGGACGATCTCGGCCTGGATGTTTTTTTTGGCCAGATCCGCCGAGACCAGGTGACTGAATGAGGTTGCAATGCGGAGCCCGTTAAACTGATTCAGAGTAAGATTACGGTCTCGCAGGCCTGCGTAGCAGAGCCGTGCCGCACCGAAGTTGAGCGGGAGAATTTCTTCCAGACCCGCCTGCTGCTCAATCAGAAAATCCCGGCCGATAATCCCTAGATCAAGGACACCGTTACTCACATAGGTCGCAATATCACGCGGGCGCAGGAAATAAAACAGGACTTGATTCTCGGTATCCCGGACACGTAACTCACGGCCGGAACGCTGACACTTATAGCCGGCAGACCGAATCAGTTCGACCGCATCCGCGGCTAATGCTCCCTTATTGGGGAGTGCAATCTGCAACATTGGACAGGGAACTTAGAGGTGACGATAAATATCTTCCAGGGACAGGTCACGGGCGATCATCATGACCTGAATATGATAGATCAGTTGCGAGATTTCTTCTGCGGTGCGTTCCGGGGTTTCGTGGTTGGCGGCCATCCAGACTTCGCCGGCTTCTTCCAGAATTTTTTTTCCAATCTCATGGGAGCCTGCCTGTACTGCCCGCACGGTGCCGGAATCCGGATCCTGCCGGTCCACCTTATCCTTTAACTCCTGAAAAAGATCTTCAAATCGTTTCATATTTCGGTGCTGATTGGGTCGAATTATTTAAGGATTCGCGGCCTGCCAAACGTTTATGTGTGTCTGTACGGGGTTAACCGAACGCACAGGAGCATGCAATTCCCAGGAAATATATAAATAAAAGGCCAGATCATAAGATACTGGCCTCGCGGGAATCCAACACGGATCCTCCGAACGATCCTTAAATCGTCAACAGACGCTAGGCTTTTACCGCTTCAGCAAGTAAGCGGTTAAGTTGCAGGCTTGTGCGGTCTCCACTGCCGACGAGGACATCGTCAAAGAACGCAATCAGGGCCGAGCGCTCTGACGGATTAGATTCAAATGATTCCAGCGTTGAGAGAAAACGCTTCCATACAGATTCTTCAATCTGGCCGGCCAGATACCGTGCGAACAGCCTTCCAAGTGGGTTGGTATGTTTCATTGTTTCGTCTTTTTTGTTTTGCAGCGCGTCTAAATTGAGCGGGGCTCAAGTGCTTCAAACTCTGCTTCGTAACGTTACGGCAAAAACCGGGCCAAAGTTACACTTCCGTGCTGCTTACGCCTCAATTACACGCATAGAGGCCCGTACACGCAATTCAATGGAAGAAAAATTGCTGTTGCAGGCTTGATGTGCAGAACAACCTGCATATAAAGTCCAAAAGTATTTAATTCAAAATTTTGGGATTGCGCCAGTCAGAATCTACAGTTGAGAATCTATAAGCCTGATATTGTAGTGGGATTTCGCTGCGAGTTGGAATTGAGCAGTGAATGTGTGCAGATAATAGGGGGACAGTGTTGGCGGGGGTAGGAAATTCTTGAGTCGCTTTATTTCCATATTCGGATGGTACTATCTGCTGCTGCAAAAGCAATTCGTTTTCCATTTGGTGAGAAAGCCACAGACCAGACCCCATCCGTATGTACAGTGAAGCGGTGAAGTTCTTGACCAGTATCCGCGTCCCATAGCAGAATGATTCCGTCTTCTGATCCAGAGGCCAGCTGAGAACCATCTGGCGAGAAAGCCACAGATAAAACTGGATCTGTATGTCCAGTGAGGATGTACGTTTCTACGCCAGTAACTACATCCCACAGCCGAATGGTTTCGTCAAATGATCCAGAGGCCAACTGAGAACCATCTGGCGAGAAATCCACAGAATAGACCCAACCTGTATGTCCAGTGAGGCGGCGCGTTTCTACGCCGGTATCCACATTCCACAGCCGAACGGTTTTGTCGTATGATCCAGAGGCCAGCCGAGAACCATCTGGGGAGAAAGCCACAGAACTAACCCCGCCTGTATGTCCAGTGAGGCGGTGCTCTTCTTGCGTTATGAGAGATGGTTGTTTTTGCCAGAAATAGCCGATTACCGCCAATAAAATGAATGCTCCGGATATTAAAGCAATTGAAATTTTGAGACCCTGTCTGTTGGATTTCTTCGCAGAATCGACCTTGAAGGCTTCATTCTGAATCGGTACACCTGAGGGCTCAGGCGAAAGGCTTTCTTTATTGCCCAATAAACTGGGTTGATCGGTCTTTTCTTCGGCAACAGAAACCGACGGCTTCAACTCACCTGTAAGTTCTGCACAACTTTGGGTTCGCTTACTCTCATTAATGACGAGACAGTGATCTATCGCTTGAAGTACTTTGACGGAAAACCGCCCCTGACCAACATCTGCCGCCGTGGGCAGGGGATCGGATTGCCCCTGCATGATCGCATAGGCTCGCTTCTGAACGGTTGTTGGATTTAGCGGCGAAAACGGAGGGTTCCCGCCAGCGACCACTCTCCACATTACTGCGCCCAATCCATATATGTCGGTCCAGGGGCCGATCTTCCCGTCACCGACCTGCTCCATCGCAGCATAGCCATCCGTGTAGGGAGCCAGTGATTTGGTGTGCCTGCTGATCTCCTGCTTCGCTGCCCCAAAATCAATCAGGATGGGCGTACTGTCATCCCGGCGGACTAAAATATTGGAAGGCTTAATATCCCGATGACATACTCCTGCGTCATGCACGGTTTGCAGTCCAGACAATAGAGGCAGAATTAAATCCAGCAGTTCCTGCTCCGTTAAGGGTTCTCCGCGGGATTCACGCCGTTCCAGGAGTGTGGAGAGTGGCAAGCCCTGCACATAATCCATGATCGTGTAGGCTGTGCCATTGGCGCGAAATAAATCCCGGCAGGTCACGATATTTGGGCAGTCCCGGAATTTCTCCAACTGCTTTGCCTCTTTGAGGAAACGCTCCAGGCCTTCCTCAAATGGTACATGAAATTCCCCTCTGGTCGGCTGAACCGTTCCGCCCTGGCGGACACATAATTCGGAGGGGAAGTACTCCTTGATCGCAACCTCAATCCCCAATTCCCGGTGTTCTCCTTTGTATACAACCCCAAACCCTCCCTGACCGATCACGGAGTGGATTTCGTACCGACTGAGAATGTCTCCCTGCTGTAGCATACTTGCACGGTGCTAAGAACGACAAATATACTGTAACTGGGTGATTCCTCGCAGATTTGATTGGTATCGGCAGGTTTTTGATGGGGTGCCTATATGGGATTCCCGGATGGATACGCAAGAGATCCCGAAAGCCTGACTGAAACACTGAACTCTTTGAGGAAGGTCGGATCAAAGGGCCGGTATCCGCAAATTAACGGGAATTTTTTGCCTTCTGGAGGAAACGGGTAAATGGGAAGGTGCAGCCAAAGGAGGTTTGCGAAACAGCCACCGAGGCTTATATCACGCCAGAATCAAACATGATCGTCCAAATTGACGTACAGAGTGCGCACATGGGGGTGTTCGTAGTTCCATAGAACGAGGTAACCGGCGCACACGCTGGATGATCGTCCAATTGGTGAAATACTCATCTTCATGATAGCATAAGGCACTTTTCTGTCTCAGTAACCAGACATTCCTGTAACCAAGTACTGCAATGCGATGCGGGTTGGTTGCCGGACACAGCGTAATAGCCCGATCCATTCCTTTTTCCCGGTATCCAAACGGTTCTTCCAGGCAGTTGCTATATTTGGGTTGTAAATCAAGATCGCCACCTTGTGCTAATTTGGTCCACGCAATCACAGTTCTACTGTGACCGACTCTCACTGGATGTGTTTTTGGTCGGTTGGACCATCCCCGTTACCATTCCGGCAGGCACTTATCCTGATCTAATCCGTAGGAAAAAGCAACAGAACCCACATCGCCGATGATACATGTGAATCCCCAAATCCTGATTTGGGCACGTGAAACCGCGGGATTGACACTACAGGAAGCGGCAACTAAGATCAGTGTGGCGGAGAAGAGCCTAAAGAAAATTGAGAAGGGGGAGAAAGCCCCGTCACATCCAATGCTTCTCAAAATGGCCGACAAATACAGGCGCCCATTATTGACGTTCTATTTGGAGGATATTCCGGTTGAATCAGACTACGGTGCTGATTTCCGTGGACTGTCTGAACAAATTAAGCCCAAAGATAAGGCCCTGATTGCGGCGCTGCTGCGATACGCAAAGGCCAGTCAGGGAATGATCAGGGATGTTTTGGAATCGGAGGAAGAGTGTACCTCACTTCCGTTTGCGGGTTGGTTGAGACGAAAATGGGATCTGCCGAAAGAACCAGAAATCATGGGGGCGCAACTTCAGAACATGACACAGGGGCAGCACGAGCGTCTGGTTCAGGATGCATTAGACGGGCTGGGCATGGTGCTGGGAGATCGGTGTACCAGAGACAGGTACTACGAACAACCTGATTCACTATCTGCGTTCAGACTGCTTCGCTCCTCGTGTGAGGAGTCCGGTATATTCGTTGTTCTAAAGGGGAATACCGGGGGCGGTCACAATAAGTTATCCTCCAATTTATTTAGAGCGTTTGTGATCGCAGATGACATTGCTCCCTTTATGGTGATCAATAAAGAAGATTACAGATCTGCGATGTCATTTTCCGTACTACACGAAATTGTCCATCTGCTGCTTGATCAAACAGGCATCAGTGATAGTGATCTCCAATCGATAAATCCAATCGAAAAATTCTGTAATCGTGTGGCGGGACAATGGCTGCTTCCCGAAGCATTGATCAGGGAAGAACAGATCGACCGGAGAGGAGATCTCTCTGAGCTCAAGGAGGTCATATCCCGAGTGGCAAAAAAACGAAATCTCAGTCACACGATGGTGGCAACAAGGCTGCATCAGGAACGGGTGATTACGCGTGCGGTATTTCGACAGCTGGATCAGTTTTACGCAAAAGAGTGGGAGAGATCTCAGAATCGGAAGAAAGAAATACAGAAGGATAAAAAATCCGGAGGCCCCAATTTTTATCGTGTTCGGCGTAGTGAGTTAGGCAATGGACTGCTTCAGTTCGTCAAGCGGATGATACAACTGGAAAATCTTACGGTCTCCAAGGCGGCAATCATCTTGGCCGCTAAACCCGGTCAGGTTTCTAGACTGCTGAAATCTTGAATGGAATGAATTGATGGTTCAGTCGCTGTATCTTCTTGATTCCAGTTCTGTGATCAGTGTTCACGACAGTTACTATGGATATGATCGTGTGCCGGAATTTTGGGAATGGCTGTATTTTCAGTCCAGAAAGGGGGTTTGTAAAATACCTCCTTCCGTATATCCCGAAATTCGGCCGGAAAACAAGGAATTCAAAAAATGGATCAAAAGGAACAAGAAGAACCTGGTTCTTAGAAAAAAGGAAAGACTGGAACTCGTTCGGAAGGTGATGTCCGAGGCGTACGGGGAAAACCTCACCGAAATGGATATAAAGAAGATTGGTGCTGATCCGTTTCTTATTGCATCAGCACTTGAAGATCCAGAATGCCGTATTGTGGTTACCCATGAGATTTCTCAACCCTCAAAAGAGGGAGCGAATCGCAAGATCCCTGATATCTGTGATCAGTTGGATGTCAAGTGGATGAGCACGATTGATTTTATTAAGAAACTTAACTTCAAGACAAAGTGGAAAAGCGAGACACCGAAGGCTGAGCGGGATCGTTACTTGGAGCCGCAGGATCCTTCGCTTTTCTGATCTCTCAGCATGGCATGAAATCTCACGGGTATACCGTTCTGTCTGAAAAAAGAAAACAGGATACCCATTCGTACTCAGTCTAAAACAATCTCCCTGCGAAGGCGGGCAACCGGCATCCCCAACTGCATCCGGTACTTGGAAACCGTCCGGCGTGCAATGTGGTAGCCCTGCTCCTTCAAACTCGCCGTGAGTTCCTGATCCGTCAGGGGGCGGGTCTTGTCCTCCTGCTCAATCATCCCCGCAATGATGGACTTGACCTCTTTGTTGGAGACGCTGATGCCAGCGTCTGTGGCAACTCCCTCCGAGAAAAAATACTTGAGTTCATACACCCCAAAATCACACTGAACATACTTACCGCTCACCACCCGGCTGATCGTGGAAATGTCCATGTTGATCCGCGTTGCAATATCCTTGAGGATCAGCGGACGCAAATGCCCCTCCCCGTACGTGAAGAAGGCCTCCTGGAAGGAGACAATCTCCCGCATGACCGAGAGCATGGTCCTGCGGCGCTGCTGTACGGCATCAATAAACCATTTGGCCGACTCCAGTTTGGAACGAAGGAATTGTTTGGTCTGAGCATCCGACGATTTTGCAGGATTTGACTTCTTCTCCGCAACCATCTGCTCCATCATCTGCCGGTAAGGCTTGGAAACCGAGAGGGTTGGAAAATTCCCCGAATTGAGCTGAATCACAAAGGTCTGGTCTGCTTTGCGAATCAGAAAATCAGGGATCACATAGTTTTCCTGAGGCGTGATTGCCCCCTCACCCGGCTTCGGATTGCAGGACTGGATCAGGTCTATCGAAGATTTGAGGCTGGCATCGTCAATGTTCAGGCGTTCTTTGATTCGTCCATATTGTCTTCGGGAAAAAGCCGGGAACAGTTTGGTGATCATCTGGATCGCCACCGTACGCCCAGGGGTATCCTCGGACATCAGTTCCAGTTGGATCAGCAGACATTCCTGCACATTGCGTGCTGCAATGCCAGGCGGGTCAAGCCGCTGAATATAACGCAATACATTCAGAACATCCTCTTCCGAGAGTTCCTCCCGATAATTGAAGGTGATGTCATCCACGATAGAGGCAAGTTCCCGCCTCAGATAGCCGTCCTCGTCAATGGATCCGATGATTTGTTCGGCAATCAGAGTGTCCCGCCGGCTGAGTCTCAAAAATCCTTTCTGGCTGCGCAGGTAATCCGTCATGGATTCTGCCGCCGTGATCGGCATCTCCCGGTCTTCCTGATGATCGTCTACGCGTGCCTTGTAGCCATACAGGTCATCTACATCCGGGAGCAGGTCTTCCAGATCAAATTCTTCATCGTTGCTGTTTTCCAGCGGCTCTTCTTCCGATCCCGATATGGGTTCATCCAGGGGCCCATCCTCCAGAAGAGGATTCATCTCAAGTTCCTGCTGAATGCGCTGCTCTAAAGCAAGGGTTGGTAACTGCAATAACTTGATATACTGGATCTGCTGAGGAGACAGCTTCTGCTGCAGCCTTAATTCCTGACTCAGATTCAGCATGGTTTGAAGATCTATCCTTATGTTTAGTCGCAATCTGCACTTGAAACGTAGCAGGTGGCTAAGGGGTTTGCAGTGTACAGAGGATATTCTGATAATTTATGCAATACACAATTTGCCGTCGATATACCGATGACTGAGCGTACAGGAACGGTTGCACCTAAAATGCGTGATGAGGACTTTGAGAAGCGACTGCGTCCGCAGAAACTGAAAGATTTTATCGGGCAGGATAAAATCAAAGGGAACCTGAGTATCTTCATGCGGGCGGCGCTAGAGCGCGGAGAGGCACTGGATCATGTTCTCTTGTCCGGCCCGCCGGGGCTGGGCAAGTGTGTGACCGCAGACACATCCATCGAGACCCCCGGGGGCAGAGTGCCGATGGGATGCCTGATTCCAGAGGACCTGCAACCCGGTGAAACCAGAACCCATGCGGTGACTGTGATCGGGGCAGGGGGCGCTGAGCGTACCTCGCATGTGTACGCGAGCGGGCGCGGGCCGACGATCCGCCTCTCTACGAATTGCGGACAATCCATTGAAGGCACGCCAGGACATCCGCTACTGGCAGAAAAGCAGGGTACACTGGCCTGGCGTCCCCTCGCTGCCATACAGGTCGGGGATGGAGTTTTAGTGTGCCCGGAACGTCAATCTGCGGATTCAGCGGGCCTCGGTCTCACCGGCAGAGATCTGACTGCCCTGGAAGGTTTTCATGCTCAAAAACCCAAAGCGACAGGGGAATTTGAGTGGGCGGTGGTCACAGGCAGGGTACACTCCGAGGCAGAAACCTTTGATTTTGTTGTCCCAGGTTCGCACTCATTTATCGGAAACGGATTCTGCAATCATAACACCACCCTAGGGCACATTATTGCGGAAGAAATGGGGGCTACCATCACCACCACATCCGGCCCCGTCATGGATAAGCCGGCAGATCTGGCAGGGATCCTGACCAAACTCCAGGAAGGCGATGTTCTGTTCATTGATGAAATGCACCGGCTCTCCCCGCTAGTCGAAGAGTATCTCTATTCGGCGATGGAAGATTACTATATCGATATTGTGATTGACAGCGGACCAAATGCACGAAGCGTAAAGATTCCACTCCCCAGGTTTACGATGGTCGGGGCAACCACCCGAAAAGGGTTGTTGACCGCCCCCCTGCGCAGCCGGTTCGGGATTGATTTTCGATATGACTACTACAGCGCCGAACTGCTTCAAGCCATTCTGATCCGTTCTGCGAACATTCTTGACGTTTCCATTGAACGAGAGGGGGCATGGGAAATCGCCCGCCGCAGTCGGGGGACCCCGCGCATCGCAAATCGCCTCCTGCGTCGTGCAAGGGACTTTGCACAGGTGGAGGGAGATGGTTGTATAAGTCTCAAAACCGCAGACCGGGCACTGACGGCTCTGGATGTGGACACCGAAGGACTAGACGATATGGATACGCGTATTCTTCTGAGCCTGATTGATAAATTTGACGGGGGACCTGCCGGACTCTCCACTTTGGCGGTCTCGGTGGGCGAAGAAGCAGGAACGATTGAAGAAGTGTACGAACCCTACCTGATTCAGGAAGGGTACATGCAGCGCACCTCCCGGGGACGGATCGCAACGAAACGGGCCTATACGCACTTCAAGCGAAAAATTCCCGGTGCAATGCCGACGCTCTTTGATGAGCAAAACGAGAAACCCTCCCAATGAATTCACTCGCCATTCCCCCCTTTCTGCGGATTCGTGCCTGTGCCGCGTGGCAGTGCCGGAAACATGCCACCGTCGTAGACAGGCTTATGCCAGCTGCCGGTCCGGGCATCGCCGCAGAGACAAGCGTATCAGGATGTGCACCATACAACTGGGTGCACGCAAATTCATATACCCCGAATTCCCGGTCCTAACGGTTCATGCAAAATACCGATCTGGCGCTGACAGATTTTTTGCGCGCACTCAAAAGAGAGAGTCAGGGAGAGGTCAGGACGGACGAATACAGTCGTGTCCTCTACAGTACGGATGCCAGTATTTACAGCGTGATGCCGCATGGTGTCTTTTTCCCAGCCTCAAGAGATGATGTGCACGCAGTGGTGACGCTTGCGGCGAAGTTTGGTGTCCCGATTCTTCCTCGGACCGGGGGCAGCAGCCTGGCCGGGCAGGCGGTCGCTGAGGCAGTCGTGATAGATTTTACGCGCCACTTGAACCGGATCCTGGAGGTGAACGAGGCCGAAGGATGGGTGCGGGCCGAACCAGGGCTTGTACTGGACGAACTGAATCACAGGATTGCACACACCGGCCTGCAGTTCGGACCGGATCCGGCCAGCAGCAACCGTGCTGCTTTGGGGGGGATTGTCAGTAATAATTCCACCGGAAGCCACTCGATCTGTTATGGCATGACCGCCGACCACGTTTTGGGGATGAAGGTCGTACTCAGTGATGGCTCGCAGGCAGTCTTTGGCCCGTTAGAGGAAGATGAACTCCAAAAAAGGGCGGAAAGAAGCGGGGCGGAAGGGGAACTCTATCGGGGAATCATGGAGTTGACCCGGTCGCCGGAACACCGCAAAACGATTACGGAGGGAACGCCCCGCCACTGGCGGCGCTGCGGGGGATACAATCTTGACCGGTTGGTTGGAAGTGGACCGTCCTTCAGGATGCCTCAGGACGAGCGGTTTAATCTGGCCAAGCTGGTATGCGGTGCGGAGGGCACTCTGGCCGTAATTCAGGATGTAACACTGAACCTAGTCCCCATTCCGGAGGCTCGGGGTCTGGCGATCGTCCATTGCAGGTCCACCGCGGAGGCGCTCCGGCAAATTCCCGCCATCCTGGAGGCAAACCCCAGCGCAATTGAACTGCTGGATAATCTGGGATTACGCTTGTGCAAGGATGTCCCCGAATATGCACGGCTCCTTCCAACCTTCATTGAGGGGGATCCCGACTGTATTCTGATTACGGAGTTCTATGGGAGTGGAGAGAGTGAACTCCGGTCCAAAATTGAATACCTGTGCACGGTGCTTGCCAGAGATGGATATCGGGATTGTGTCCTGCCGGTGCTGGAACCTGGACGGCAGCAGAATGTGTGGGCCGTTCGGAAAGCAGGCCTGGGGCTGTTGATGAGTATCAAAGGGGATCATAAGCCCATCCCGTTTATTGAGGATGCAGCAGTTCCCACCGAGCATCTGGCGGCGTATGTGGGGAAGATCGGCGAGTTCTGTGAAGCACGCAATACCCGGGTCGCCTACTATGCACATGCGAGTGCAGGCTGTGTCCATATCCGTCCACTGCTGAATACAAAAGATGCATCGGAAATTGCCAAGATCCCCGAAATCCTCCACTTTGCAGTTGAGTTATTACAGGGGTATGGAGGTGCGCTTTCCAGTGAACACGGAGACGGGCGGGCACGGAGCTGGATGAATGAGCGATTCTTTGGACCAGACCTGTATCAATTGTACCAGAGGGTTAAGTCGCTGTGGGACCCCGAGGGAATCCTGAATCCGGGCGTGGTGGTGGATGCATGTGCCGGGACAGAAAATTTGCGTTACGGGTCCGACTACGAGGTGGTTCCTCTGGAACTGAATCTTGATTTCAGCGCGGAACACGGGTTTGATCGTGCGGTGGAGATGTGCAACGGGGCGGGCATCTGCCGGAAGCAGATCTCCGGTGTGATGTGTCCGAGTTTCATGGCAACGCAGGAGGAGGAGCATACCACCCGGGGCCGCGCCAATGCTCTGCGGGCGGCCCTATCCGGCGTATTGCCCCGGGAAGAACTGACCAGTAAGCGGATGTATGAGGTGATGGATCTGTGTGTTGAATGCAAGGCATGCAAGTCCGAGTGCCCGTCATCGGTGGACATGGCGAAGATTAAATTTGAGTTTCTGGCACAGTATCATAAGCGGCATGGCATTCCGCTGCGCACACGCATGTTTGCGGATATTGCCAAAGTCAGCCGCCTGGCCAGCGGGTTCCTTGCGCCTGTGTTCAACGGGGTACTAGGGAGTTCTCCCGTAC
This sequence comes from Rhodothermales bacterium, assembly GCA_022821875.1. Lineage (GTDB taxonomy): Bacteria > Bacteroidota > Rhodothermia > Rhodothermales > Bin80 > Bin80. Next base: position 37,237 of record JAJECV010000111.1, read on the forward strand.
GTTTTGTCCTGGATCGTGCATTGGGGATCTCCATGCAGCGCAAGATGCCAACCTTTGCGCGGCAGCCCTTCACGGCATGGTTCAAGAAGCATGCATCTGACGGGCGGCCGAGGCCGCAGGTGGTATTGTTTCATGACACCTTCAATACCTTTAACGATCCGCATGTCGCGATTGCCGCCGTTGAGGTGCTGGAAGCTGCCGGCTTTGAGGTGCTTCTGCCGGGGCACCGCTGCTGCGGGCGGCCATTGATTTCGAAGGGGATGGTCCGGAAGGCGCGTGCGGCTGCAAAGGATACGGTTGCCCGGCTGCTTCCGTACGCAGAGCGGGGGCTGCCCATTATTGGTCTGGAACCAAGTTGTCTGCTGTCGATGCGTGACGAGTATCTCTACCTGCTGCCAGAGAGTGAGGACGCACAGTTGGTTGCCCGGCAAGCGGTACTGTTTGAAGAATTTATTGCCCGCCTTGCGGAGGAAGGGCAGTTACCGATGACCTTTACAAGCGCAGCCAAAGAGGTGTTGCTCCATGGGCACTGCCATCAGCGTGCGCTTGTGGGAACGGAGCCGACACGGAAGATTCTGGCGTTACCTGAAAATTACCATGTACGTGAGGTGGACTCCAGTTGCTGTGGCATGGCAGGTGCATTTGGCTACGAGAAAGAACACTACGCAATCTCCAGAAAGATGGCGGAGCGCCGCCTTGTTCCCGAGATGCGCAGTGCCGGCAGAGATGCGTTGATTGTTGCGCCCGGGACCAGCTGCCGCCACCAGTTGCAGCACTACGACATTGAGCGTGTGCTGCATCCGGCGGAGGTGCTTCGGGATGCCATGATCCCGCCAGTGGATAAGTCCACTGAAAATTCCTATTCGTCCTGACTGCCGAGTTTTTCTGCCCGATAGCCACCGGCCCGGAGATCCCGTATCAGGAGAAGCCCAAATACTGCGATCAGGATAAACCCATAGGGAGCGAGTGTGCGGAACGAGCGTCGCCCGCCTGCATTGTCTGCGGGGTTCAATTCTGCCTGCGCCCGCTCTACGACCTCCAGTTCAACCCCGGACCCGCCGATGGCCCGAAGCGCCTGCATGGTGCTTCCACGGGGCAGATTCCCCTCCGGATCACGCTGGTTCAGCACCTCCTGTACGGTCGCATTGACCGCCATAATATCTTCGGCCTGACTGCCGGCAGTTTCGGCCACTCCCGGGAACTGGAGATTCACATCTTCAAATATTTCGACAACCACCGCATTGTCCAGGGTGTCGTGGCCGCGATCATCGGCGACCCCTCCTAACCAGGGGGTGACAAAGAAGGAAGCCAGCATGCCAACGGCCCCCATCACGCCAAGCCCCAGGGCTCCGCTCTTGGGATTTCGTTCCGACACATAGCCCAGCATGGTGGGCCAGAAATAAGCAATCCCGGTGGCCCAGATCGCCGCTGTCAGAAATGCCATCAAGGTGGACTCTGCCATACTGAACAGATAGAGCCCCAGTGTGGCGAGGACTGCACCCCCAAACAGGATCCCGGTTGGTGTAAGAACCCGGACGACCGGCCCTGCAAGGAGGCGGAGCGTCCCCATGATCCCAAATACGAAGCCAAAGACGAGGAGTCCATTGATCCCGCCTGCCTGGAGTACCGGGGGAACCCAGCTTGACGGCGGCAGCTCCATTGAGGCCGTAAGCAGCATCATCGGTAACATGATGAGCATGATGGGAGCAAAGAGGGCCTTGAATGACTCCCCTACCGAGACTCCTGCCTGAACCCCTTCCGTCTGCGGGAAAGGGGCAGTAAACATCATCAGACCATATCCCAATGCAGGAACCAGGATCAGCAGCGGCTGTGCACGCCAGCCACCTCCAAGATTTGCAAAGACCAGGGTCAGAAGGATGGCCGCGATCAGATTCCCGTAGGGGAACCACATGTGAAAGTGGTTCAGCTTGGAGGTTTTATTATCCGGGTAGAGCGCGGCGACCAACGGGTTACATCCGGCTTCAACGAGACCTGCACCAAGTCCGGCACACAGCGAACCCGCGACAGCAGGTACATAGCCCTGTGCCGTCATGATCAGAACAGCTCCTGCTACATGCGTTACAAATGCACCCCGCACGATCCATCGCATTCCGATGATATCGCAGAGCGGAGAAAAAATGGCCTGACTGATGGTAAACCCGATAAAGAATACCCCGGTGAATACCCCGAGTTGTGCGTTGGTGAGAACAAATTCTGATTTGACCGAGAAGGCGATGCCGGAGATGACGGTGAAGGCAAATGCTGTCGTCAGCAGGGCAAGACAGCTGCCATAAAAGAGACGATTACGACTAATCATGTGACTGGAGTCAATTAAGAGTTGGATTCCGATGAAGATGAAATTGTGAAGATTTGGTTAATATACACAAATCCCGGTTACATATGAGATTGTTGTTGAGGCTTTGGGGTTGGTCGTGCAGGGTGTGATGGAGTATTTGGTAGATCTTTTCAGGCAAAGTGCACTGAGTGCTTTCCCATATCTACCTCATCCCGGTCCATGCCCCCGTTTCTGCATACCCGTGTGATTGTGCGGCGTGTGCGTTCATCAAACTCTGGAGCGGTTGGCACCGGATATCGGCGGCCCGGATGTCCTGTGCCGCCGATATCCGTATTTTCAGGAATCCGCTCCACGGCGCATCTTTTCCCAGTTGGTCACGATCTGTACATATTTTTTGCGCGGTCCCTGCTCATCGTCGCTTCCCGTCCGGTTTTTACAACTTGTGCAGTGTATTCTGTAATTGCTCCCAAAGCTGACGAATCTGATTATTCAGCGTCCCCTATACGGTTTGTGCTTCTGCGGCAGACAGGGATGTGCATCGGCTGCTGCTGTGCCTGCTCGGTGATCCGGTCTTCGTGGTTCTGATCGTTCCCACCACTTGTATGGAACCTTCGCATACGTCCCCATGCCCTTCGCGCATGTATCTTCGGGACGAATATTTTTTGACTTCGTCTTTACTTGATATGATCAACCGGGTGGGGGTAAATGGTCAAAGGGATTTGATTCCGTGTCTAGCGACAGCATGTGAGCATGTCCCTAGACACCGAGGGGCAATACTGTGGTGAAAGCATGTAGCCGCGTATTGGGAGAATCTCAGAGAGATGTTGGCACTGATATTGCGTGGATGGGGGCTGCTGGTAAGGGAGACGCGGTTCCCCTTACAGAGGGGATACATGCAGTTGTTCGTAAACATGCCCGAAGTCCGGGGACTAACGCAGTGCAGATTCCAGTTCTGTTGCCGCGTCAGTCCGGGCATCACGGTACTTTACGATCACCGGCACATACGTGGCAATCCCGTGCTCATAGGCAAAAGAGCCGGACCGGGCACGGCTCCCGGGAACGACCACTGCACCGGCAGGCACCTCGCCCGGCTTGAGGATTCGATTATGGACCAGATCACAGATTCGTGTAGCCCCCGTCAGGATCACGCCGGGGGCCAGCACCGCACCTTCACGGACAATGCAGCCTTCATAGATCCCGCAGCCTCCGCCAAGAAAACAGTCATCCTCAATAATCACCGGCAAAGCACCGGGAGGCTCCAATACGCCGCCGATCTGGACCGCAGCAGATACATGCACCCGTTTCCCGACCTGTGCACAACTGCCCACCAGAGCATGAGAATCCACCATGGTTCCTTCATCCACATACGCACCTGTATTGATGTACATCGGGGGCATGCAGATGACACCCGGGCTCACATAACAGCCCGTCCGGATGGAGGAGCCTCCAGGCACCAGCCGGACCTGATCCTGGATACGGAGCGGTTTGAGGGGGAAGGTGCCCTTGTCAAAGAAAGGGGCGGGCCGTGCGGCAATCCTCTCCAGTCTCCCGGTCCGAAATCCATAAAGCAGGCCCTCCTTTACCCAGGCATGCGCCTGCCAGCGTCCCTCCTCATTGCGGGAAGCCGCCCGCACAACCCCCTGATTGAGCGCGTCAATCAGATGTTCAAAGCCCGCTTCCTGCAGAGCGGGGGCATCAGATGAAAGCTGCTGCCGGATGGTGGAGGGTGAAAGAGACATTAAACGGTCTGGGTATGCGCCGCACACGCCGCACCAATAATACCGGCTTCATTCTGAAACTGTGCCGGCAGAAGCCGTGCATTTGTTTTGAGCAGGTGGAAGTAGTGCCTGGTGCGCTTCGGGCGGCTGACCCCGCCACCGAGAATGATCAGACTGGGGTCAAGGAGGAATTCAATGTAGGTCAGGTATTTCTGGAGGCGCTTGGCCCATTTTTTCCAGGACAGATCATCCCGCTTGCGTATGCTGTTGGCGGCCAATGCTTCCGCGGTAGTACCGCCCATCCGTAAATGGCCAAGTTCAAGATTGGGGACCAGGACATGTCCGACAAACAGGCTGGAGCCGATGCCCGTGCCGAGCGTCAGGACAAGGGTCTTTCCAGATGCTCCCCTGCCCGCACCATAATGAACCTCAGCATAGCCGGCAGCATCTGCATCGTTGAGCGCCGTGACCTCTAGTTCCAGTGCAGAGGAAAACAGTGCTTCCACATCGGTGCCGATCCAGGATGGATCAATATTGGCGGCCGTACATGCAATCCCGTCACGTATGCGTACCGGCATCGTGATCCCAACCTTTTTCTTCCACAAAAAGTGCTTCGCGACCGCATGCACAACCTCCGCAACCTCCTCCGGGCATGCGCCGCCGGGCGTATCAAGACGGAAACGCTCCGAGGTCAGCTGCCCGGATTCAATATCAACCAGAGCACCCTTGATCCCGGTTCCCCCTATGTCTATTCCTAGAATCTCCAAGACAGGATGTGTCAACTAGATCCCAAAGATAGTACAAATTCGGCACCATATACAACCCGATGTGCGTATACTAGGCGAGAAACCAAAAACTTTCCTGCAATGGTCAGAATTATTTTCACCGTACTCCTGGTCGGATTACTCGCCCTGGGGGCATGCCAGTGCTCCGATAAACCCGAACAATCTCCAGTAGAAACATCTCGCATGTAGATCGAATGCGGATCCCCAGTCAAATTGTAGATCAGGTGCGTGACAGCTCAGATATTCTGAGCGTGGTTGAGGATTATGTGCGGATGAAAAAAGCCGGCAACAATTATGTGGGGCGCTGCCCGTTCCATGACGAAAAGACTCCCTCCTTTAATGTGAGCCCGTCCAAGGGGTTTTTCAAATGCTTTGGATGTGGGAAAGGAGGCAATGTGATCACATTCGTTATGGAGATTGAGCGGCTTGAGTTCGTGGATGCGGTGCGTTGGCTGGCAGGCCGCGCCGGAATTGAAATCCCGGAGCATCGGGTGGATAAGGAGGCGTTCCAAAAGACCGAGGTCATCTATCATGCACTTCGGTTTGCCGCGGAGTATTTCAGCCTGCAGCTTCGGGAGACCCTCTCCGGTACCCAGGCGCGTGCATACCTGCACGGGCGCGGATTGACGGAGACAACCATTGAGCGGTTTCAACTGGGATATGCCCCCGATTCATGGGATGGGCTTCTGAAAGCGGCAGAACGCGGACAGATCAGCCCGGAAGCCCTGTTCAGGGCCGGACTGGTGATCAAGAGGGACAACGGGGGATATTATGATCGATTCCGGGGGAGAGTGATCTTTCCTGTCTGGTCCCATATCGGGAAGATTATCGGCTTTGGAGGCCGGGCACTGCAAGAAGGCCCGAAAGTACCGAAATATCTCAACTCGCCGGAAACCGAAGTGTATCATAAGAAATTTGTACTCTACGGCCTCTATCAGGCGAAGCGGGATGCACGTCAGCAGGACAGGATTCTACTGGTGGAAGGATACACGGATGTGTTGGCGCTGTATCAGGCAGGGGTCGCGTCGGTGGCATGCTGCGGGACTGCACTCACATCGCAGCAGGTAAAACTGCTGGGACGCTTTGTCAAAGAGATCCAGTTACTCTATGACGCAGATACGGCGGGCGCAACGGCGACGGAGCGGGCGATTGACTGCGTCCTCCAAAGTGGATTGAATCCAAGCGTTTTGCGGCTGCCGGAAGGGGAGGATCCCGATTCATTTGTCCGCGAACAGGGGGCAGACAAGTTCAAAGCCTATCTTCAGAGTGAGACCAAAGACTGGCTGGATGCGCTGTACGCAGCTGCCCGGCAGAAAAATCTGCTCCATACCCCCCAGGGGAGGCGGCAGGAAATGACCAGAGTCGCCAAGCGGATTATGTGGCTGTTGCGGGATCAGCTTCTTTTTAAGTTTTATGTTGCGAAAACGAGTGAATTATTCGGTATTCTGGAAGGCGATGTGGTGCAGGAGGTTGCGGTACTGGTTCAGGGACAGAAACCATCGGAGGAAGCCGCCTCAGGACAAGGTGATGAGGGGTCCGTTCTGGATACAATCCCCGAAGCGGAGAAAACACTCCTGCAGTTGATGCTCGTAGAAGGGATCCCGATGATTAAGTATATCCTGGATCGGATGAGTCTGGAAGAGTTTCAGGAAGGTGCCTCCCGGGAACTGGTGGAGGCGCTGATTGATTTTTACTTTGAGTCCGGTGATCAACTCTCAGGGGCAATTAACCCCGAGCAACTTCAACTGGATATGTTAGGCTGGCAGTTAGTCGCCGGTCTCATGCTGAACAGGCATGAAATTTCCAGCAACTGGGAAGAGAAAAAGATTGATGTGCCTAGACTGAATCAGGATGCAGAGCGCATTGCAAAGGATTCGATGCGAAAAATCAAGCAAAAATTGATCAAGGAAGAACTGAAAGAATTGATTTTTCGGATCACAAACGCGGAAGCGGGCAGCGAGGCCCAGATGGAACTGCAGGAGGAGTACAGAGAGAGGCTTCAACACAAACGTGCGATTGAGAGGGGGGAAATATTTGAAGAGCGGGGATCTGAAGCGCCCAAAGATCAGGAAGACCGTAAAGCCGCCCCAATGAATATCCCGGCAGGTTCGGGATCAAGTATGAATCTGTTTGAATGACCGAAGGGCGGTCCGGGCCGGAATAGAGATTCTCAGGGGGGCGGCGCGTCTGGGACGCGGCGAGGTTAATAGTAGCGTTCCAGACGCTCAGGTGCGTCGGCATCGTACTCTTTCGGAATCCAGTAGGTGTCCGCATCCGGGTCAAGTTTGCGCCGGAGCGGATCCTTCCCGAACAGCCGCATCAGGAGACCGATCGGAATGAACAGGAACACAAAGATCCCCGTCAATAGAACCCGCGTCATGACAAAGCCAAGCACGATGGCCAGAGCCATCCACGGTTTGTAGAGCGGTCTTAATTGTTTTGGAGCAGCCAGCCCACTGGCAAGGAACAGTGCGCCAAGCCCCGCAAGAATGATTTCGCCGGGAAGGTCGCGCCAGTGGAGCAGGCCGGCCACAACCAGAAATGCAATCCCGAGTGTGATCCCGAAGGAGCGCAGCTGCCGGGGCCCCGTGTCCAGTAATTGCAGTTCCTCACGCAGCATGCCTCAGTTTAGGGTTTGTTCAGGCGCAGGGCCTGCTGTACAAGGTTACGAAACAGACCGCAGGCCCCCATTCGCTCCGGATGAAATTGCACGCCAATATGAACCCCGTCGGTGCGCTCAATGGCTTCAATGGTCCCGTCGGTGCTCCGCGCACTCACAATATAGCCGGTGCCCGGGTCGCACACGGCCTGAAAATGCCGGGAATTCACCATATGCGTGTCTAAATCCCAGATCCGTGCCAGGTGGGTGTTCGGGAGAATTTCCAGCGCATGGTCCGGTGCTCCCCGCTGTTCACTGTGCACCAAGGTGCCGGTGACCTGCGTTTCCACATCTGCATAGAGCGTGCCGCCGGCCCGGACCGAGAGTAATTGCATGCCATAGCAAATCCCCAGGATCGGCAGGTTTCGCGCAATGGCCACATCCAGAAGCAGATTGTCTGACTTCCATCGCTTCGGGTTGACGGGGGATAACGGTGCGGGGAGGGCGCCGATCATGTTGGCGGTGATGCCGGGGCCGCCGGGGATGACGAATCCCTGAAGCGGATCACAAACCCGCCTGGCCTCCGTCATGGAGTCCACCAGTGGAAGAAGCATGGGTTGCCCCTGTGCGGCTCTGACCGCGGTGACATAGGTGTGGTCCAGGCGCTGCTGCTGATTCTCAAATGAGGTGGTTATGCCAATGAAAGGGGTCATGGGCGGCGAAGATTACGCAGGGTGATGCGTCCAGATGCGGAGGCATGGCGGCTTCCCCGTCTGCGCAGGGCGACAATCATATGTCCATCGGACTTGAATGTGCCGCTCACATGCAGGGTCAACTGTCCACTGTCGATCAACTCGGTGAGTGCGGATTTGATCGTTCGCCGGCCGGGAGCAGAGGTTGATTTCCCATGGATCAGTCGCACCGAATCCCGGCCGCGGCGCACCGATTCAAGGATCAGCTGCCGCGAAAGCTGCAGCGCTTCGTTGACGGTGCAGCCGTGCAGGTCCAGTTCCGGGCGGATGCCGTCATCCATGAGGCGGGGACTTATCATGGCGAGGGTCGAAAGTAATCCTCAATCCAGTGGTGGATCTGCTGCCGCACACGTCGGAAGGCAGCAAGCCTGTCGGCATCCGAACCACGGGCTGCACGGGGGTCTTCGAAGCGGCGGTGAAGGTTCCTTCGGGCGGGAACGAAGGGACAGGCCTCCCGCGCAGAGTCACAGACCGTCACCACGGTATCCAGATCCATAGACAGGAATTCGCCGACATCTTTGGAGGTATGATTCCGGATGTCAATCCCGATTTCCGCCATGGCACGGACTGCCAGCGGGCTCACACCGCCGGGTTCTGTCCCCGCACTGTAGACTTCATAGTGCTCCCCGTAAAGCTGGCGCAGCAGCCCTTCGGCCATCTGCGAGCGGGAGGAGTTATGCGTGCAGACAAACAGCACCGTCGGTTTACTCATTCCGTTTTTTCTCTTTCCATTCAAGATGCACCCGCTGGGTTCCAAAGGTCGTCCCCAGAGATGCGATCACTTCCGAATTTGACGCGATGGCCGTGTTCTCACTGACAAGTTTCAACTCCCGGCCGTTTTCCTTCACCTTAAAGAAAAGTTTCTTTTCTCCAGGGTTCTTTTTGCATGTCAGAATGAAGTGCCTGAGATCCTCGTCCTTCAGTTGCTCAAAGTCCGGGGTGATGACAATGTTGTCCAGAAGGTCTCCCCGGATTGCACTCAGCGGGATGATGCGGCGAACAAGGACTTTGGTTACTCCGCCACTCTCTTCCAGCTCACCGGAGGCCATCACGAGGGCGCTCTCCTGAAGATAGTCTTTAAACTCCTCGTGTACGGAAGGGAAGCAGACGAGCTCTGCCTGTCCCGTACGATCTTCAATCATGGCCGAGGACATTAAATCCCCTTTACGAGTCTTTCTGGGCTTGACCAGCGTAATGACCCCGCAGACAGAGCGGTAGGGTCGCTCCTCACTCTTTGCCACCAGTTCGGCGATCCCTGCCAGATTGGAATCGGCGGAGGCACGCTGCTCCAGTTCCCAGCCGTCCAGCGGATGCCCCGAAATATAAAAGCCGGCCAGCTCCCGCTCCATCGCAAGTATTTCTGTGTGGGACCATTCGTCACACACAGGTAACTTGGGCTCGGCAATTTCGATACTTGCATCATCGTCTGTAAACAGGAAGCCCTGCCCCATCGCTTCATCCCGCTTGGCCCGTTCTGCATAATGAATGGCGAGGTCCAGGGCTTCAACGATCTGTGCCCGATGGGTGCCAAATTCATCCAGCGCCCCCACACGGGCCAGAGAGTCCAGGGACTTCTTGTTGAGGATACGCGGATCCAGGCGTTTTACGAACTCAAAGAGGGTGGCTGCCGGTCCCTCTTTGTCCCGGTTGGCGACGATATGGTCCACGGCGGTCTTAGCAACGCCCTTGACCGAGGATAGTCCAAAGTGAATCTTTCCCTCATGGTCAACGGAGAAGTGTTCCCTGCTGTTCTTGACCGAGGGAGGCCTCAACTGCAGCCCTATACGTCGCGCATCGTCCAGAGTTGCGATGAATTTTTTTGAATCTCCGGACACATTGGTCATGACTGCGGCCATGAATTCGGCCTTATAATGCCTTTTCAGGTAGGCCGTATGGTAGGCAATCAGGGAGTAGGCAACGCTGTGACTGTTGTGTACGATGAACTCATTTGCAATGTAGTTATGATCTTCCGCCACGGTGAGATCGTAGGTGTGTGCATAGCCCGCCGGGAGGATGGCCGCAATGGTGTCCCAGAGGATCTGTACACCGGCATCCACGACACCGGTATGTGCTTCCCCGTGACCTGCCAAAAGCGGGGAAGATTCGGGCGCAATCGTTGCGATCTGATCGCCTGCATACAGATTTTCCAGACGCTGCCAGTCTCGGCGTACGCGGAACCGGTGGGCTGCGGTGGTACGGATCTGCCGTCCATTTTGCGTGACCAGTTCAAAGACCGGCTTGAATCCGTTATAGTAGACCCCCTCCACATCCCGCGGAACCAGATCGCCATCCTGTGTGAGCGCATAGACCTGAACCCCTTCCCATCCTTCTTCATGGAGTTGACGGACGGGTACCTGTACCCCTGTACGCGCATTGGTGATGAGAGTGGATTCATCAATGCACTTATTAAATCCGTATCCGGCAAACTTATCCATCATGTCAAAGACTTCGTTGGCAGTTTTTTCGGGGACCCCGCGTTCGACGGCCCCCTTGACGAACCGTTTGCGCTGGGCTTTCATTTCGGACTTCTTCTTCTTTCCCATGGCGCGGCGCAGGATATCGGCGGCACCGAGCGAATAGCCTCCCATCACCTGGGCCATTTGCATGACCTGCTCCTGAAATACGGGGATCCCGTAGGTCGCTTTCAGGACCGGCTCCAGGATCTCATGCGGGTATTCAACGGCTTCCTGACCGTGTTTGCGCTTGATATAGTTTGGAATCAGGTCCATGGGGCCCGGCCGGTAGAGTGCATTCATGGCGATTAAATCATCCAGGGAGGTGGGCTTCAACTGGACAAGCCATTTCCGCATGCCATCCGATTCAAACTGGAAAATGGCGTTGGTCTCTCCCCGCTGGAAGAGTTCAAAGGTTGGCATATCATCCAGGGGCAGCGTGTCTATGTCGGGTGCGCTCCCCCCGCGTTCCTGAATAATTTTGCAGGTATCATTAATGATGGTCAGGGTGGAAAGACCAAGAAAGTCCATCTTCAGCAGGCCAAAATTCTCTACCCAGTCCCCCGAATACTGGGTGGTCAGAACCTGCTCGTCTTTGTTTTTTGTGGTGGCGACCGGAACATAATCACTGACAATACCGGGCGCAATGATGACCCCCGCCGCATGAACGCCCGTGTGCCGGGCACACCCTTCCAGAACCTGTGAGGCTTTGATCAGGGTTTTGATTTCTTTCTGGTCAGATTTGACCAGTTCCCTGATCTCGTCCACGGTCTTTAATGCCTCGTCCAGACTGGTTCCAAAGGGGATAGATTTTGCCAGTCGGTCCACTTCCTTAAGCGGAATCCTTAGGACCCGCGCCACATCCCGGATGACGGTGCGTGCCCCCATGGTGCCGAAGGTGATAATCTGGCTCACGTTTTGTCGACCATATTTTTTGACCACATAATCAATCACCCTGGCCCGCCCGTGGTCATCAAAATCAATATCAATATCGGGCATGGAAATGCGCTCCGGATTCAGGAAGCGCTCAAAGAGCAGGTCATACTTGAGGGGGTCAACGTTTGTAATTCCGAGGCAGTAGGCCACCGCGCTGCCGGCGGCCGAGCCTCGCCCGGGGCCGACAGATACCCCCATTTCACGAGCGGCGGTGGTAAAATCCTGCACGACCAGAAAGTAGCCGGCGTAGCCCATTTCGCGGATGATCCCCAGTTCGGTGAGCAGGCGGGCCTGCACCTCGTCCGAGAATTCGGGGTACCGCTTTCGGCCCCGCTCAAATACCATATGCTTCAGGTATTCGTCGGCATTATCTTCAAATTCACCGGGGATCTGGAAATGCGGCATCAGCAGCTTCCCCATCGGCAGATCAAACTGGCATTTTTCGGCAATTTCCAGGCTGTTCTCCATCCAGAGGGCCGCCTCGGGCCTGTTACCCAGGGTGACATGCATCTCGTCTGCGGACTTCAGATAGAACTCCTTTTTATCGAAACGAAGACGCTGCGGATCCTCGAGATCCTTTCCGGTCTGAAGGCAGAGGAGGATGTCCTGGGCAAACGCGTCCTCCTTCATCACATAGTGGACATCGTTGGTGGCAAGCACCTTTAGATTAAATTCAGATGCCCATTTCAGGAGCGTTTCATTGACCAGCGCCTGCTCCTCAATCCCGTGATCCTGAATCTCCACATAGTAATCCTCGGTGCCGAACAGATCGATATACTTTTTCAGCCATCTGCGTGCTTCCTCCAGATTGCCGTTGATGATCGCCTGGGGGACTTGTCCCTGAAGGCAGCAGGTGGAGGCAACGAGGCCTTCGTGATATTTTGTAAGAAGGTCAAAATCAATGCGGGGTTTGAAATAAAATCCATCCAGGAAGGACAGGGAGGACAGCTTGATCAGGTTGCGGTAGCCCACCTCATTTTTGGCCCAGAGGATCTGATGGTACCGTACCCGGTCTTTCCGCTCCTGCATCGGGCTTGCGCAGAGATAGAATTCGCAGCCGATGACCGGCCGGATGCCGCTGCGTTTCGCAATGGAGTGAAATTCCGGCACCCCGTACAGGTTGCCGTGATCCGAAATGCCCAGGGCATCCATACCGAGCCTTTTTGCCTGCCCGACGAGGGAGTCAATTCGCGCAGCGCCATCGAGCAGGGAGTAGGAGGTATGGCAGTGTAAGTGACAGAATTCAGACATGCAGCAGGTGTGGCAATCTCAATGAACAGGGTGTGCAGGCAAAGATACGCAGTTGTGGAATTACACCGCCCTTACAGGCGCAGGATTCGAGGGTATCGCAGGGCGCATGCAGTGAATGTTTCCGTATCGGAACGTTGTCCGGGCCTCCGGGAACTGCCCTTCCTCTGAACCGGTAATTTCAGACTGGAACATTGAAAATCCAGGATGATGAATAAGGAGGCAGATGTCCCGACTGTTCACATCCTGGATGCAATCGGGATATCTGCCTGTATTATGGCTGTGCAAGATCAAAGCGGTCAAGATTCATGACCTTTGTCCATGCTGCCGCAAATGTTTGGACAAAGAGTTCGTCGGCATCCTCACAGGCAAATGTCTCCGCAATGGCACGCAGCTGTGAGTTGGAGCCAAAGATCAGGTCAACGGCCGAGCCGGTCCATTTCAGCGTTCCGGTCTGGTAATCATGTCCTTCAAAGACACCGCAACGGGAGGCGGAGCGGGTCCATGCGGTATCCATATCCAGCAGATTCACAAAAAAGTCACGGGTGAGCAGGCCCGGCCGATCTGTGAATACGCCCAGATCCGACGCATCAAAATTCGCATGAAGCACGCGCAATCCACCGACCAGTACGGTCATCTCCACCGGAGTCAGGGTCAGCATGGCGGCGCGGTCCACCAGCAGTTCTTCGGCGGACCGGGACTGTCCCGGCTTGATGTAGTTGCGGAATCCGTCTGCAACCGGCTCCAGCACGGCGAACGAGTCCTGATCCGTGGCATCCTGTGTGGCATCGGTGCGGCCTGCCGAGAAAGGGATCTCAAGGCTGTGTCCGGCCCGCTTTGCCGCTTCCTCGACGGCGGCGCAGCCTCCCAGCACAATCACATCTGCGAGGGAAACCTCTTTATGGTGCTCTGCCGAGAATTCCGACCGGACCTGCTGCAGGGTATCCAGCACTTTCCTGAGCCGGGCGGGATGGTTGACCTCCCAGTTGCGCTGCGGTGCCAGGCGAAGACGGCCCCCGTTCGCTCCGCCGCGCCTGTCGGTCCCCCGAAAGGTGGATGCTGCCGCCCAGGCGGTCCGGACCAGTTCCGAAACCGTCAGTCCTGATGCAAGGATGCGTCCCTTCAGCAGGTCAGTCTCCCGGGCATCTATCAGTTCGTGACCAGCTTCCGGCACGGGATCCTGCCACAGCAGCGGCTCGTCTGGAACCTCCGGTCCAAGGTAGCGGCTGATGGGCCCCATGTCCCGGTGGGTCAACTTGAACCATGCGCGTGCGAAGGCATCCGCGAATTCCTCCGGGTTTTCATGGAATCGTTTCGAGATGGGCGCATAAACCGGATCCACACGAAGGGCCAGATCGGTGGTCAGCATCATGGGGGCATGGCTTCTGGACGGATCATGCGCATCGGGTACGGTTCCGTTTGCGGAGGCATCCACCGGTGTCCACTGCATGGCGCCGCCGGGGCCCTGGACGGGCTCCCATTCGTATCCGAACAGGTTGTCAAAGAAGTTACTGTCCCATTTTGCGGGGGCGGTCGTCCACGCCCCTTCCAGTCCGCTGGTAATCGTGTCTCCCCCGGCACCGGATCCGAACCGGTTTTTCCAGCCCAGTCCCTGTTCCTCCATAGAAGCGCCTTCCGGTTCAGGGCCCACATACTTGCCGGCCGGTGCCGCGCCGTGTGCTTTCCCGAATGTATGCCCGCCGGCAATGAGGGCGACGGTTTCTTCGTCGTTCATGGCCATACGTGCGAACGTCTCCCGAATATCTACGGCGGCGGCCGCGGGATCCGGTTTGCCGTTGGGGCCTTCGGGGTTCACATAAATGAGCCCCATCTGAACGGCCCCCAGCGGATGCTCCAGATCACGGACACCGGAGTAGCGTTCATCGCCGAGCCAGGTGGTTTCGGATCCCCAGTAGATATCTTCTTCGGGTTCCCATACATCTTCACGTCCGCCGGCGAATCCGAAAGTTTTCAGGCCCATTGATTCCAGTGCGCAGTTGCCGGTCAGGATCATGAGGTCGGCCCACGAGAGCCGCCGCCCATACTTTTGTTTGATCGGCCAGAGCAGCCGGCGTGCCTTGTCCAGGTTTGCATTATCCGGCCAGCTGTTGAGCGGGGCAAAGCGGAGCGTGCCGCTGGATGCCCCCCCGCGTCCATCTCCAATGCGGTAGGTGCCCGCGCTGTGCCAGGCCATGCGGATGAACAGGGGGCCATAGTGGCCGTAGTCGGCCGGCCACCAGTCCTGCGACCGGGTCATTGCGGCATAGATATCCTCCTTCAGTTCCTTCAGATTCAGCTTGCCGAATTCCCGGGCATAATTGAAGTCTTCGCCAAACGGGTTCAGTTGGGGCGGATTCTGGGTAAGGATTTTCAGGTTCAACTGGTTTGGCCACCAGTCCAGATTGGAATAACTTTTTGGTGTCGTGCGGGGTTTGCCTGCCACCGGGCAGCAGCCTTCGTTGCTCATCGAAAATGTATTGGTTGATAAGATTTGGATGAATCAGGGACAAGGGAAACCCGCAAGTATACGACGGGTTTCTGAATCCCTGAGAACGGTATGAAAGCACAGTCTGTGCCGACAGGGTAAGATACGAAGTCTGCGGAACATAACCGGTTCAAGTCTGACTTCAACTGCACGATCTGCGCCGAAGGCGATCCCTGGATTTAGGCAGGCACGAGTTATATCCGCCGGGGAATGGATCACACCAATCCGTGATTTCTTCCGTTTTCCCCTTCGAGCCGGGTATGGAAACCCTTCGATGTCGTATCTTCGGGTACTGAACAAAAATTTTCTGGCTATGAAATTCCTGCGCGGCTTCCTGATTCCTCTGATTACGCTCACCTTGATGGCAGGCTGTTCATCCATGCGCAAGTCTGCCCCTGCCGTGGCAGACAAGCCTGCGGAATCAGAAAGTAAAAAGGAGGATGATTCCAAAAAATACAGCGATATAATCACCGAGGATGCGGTGACGGACGAAGGACTGTTCAAGGTGCATCAGATTGAAGAAAAGCTGTACTTCGAGATTCCCGACTCCCTTCTGGACACGGAAATGCTTCTGGTGACACGTCAGGCGGCAACCATGAACAACATGGGGTACGGAGGCATGAAGACGAGTACTCAGGTACTCCGCTGGCAGAAACAGGCCAAAAAGATTATGCTGCGGATTGTGTCCTATGAGAATGTCGCGGACGAGGAGGAGCCGATTTATAATGCGGTTCGCAACTCAAACTTTGAGCCGATTCTGCGCTCATTTGATATTGAGACGCTGAACGAGGACTCCACCGCGAATGTGATTGAGGTCACGGACCTGTTCACATCGGATGTCCCATCGCTCGGATTGCCCTCATTCCGGCGGGAGCAGTACCGGGTGCGCCGCCTGGATTCGGATCGGACCTATATTGTTTCGGCGAAGAGTTATCCGCTGAATGTTGAGGTCAGGCATGTGCTGAGTTATGATGCGGCGGAGCCGCCCTCCAATTCGGCGGCGGGAACGGTTTCGGTTGAGATGAACCAGTCCATGATCCTGTTGCCGCAGGATCCGATGCAGCCCAGGCTCTGCGACCAGCGCGTAGGTTTTTTCAGCGTGACCATGACCGATTACGGCCGGGATGCACAGAAGGCGGAGGAGCGGTGCTATATCACACGGTGGCGGCTTGAGCCCAAAGATCCCGAAGCGTATGCACGGGGCGAGTTGAGCGAGCCCGTCAAGCCGATTGTCTACTACATTGATCCGGCCACGCCAATGAAATGGCGGCCCTACCTGAAGCAGGGGGTGGAAGACTGGAATCAGGCCTTTGAAGTCGCGGGGTTCAAGAATGCCATTATGGCCAAAGACCCGCCGACGGAGGAAGAAGACCCGGAGTTCAGCCCCGAGGATGTGCGCTACTCCGTAATCCGCTATTTCTCTTCGGACATACAGAATGCGTTCGGTCCGCATGTTCATGATCCGCGTACCGGCGAAATTCTGGAGAGTGACATAGGCTGGTATCACAATGTGATGAACCTGCTTCGGAACTGGTTCTTTGTCCAGACTGCTGCGGTCAATCCTGATGCCCGTTCGGTGAAGTTCAGGGATGAGGTGATGGGACGGCTGATCCGGTTTGTATCGGCCCATGAGGTCGGACACACGATTGGGTTGCCCCATAACTGGGGATCCAGTGCAGCCTACCCGGTGGATTCGCTGCGCTCACCTGTATTCACGGACACCCATGGAACGGCTCCCTCCATCATGGATTATGCCCGGTTCAACTATGTGGCGCAGCCGGGGGATGGGGTCACAAATCTGATGCCGGATGTGGGGATTTACGATAAGTGGTCTGTGCAGTGGGGATATACGGTGATCCCGGATGCAGCATCCGCGGATGAGGAGCGCGAAACCCTCAATGAGTGGGTGGTTGAGCGTGCCGGAGATCCCCTTTATTTCTACGGCCGTCAGGGGCCGCGTGTGGATCCGAGGTCGCAGAATGAGGACTTGGGTGATGATGCGGTCAAAGCGAGTGATTACGGAATTGCCAACCTGAAGGTGATCCTGGAGGATCTGATTGACTGGACGGCGGAGGATGCCAAGGATTACGGGGATCTGAATGAACTCTACGGTCAGATTGCCGTCCAGTGGAACCGCTACATTGGTCATGTGGCGGCGAATGTAGGGGGGCATCATGAGAATTTTAAAACCTATGATCAGGATGGGGTCGTCTATACGCCGGTGCCGGTTGAGGTCCAGCGCGGTGCAATGGACTGGCTTACCAGAGAGGCATTTGCAACCCCCAACTGGATCCTGAATAATGATATCCTTCGCCGGATTGAGGGGGTTGGCGCCATGGATCGTGTCCGCCGTTATCAGGTTGGTGCGGTGAATACGCTTCTGAATCCGATCCGTATTGGACGGCTGATGGAGACGGAAGCTCTGGCGAATGGGGCGGAGGTCTATACCTTTTCGGAACTTATGAGTGATCTGCGGGACGGAATCTGGACGGAACTGCCGAGGGCTTCGGCGATCGGCCCGTTCCGGCGCAACCTGCAGCGGGGACATCTGGAGCGTCTTGAGTATCTGATGACCGAGGAGGCCGCGCCGGTGCCGTCGTTCTTTGCCGGTTTCGGGATGGCTCCCGTTGATGTGAGTCAGTCGGATATCCGTGCGTATGTGCGCGGGGAGCTCAAGTCCCTGAAGACCGCGGTTGACCGGGCCGCCAGACGGACCGGCGACCGGATGACCCGGCTTCACCTGGAAGATGTCAGTGTCCGTATTGAAGACATTCTTGACGGCGAAGACTAGGGTTTTCAGTTTGTAGCGGGATTACGCATGTTGCGGTGTGCGTATTCCTGATGATGTGGGGAAAATCACTTCACTGCATGTGGACGGTCCGGGTTGTGCCTGTCCGGTATCGGATCCGGCAGGGCCCCCATTGGCACGGATGTGCCTCGCAGGCGAGGATCGAACCCTCAACATTCTTCGGGGGTTGGAGTTTTTGGTGTTCTGGATTCCAGGTCATAACAGTTGCCTGCAGAGGGTGTGCCTGTGGACGGTTTGAGTTGATTCGTTCCATCAGGAATCCTGCGCCGGGTGCAGTTTACGGGGCATTAACGGTCTCTCCATCCGGTCAGCACACCGCAAATTGCCTGCATCACGGTGTCTAGACACACGGTAAGCTATTGCTATTGAGATTCGGATTTACGGACTCCCGGGTGGATGATCTGGATTGCTGTGAGATAGTTTGAGTTTTGCCGCTATTCTGTTTCCTGCATCTGCACGAACGATACTCCATGGGTACGCAGCTGCTATCCGTCTTTATTCCCTTCGGTTGTGCCAGCGTATCGGGCGGTCCAGTTAATTGGCGCGGAACATCATGGACGGCCGGCTCTGTGTTGGTGAAAATAGAATTCAGAGAGGGAAGCACAGCCAAGTCAGCCGGGGAGAGTCCGTCTGAATGGTGTCCATCAGGAAAAGAGGATGTGCCTTATATTACAGATCAACCTGCCATCTGTTTCAACAAAAGGATACTCCCCGTGTGTGGAAGCAGAGGTGATCAGCAATTCTGAAAATAGAAGATATGACCGGTACAATGGACTCAAAAGATCCGAACCTCGAAAAGATAAAGTTTACGATTGGCACCTGGAATATGGACCATTGGAAGCGGACGAGAGAACAGCGGGAAAAGGGATGGGAATATATGCGAACGGAATCCAAAGCGGATGTGATGCTTCTTCAGGAGAGTGTTGCTGCACCGGGTTTGAACCGAAGCCAGTTTGTCTATCGTGAGATTTCGGGGCATTGCCCGTGGGGGTCCAGTGTGGTTGCGTTTAACGAGGACATGAATGTTCAGGAGATTGATGCGGTGCGCACGCGTTACGGGGCTAAGCGGTTTAGCATGTTGGGGACATTTCCAGGTGCGGTGATCGTTACACAGGTTGAAGTTCCGGGAATTGGCCCGATCACCTGTGTGAGTGTTTATGGTCTTATTAATGTCTATGCGCAAACAACGATACTCCGAGTCATCGCCGATTTGATTCCTCTGTTTGATTCCCGGTTTGGCAGCCGGGTAGTGTTAGGAGGTGATCTCAATATCAGCAGTGCCTGTAACAGGGACAGACTGCACGAGCCGGAACAGATTCGTTACAGGGCCATTCTCAATGCGATAGAGTCTCTGGGGTTAATAAATCTTGCAAAAACTGCTGAAGACCGGCCAAAGTCAGTACTGAATTGCCCCTGTACCGAAAATGAGTGTTATGAAATTCCAACTTACCGCGGCGGACAACTTGACTGGCTTTATGCGACACCTGAGCTTGCCCGCAGATGTACGCGCCTGCGCGTTGACCACGATGTGGTCTATAAATTAGAGTTAAGTGACCATGCGCCACTGATTGCAGAGTTTGAAATCCCTCCAACCGTGCCGGATCGGATTTGGGATCCGGAAGCATTCGTTGAAGAGATGAAGTTCACTGCGGGCCCGGAAGCTGCCCGGATTGCCGAGGATCTGATCAACTGGGCAGATCGTAAGCATGGCAAACTCCAATCCCCCGCGCACCGGGTGTCTTATGATCGCTTACCGACAGGGATGGCGAGCGGCAAATTGAAGATCTGGTTCCAGTTGGATATCGTTCCCCGGGAAATCATTCAATGGACCTTCAGTATTCTCGCGGATGGCGAGATCGAAATCAATTTTCAATGGATGATTGCGCCATATGACGATTTAGATGTTAAGGAAAAACTGTGGAATGCGCTCAATCAGATTGAGGGGGTATCCCTTCAAAAGAATCTCACAGGCCGTCCGAGATTTCGAATCGGAGCGCTTGCGGAACCGGATCGGCTGGAACAGTTCACGAAGGTGTTTTCGGACATGATTGATACCACTCTGCGTCGCAGAAATGTGGTCAAATAGCTGCATTGGTACGATTGCTCTGATACAGGTAACAGGAATAGAACGAACTTGCAGGAAGAGAGCGTCCGTTACTTTCGCCTACAGATCTACGGATTTTGGATCACGGACTGATGGTTGTGGGTCTGGGGATCGTGAAATTTTTTCCATCAAGCGTATTGTCATGTGACAGACGCTACTCGCAGCTTCGGTGGCCAAATTCAACATGTTGCATTTTTTTCGAGTGGAGTGGAACCATTTGATGACTTATTCGTATAGTTCAACTATACGGTATAAACATTTTCCTTGTCGGGCTTTGCCACGGAGGAATCAAAACTGCATATGGATCATTTCAAACTACTTGCGGAGAATCAAGGCGGCTGGACGCTCTGTGTTGCCGTGCACGAACCTTGCGCTATCCATCAGAACTCTTGCTGTTACAAAGTTCCAGTGGGCGGGAGTAATGAACTCTTCCAGGAGTTCATACCCAAATCTGCTATCCCTGATTACACCGAACCGGGTTGTATCAGGTGCGATAGAGAAGGGCTCAGTGTGGAATCTGGCATCTTCTTGGGCAATTCCAAAGAATACCAATGGAGGTTCTGTGGAAGAAATAATAAACATCTTCTCAGTGAGGTAGAAAAAAACAGAATTCAATGGTATCCAGGGGCCCAAATACACCTATTTTTTCATAATAATATATGTAGCTTCGTGAAGTACCTCATGCCCGGTTTCTGGAAACGATCAATGGGGATAGCGTTATGGTTGGCTCGTAATTGGAACCAAATATATTGTGGAATGAGCATCAATTTAAGTGATGGGTCGCTTAAGTTGATAAGGTTTCCCATTAATCAAGGAAGAATAAATCTCTAATCATGATCCCAAAACCAATTATAATTTCGGAATTATCACCGCCGGTACTCCCTCCTGGCATCCACATGGCTGACTTAACTACTGTGAAAAGACATTTAGCCTCCAGCAAATGGCGGCAGAAATTGTTCAATGGATTGGTGGAGGCTTGTAGGGTCCTGAGTAGAGCAGGGTGCCAGCGTCTGTATCTGGATGGAAGTTTCGTTACACCGAAGCCGATTCCTAATGACTATGATGTCTGCTGGGATCTAAACGGAGTGAACCTCCGGCTTGTGGATCTTGTATTCTTTGACTTCAGCAACGGTCGGGCCGCGCAAAAGGCCAAGTTCGGCGGAGAGTTTTTTCCGAGTACACATATAGCAGCTGATGCGGATGTAACATTCCTTGAGTTTTTCCAAATTGATACCGGTTCTGGAAAACAAAAAGGAATCATTGGGGTAGATCTTGCTAACGATCCAGTGCTTAATCCTTTGCGACCATGATGATCCTTACTGATAAACAATACGGCGGCACTGCTGATATGCTTGCCAAATTCAGGACGACATTGTCTGGAGTGAAAGAGAATAATAACGGAGAGGAATGGCAGCGAGATCTAATAATTGATGCTCTGCAAGCCCAAATCTCCGAACTTGAAGAAGACATGAAAAACTATCAGTCGCTAAAATCAGGGAAGATTACTGTGAGGAAGCCACAATCACTTGAAACTCTTCCCCTAACACTTATTCAAGCTCGGATTGCAAGTGGAATGAGCCAGGCTGAGTTGGCTAAAGTGTTGGGAACAGAAGAAACTAAGTTAAGATGTTATGAAGCGTATGATTACATCGGAACTAACCTAGCTACTTTGATTAAGGTTGCTCGCATCCTGAACATTGACGTTACTGATTTACTTGAGAATGAATCATCTCAGGGCAGTTTTCATCTTGCGTGGAAAAACATTGATGCAGTTCCCTGGGAAAAATTTCCGGCTCGGGAAATGATCAGCCGTAATTGGTTTGATGATCCAGATGATGGAAATTTGACAGAGGCGACCAAGGCATATTTCCTGCAAGTAGCGGAGACTCATTTTGAATTAGCTCTCCACCGAAAGAGCGTGCATGGTGTGCACCCTTCGGACGAATATGCTTTAATGGCATGGCAGGTACGGATACTTGAACGAGCGAGTGCATGGATAGAAAAATGGAAACTGCCGGAATTTGTCCTGGATAACAGTTGGCTTCCCGAACTCATTGCACTTACCAGGCGACCAGATGGCCCATTTGAGGCACGCAAATTATTGGCTCGTAAGGGCATTGCTCTTGTAGTAGAAAAACATCTGCCTGGGACATATCTCGACGGCGCAGTAATGTTTGCTCCGACCGATCATCCCGTAATTGGGTTAACGTTGCGCTTTGATCGAGTAGATAATTTTTGGTTTGTACTCTTCCACGAATTAGGTCATTTATTTCTACATCTTTTTGGAGGCATGCGCTATGACTTCTTTGATGAATCTCTTGATGAAATCACCATGTCTGAGGACAATATTGAACAAGAGGCAGACGAATTTGCATTAAATACATTAATTCCTGAAGATCAGTGGAAGCAGTGCCTTTCTCGCTTCTCATTGTCTGAAAAGGCAGTTCAACTTGACGCAGAAAGACTCAGGGTTGACGAAAGTATATTAGCCGGTCGAATTCGTAAAGAGCAAAGCAATTACACGATTCTGAATGGGCTTATTCGATCTGGTGTTCGGGAACAATTTCTGGTGTAAAAAATGATTTTAGGTGAAGACATGTACGTACCGGTGTTGAGTTGGAGGCAGGGTGAATATATGGCACTTTACCACCTCACATCATCAGTCCAGAAAAAGACTGTACCTCTAATCTTTATTCCACCGATTGAGTTTGATTTTGAGACGAGGAGGAGCAAGAAGACGGTGGATGAGCATGTTCGCCCGTTTATTGATCGTTATACGAAACGATGGGGTAAGCACCCAGCCTGGATAGGGCTGCATAGCACAATTGCAAAGGATAGAATGGATAACGGGATTCATGTTCTTGACTACATTCTTGATGGGCTAAGATCCAATCACGCACATGCTATGCCAGTATTAACACCGGAAAGTGACACAGATACTATTGCGGCCGCAGCCAGAGCAATTGGTCGAGACAGATATGGTGCTGCACTGCGTATACGGCTTGAGAACTTAATGGCCGAAGATTTTGAAATAGAAGCAGTGAAGTTGGTAGAGACGCTCTCAAGACCACTTGAGGAGATTGATCTAATCATTGACCTCAGAGCACCGAATTTCGAGCCCTATCAGGACTTTGCCAATGCGTTAATTGCGCGAATGAAAAGTTTCCGAACTCTTTCGGAGTATCGGAATCTGATATTAGTCTCCTCGGCTATTCCTGACAGTTTTGGGAATATCGAAAAGGGGAATAGTGAAATTCCACGTCATGATTGGCTGTTCTACAAGGTCGTGATTGACTCTTTATCTTATGAGATGCGTCGCCTGGTCTATGGAGACTACACAATTGTTCACCCTGAATTTAAGGTTTTGGACATGCGAATGATTCAGCCACCAGGTAAAATCGTATACACTACGCCTAAAACCTGGGCCATCTGCAAAGGTGGTTCGTTTCGCGGTCATCCTGAACAAATGGTTGATCATTGTAAGACCGTAGTGGAGAATCCCCAATTCCAGTTCCGGGGGGCCGAATTCTCTTATGGTGACCAATATATTGACCAATATAGTTCGGGAAAAATAAATCCAACTAACCTAACCCGCTGGAAGACCGTTACGATTAATCATCATATTTCAACGGTGGTAGATCAACTCTCCAATGCTCTCGATTCACCATAGCAATTTTAATCAGTCTGGTTAATTCATCTTCAGACACTTTTTCAACTAGTAGCTTGTATAGTTTGGTGCGGGACGCGCGAAGATTCGCTGGGCGAGTGTCATAATTTAAAAGAATATCTATAACTTCGCTGCGCCACAGGAGGTGTGCAAGAATGAATGGATCAACAGAAGGATTCCTCTCAGCTCTTCGCACATCTCTCAGAACAATCTGACCTCTTAAATCAACCTGGACCTCCTTCAGACCACACCATGCGGGGATCATTTCGAGGGTGGACTTCAAGTGCTTAGTTGCCACAACCAATGTTAGTCTATGTAATGCTTGGGTATAAATCTTCATTTGGCCTTTTAATCGATCAAGGCGGTCTCGCTCGCTTTTGATTTCGTACCCATGAAATTCATCACCTATCACGGTTACATCCACGCGTCTCTTTGCATGAGCCAGTCCAAGTTCGTGAATCACTAACTCGCCGGTATTATTGGTGTGTATTCCTGAGCATCCCCCAAATAAGATGTTACGGATATCAGGATCAAGAATGTTTGAAGTTTGAATCACTTGATTGAGCGCAGGTTAAACCTGGAAGTAAGAACTTCTACTTGCAGGGGTTAGTGTGTTGAATTTGAATGCTCAGGGAAACCTGGATAGTAAAAGAGCGAAGCCGCATTCCAATCTCAATCAACTATTCTTGCAGTTGAGTTTCATTGCCTGGTCCAATTCCAATATCCATACCAAGGAAGTCATTCCTCTTCTATTTGATGAACAGAGATATACCCATATCGTCTGTACTAGCAGGGTTTCAAGGGGGATGCACGAAATGATCTTCCCAACGAGGTCATCTAGATCTCAGTGGACTAAATATTTCTCTTGCGAGGATATGTCTATCCACCGGGATGATATTTTGGCCCGTAGGCATATCAGCGAATAGTGACATCCGCTGTAAGGGATAAAGATTCCATTATACAGAAGCAATTGCATTCGCGTCTTTGGCTGGACTCTACCGTGAGAGTCTCGTCCAGCACAAGTTACTCATCCAATCCATAATATACCAAAATTAAGTTAAGTTGCCTCATTCTGCTACGATTACGATGGCTTTTTCTTTGGGCCCATAAAATGGATCACTCACCGCCAGCGCATCTTCTCTGTTCAATTGAATATCTGGAGCAGACGAGGGTTTGCATGAGTAGCGACCTTTATGGTCAATTTCTACTTGGACCTGCTGCATGTGATTTCCTTGGTTGATGATAAGAACTCTTTTCCCTAAGTAATCAGAGTCGTAGCAGGCGTAGGCGCTGCCAGTTTCCTGAATGCTGCCTGGTATACCGATTTCAATGATTTCCCCGACTCTGTGAAATGGCACTTCACGTTCAGAAGCCAACTGTCTCAGTTCCTTTACTCCACTCTTTTCTGCGCATTCTTTCTCCGATCTCAATCTTGCATCCAAATCGTGGGTGGGAAAAGGCTTGCATACCTGACTGGTGAGGGCCTGGGCAAGTTCAGGATCATCAACCCGGTAGATATTTTTATTTGCAAGCCATTGCATCAGCCCCCCGCGGGTATAGTCATCCGAGTATAATGAATCCAAAAATTTTGCAGGGTTGATTTCCCCATTTTCGGCCTCAATTACCATATCACCAAGTGGAGTGAGAATCGTCATTTTCTGCGAATTGCTATCACGATTAATAAACAAGAACACGCTGACAAGTAGTGCTATACCCAATAGCCACCAGGGGACATGATCTTTTTTCTTTCTTGCTTCCGTCATTTTACAGATATCTAATGTGGCTCAATCATGTTGTTGGCATTGCGGGTGCTGCGATGAAGAATCTGAGGAATTCCCAGCTCCTCAGATTGCTCCAGAACGACAAAATCAGTGGCGGTATCTGGGTTCTGGACAAACTGGACAACCAGTTTGGTAGCTAGGCTTGACCATAAACCTAAGTCATCGTTTCGAGCCTCAAACACAGGATGGAAGCATCCAACGCCCTCCCATTGGATACCGTCATCCCTGAGTCGATCACGTTCCTCTTTGAGATAGGGGGCTAAACTGTCATTAAAATTGTCTACGGGAAACCTCATTCTATGTTCATAGAAAGCATAGAATCTGCGAGCTTTCCTACCGATTGAGATGGAAACGAAGTGCTTGGGTTGTTCCCAGTCTAATGAGTTAAGATGAGCGGTTACATCATCAGATCCGGTAGCATCAATGATTAGATCTGCTTTTAGGATCTCCTCAGGGGGCTCGGTTTCCGGGCAGAATTTCTCTGCAATCGATCGCACACATGCGTGTGGGTTTGCAGCGTTCAGACGATCCTTAAGTCTCTCGGCTTTTTGTCCTTCCAAATCATACATAGTTAGTGTGTGTCGGACGAGATTTCCGGCCACGAAATGATCCATATCAACCAGAGTTACTTCGGTTATCCCACCACGAACAAGGTGCTCAGCCAGCGGCGCTCCAAGGGCTCCGACTCCAATGACAATGGTCTTCATGTTTCTCAATAGTTCAGGTAATTGACCCCGCGTAGCAAGTGCAGTTGGATGCCAGTTCTCGGTTTTCAACCAAGGGAGTTGTTTGTTATCACCGAGGTTTCTTCCACGATAGGCATCCCACAGACTACTTTTATTGCTTCGAAAACCATCATAATGATTTTCAAAAGCAGGCAACAAGAGTGCTTGCCAGTGGAGGAGATGAGGATATTCACCAATTACCTTGGGAATTAAAGCACCAAGGAGCAAGATGGTTGGCTGACCATCGGGGTTTAGGCGAATTGCTTTTTTGATCAAGTCATTGAGTTCCCGTCTTGGGCAGGATTTGCGCAAGTCCCCCCAGGTCCGAGGTTGTTGCCACGGATCAACCACCGGCAGTTCATTCAATTGAATCCACAGACCTTTTGCAGGCTCAGATGGATAAGTAGACAGGTGTGTCCCCCAATTCAGTTCTCGGAGAATATTTTTATCTGAATCACGATAAGCTTGAACAACTCCAAAATTCCCGGAAATCACACTTAGATCAACAATGCCATATTTGGGTGCATTGAAAGAAGATATTTTATGATTTAGTTTTTCCGACACAATGACAGTATGAAGAACCTTCTTTATCGGCTTAGGTTGATGAAAGGGGAGCTCAAAGTGCTCCCCTTCACGCATGAGATCGTCATTCGCGGCACACTCTAACCACTTGACCGCACGTTCAAATGTCCATTTGAGCCGAGTACGCCAATCTCGTGGTTCTGTAGATGCACCCACCCGATCCAATACTCTTAGATGACTGTCAAGGCATAGGAATGAATTTTGCCAGGGCTTGGTGGATGCGGGCATCTGGATGGGATACTGATGCGGGAAAAGCCCGGTAATACTATTCTTCTTGGCAGGAAAGAAATCAATATGTCCGTCTGGATAAAGACTGGAAACCCGTACGTACCAATCTGTCGTATCAGGCACCGGACTGTTTTCCGGTACATCTACAGAGATACTACATTGAATCGTCCATAGTTTATCTTCGGTGCACCATTTCCATTTATCCAAAAGTCTTACCCCCGCAATCCCCAGTACTCTCTGTGTAGCGGCGCAAAGAATGTCGGGGACCTCGGGAGAATTCATTACTCGAATCGTTAATATTCGTAATTATGCAAATTTGCCACCACGCGGCTGAACAGATTTCTTATTCTTACCCTCGGAGTTACCAGAGCCTTGAGTCTCATCTTTCACTTCTGCATTAGGTGCAAATTTCTTGACAAGTTCAATGCCATTCTCGCAAGCAGATTTCGAATTATAGCCCTCGCTGGAGATGGCAATGATTTTGTTGTTTCCACTTTGCAGTCTCCATCGGTATTCCTTGGCTTGATTCTCGTACACCTCAAATTCTGGTGTACCGCCCTGTCCGTGGTGGCCGTCGGCCCCCGGTTTCGTGAGGTCATGAATCGGGGCAGTTGGTGCAAGCCGTTGAACACGGTCAATGTTTGCTTCTGCCGTGGCCCTGCGTGTAAAGGACTCGCCAGGAACAGCGATCTCCTCATGGTTTGCGGCATAAAATGTCCAGCGGTACTGATCCTTTACGTCTTGAAAGATTTTGAAATATGGTTTCATGATCATATCAGTTTAAGGTTGAAGTGTCTCCTCCTCGTTTGAGGGAACACAGGATGATTGATTAAGATCTCGCAGAAATATTCTCCAAGATCCGTCTGGATGTGTACAAGCCAACCACAGGCGAGTCCTTAACTGCAACCCGCTAATCGCGAGCGCCGTACCCTCAAGTTGCTTGCTATTGTTATATTTGACTGATCTAGCCATTGTAAGCGGCGAATTCGCCAATTCCGATTTCGTCATTTTCGAGAATACGACTTCGTAACTTAAAGGTTTCAGAAAATGAAAAAAAATCACCCAACTGAAATTTTTCCCAGCCGACTCCGCAGCACGCGAGAGAAACGGGCACTGAACCAGGCTGAATTAGCTAAGCGGGCAGGTCTACAGGCTTCCGCCGTTTCTCATTTTGAGACAGGAACGAGAAAGCCATCTTTTGATAATCTTCGCCGACTTGCTGATGCACTGGATGTAACTACAGATTATTTGATTGGTCGAGTAGGTGATAATCAGGTCAGTGTAGGCCATGACCAGTTATATCGTAACATAGGTAACCTGACGGCTGAGGATCGTGATTTTGCGGAAAGCTTCATCAAACTTCTTGCCCAAAAGTCAAAGAAGCATAGGCAATGAATCGCAATTCTTTTCGCTTCAAAGTGGTGTCGGTTGCAGAAAAGGTTGTCTCAGATCAAGACATCAAGCAGCTGCCCATAAATCCCATTACAATAGCCCGTAGCCAGGGTATTGAGGTCACGCCTCAACCAGTGCATGCTCAGGGATTTTCCGGAATGCTCATGCGTGTTAACAACAAGTTTGGAATTACTTATGCTACACATATTGATAGTGTTGGCTTCAAGAACTTCAGCATTGCACATGAACTGGGACATTACTTCTTGCCTGGGCACATTGATGCGGTATTTGCGGCGGATAGTCCTCACACTTCCAGTGCGGGATTCGTCTCCACCGACAGGTATGAAATGGAAGCAGACTGTTTTGCTGCGCGATTGCTGATGCCAAATAGGTTGTTCAAGGAAGCAATGTTGGGTGCGGATGAAGGTCTTAACGGGATAGAGGAACTTTCCCAAATCTGCCAGACATCCCTCACGGCAACAGCGATACGTTATACAGAGTGTGTTCAGTATCCAATGGCTGTCATTGTGAGTGTCGGTGATAAGGTCAGTTATTGCTTTATGTCTGAGTCACTGAAAGAGGTTCGCGGTCTTACTTGGATCAGTAAAAATCAATGTCTACCCAAAAATACGGTCACCTATGATTTCAATCAGAATGATCAGCGAGTCCAAGGTGCACAACGAGATGCGGATATATCAGATCTGCAAGACTGGTTTGGAGGTGACGTTTCCGTCCAGCTTGAGGAGGAGGTTCAAGGCTTAGGACATTATGGGAAGACGCTAACCGTATTGACTGCTCCAGACCTTTTTGATAAACTGGAAGAAGTTGATGCAAATGAAGCCCTTCATAAATCATGGGAGCCAAAATTCAGGCTTTAATTTTCCCGATGTATGCAGGAGTAATGCATACTCCTGGATTTCATGTTCCCGTATATTAGTTTCTGTTAAAAGCCATCCCACATGACTGAATCTGTATCAAATAGGCCCATCGCCGACGAAAACCTGATATCTAGCATTGCCACGAAGCACGGAAATATACCAGAGACACTCTTTGTCAGTCTAACCAGTGAGACCGCCGTCGGTCAGGTGTTGCTATTGGACTATGATTCAGCCACTTTAGCTGTTCACGATTATCATAAGGAGCAGGTAGGTGGTCTAGCACGCGGTATGTTTCTGATTTCAGGTCCCTCTCCTTCAAACGAGGGAGCCAGTTTTGTACTTATGCGGGTAGTCGGAGCGAAACGTTTAGCCAATCAGACATCTACTGATGAGGCACGACTTACTGCTGCGCAGGAAAGTATCGGTCAGGATATCTGGTCAGATAAACTTGCCAAATGGATCGCTAACGAAATTGCTCTGGGTGGTATTGAGGCTCATATACTTGGAACATTAACATGGAGTAGTGGGGGACTTCGGTTTGCGGAGGATACGGCCAATTATTATTCTGCGCGTGGGGCGTATGTCTGGAAACCTACGGGTCCCTTGCTTGAGAGTATCGTGAATCTGTCGCAACGGGGAAATAGCATTGATCTTTCAGGGCTGAGTAACTATGATAGATCGGATATCAGGGTTCGCGTTGCAAAGACCCGCTTCGCAGCTGCTGATGACCGAGAAAGAAGTGATGTGCATGTTCCGGTTCGGATTGATCCCACTGATCTGCTCAAGCGGCGGACAGCTTTTTTCGGAATGTCTCGAAGCGGGAAATCTAATGCGATGAAAATTACAGCCCAAGCTGTCTACATGCTCCGTAAAGAACATCCGGATTTCAGGGTGGGTCAATTGATTTTTGATCCCAATGGTGAGTATGCCCAAGACAATCCACAGGACGGACGCGGCCTCCATCGGATTCATGAGTTGGTAAATAAACCTCGGGGCGGAGAGATTGAGACCTATGGAACGTATGCTCCTCCGACCGACACTGAAAGAAAGATCACAAAGATCAATTTTTTTGGGAATCCGATTCCTCTGAACAAACGAACTGATAGGGACTATGTCGAGAAATCACTGGAGCAACTCCTTGTGGGACGTGATCTCATAAGGGAAAGGATGTCGGCAGAGACGACCCGTTTTACAAGTAATTTCCGAGATGCTGACCTTTCTATTCCGGCAAATCTCGCCGACCGTAGTGTTGCTACCCGATTTCACCGGGCTATAATGGTCCATCAAGTTGCGCTTGCTGCAGCGGGATTTGAAGCCCCTCCGTATCCCAATATCAAGGGACTGTTTGGCAAGGATTTTTGTAATGCTCTCCAGTCCAACGAGAATAGTACGTCAGATCATGTAGACAAGTACCGCTGGGCGGGCGAAATTCTAAGAAATCCTACACCGTCTTGGGATCAACTTAAGGCTGCATTTGAGGCTGTTCACCGCTTTATTCATGATAAAACGAGTTATTATCGATCATTTGAGAAGAAATACAGTGATAGATCCAATTCTGGAGATAATTGGGTAGATGCTCGTTTGGAATCTCTTCTGTTTATCTTTGATACCCCCAATGGGGTCAGAACATTCCAGGATTTGCGTGACCAGCACTCGATAAATACATCTTCTGATTACGCGGATGATATTGTCAACGACCTGAAAGCGGGTAAGCTCGTGATTTTTGATCAGTCAATTGGCGACCCTAAATTAAATCAGCAGGCTGCCGAACGTATCATGTGGAGGGTTTTTCGGGAACAGCAGAAGATATTCACATCAGGTAAAAATCATCTTCCGTATCAACAGCATGTATTAGTGTACATTGAAGAGGCCCACAATCTTTTACCGCGCACTGGCACCAGAGATGTTTTGTCTACGGTGTGGGCACGGGCAGCAAAAGAAGGTGGAAAAATGAATCTCGGAGTAGTCCTGGCCACTCAGGCACCGAGTTCGGTTCTTCCCGAGATATTGAGCGAGACTGATAATTGGTTCATCGCACACCTGAATTCAGATAACGAAGCAAGGGTGGTAGAGCGTTACTTAGACTTCGCACATTTCATTCCTCAAATTCGCAGAGTATCAGAGCCGGGTTTTATCAGACTTCGAACCCTTTCATCAGGGTACACGGTGCCGGTTCAACTGGATCGGTTTAAACTTCCGGATCTTTTACCCGAACCGGACGCTAATACCAAAAATGAACTCTTTAGTTGATGCCCTATCCAAACGAGCGTGCTGGTTTTTTTGCTGTGGGAGATCTGGAACGTCGCCAGATTATTGAGGCATTCGGAGATCAACTTGAGCAGGGGAGCAATCTTCCGCGTGATCCCTTACCTGCTTTTGAGCCATTTCTACAGGACGACAAACCTAGGCCTGTCGTAGTAGCACTGGACGGATCCAGTATCTATCATCGTATTCCAGCCCGACTGCCAGCGACTGAAGCGGGGTTGGTTTCCGTCTCAATTGTCCAGATTAATGTTGATCAGTTGGCCAATCTTCCCCAACTTCCCGAAAGTGGTGCAATTGATCCGGTCCAACTACGTGACACTGAGGATGGTAGTACGCTGCAACTGGCTCTTCCGGGACGAAACGCCCGATCAGTGGACGGGAAAGTATCACGTGACTGGTTTCGCAGTTCGGTCCAGGAGGTCCTGGAAACTGGGCATTTCGGCGGAGAAACTCTTGCGGAAACCCTGCATGCTCTCCTGAGGGGTACAAACAATCTACGTACGATCAAGTGTCCTAATATTCTTTGCAAATCAAAGCCCGCTACTCCCGGTCCAGGCCAAATGAGGTCAAGATGCGAAGGGTGTAATTCGGATATTTTTCTGTCGGATGCTTTACGCGCACAAGAGATCTTCAGTGATGAAGAGCCCTGCGGTGACGCTCATGGCCGCATCCGTCACGCGCTGGAGATTCTTTGCTTGATGAATCTGTTGCGGGGGCTCGCAAAAACCGAGAAGGGGCAAGCTGCTTTGGGAAACATCGCATTTGTACTTGATGGGCCGCTGGCCGCTTTTGGTACAATCGCTGTACTGCAGTCGGGAATTCTTCGGGAACTGAGAAGAATCGAAAAGTTGCTATGGCCGAACCACCTTCTAGTGATGTCTGCCGTTAAGACGGGATCTTTTGTACAGTACTTCGCAGAATTGGATGAAGCTCCAGAACCAAATTCCCGAATTCCATTGGGCACGGCATTCCTTCCTGATGATGCCTACATCCGGGAGAATATCGTTCCAGGGGCTACAAACCAACCGTGGGGTAAGATCACCTATTTTGGTAGACCACTAATAGTTAAGACCCATGATGGCCAGAGATTGTTTCTCAATCTTGTACAGCCGGAGGCTGATCCTCCTTTAACCAATGCTTCCGCTCCAGTTGTACTGAATGAAGCTATTGCCATAGCAGAGCACCTGGGTATAGGGCGCAATGAGTTTCTTCCGCTTCGGCGAGCCCATGCGAAGGCAGCTATCCCGCTTCGGATAGGTAAAGCCATCATTGAGAGCTTAGCAAGAGCAAAATGACTACCCACGGAATCTCTAGACTTCCTTGGCCAGCGAGCACTGCAGAACATAGATGGTATGGCCTTGGACGTTATTATGCAATGTTTCCAGCTCCATTTGTCACAAATGCCCTCACAGAATTCACACGCCCTGATGATATGGTGATGGATCCCTTCTCGGGTAGGGGGAATGCGCCATTTTTGGCTGCGGCCATGGGAAGACCGTCCATTTCTATAGATATTCTTCCCATTGCATGGCTATTTACCGTGGCTAAACTTAAACCGTCACAGAATGCAGACGATGTGCTCTCTCGTCTTCACGATATACGACGGGCTGTGCGGCCTCATGATTGTAGGGCCAGAAGCGAATTTGAGAAAATGGCTTGGTCTTCAATCGTTCGTGGTTTTCTCCGTGCAGCCCGCCGAGAATTAAACTGGAAAGAGTCCAGCGTAGATCAAACTTTGATGGCATTTATTGCCCTTCATATGCAGGACAGTACTCCAAGCGGCCTGTCCAACCGACTTTCTCCTACCGTCGCTCACTCGCCATCATATGCCGTGCAATGGTGGGCGAAGCAAGGATTGCTGGATCCACCTCAGACGGACCCAGTAGCTTTTCTCACTAAACGGATTCAACGAAGATATGCTTTCGGAGTCCCCAATCTCGCTCACTCTACGACTAAACTGGGTGATGCCAGAACAGAATTAAAGGTGATGCCCAGTCAATATGTCAGGTTGCTGATTACATCCCCGCCATATCATGGTGTGACGGACTATTGGAATGACCAATGGATTCGTTTATGGCTCCTTGGAGCAGATATGCACAAGGACTGGAAGCGTACGCAGAAACACTCTCATCTAGGCAGCTACCGTAAATTGATAGATGGTGTCTTCACACAAGCGAAGAGACATGTTCGTGAAGATGGCGTGGTTATTGTCCGTTGCGGTGATAAACCAACCACGGCCGATACCTGTAGGGAAGCAATCAAGTCCATGTGGCCCAGATGGGAGATTTTTGAACGACGAAGCGAAATCACCAGACGTGGAAAGGCAAGCGGTTATGGTCACGAGAGCAAGACGATCTATGAAGTGGATATTATTTCCGCTCCAGAAGAACTTTCCGACAGGGCCCGGTCATGGGCTGTAAATCCCGCGCTCTAATCATAGAATCTGTACAATCATTCGCTCATTCATCGGACGATTAAGTACCGGCATATCGGAATCCAAGTATATCATTCGAGCTTCTTGCAAAAATAATAATCCAGGCTAAAAAGCATTTCTGGATATACTCAGGTGAACAAAAACCTTCAAGATTGAGAATTTTGCAAGAGGCTTATCCTATTGGAGTTTCTTGTAGATACTCTGCGCTACAGGTTACCGGTGCTCACAGCAACATTGCAGGATCAGGGCGAATATTGATTGCGTCAGCGGTCATTCAGGGCTCATAGGTTTGGATGGTATTGATCTGGCCGTTCCGCAGAAGCGGGGAAATCAGGAATCCTTGAACATTTCTCTCATCCCTTTGACGAATATCGGGAGATTTCGGGCCAGAAAGAAGATTGCTACCGCCGGAGCCAGAAATTCCATCCTCCCCTGTTCCAGTGAAAGCCTGTAAAGTTCTGTAATGATCTCAATCGTACTGTCTTCCCGCGGTCTGATGATATCAATCAGGAAAATAATCCCAAGGATGACGACAATGCCCTTTTTGGCTAAACTGTAGAGAGTGTCAGTCCAGTGCTGGACCTTTTCATGCTGATCTGCTCGTGGTTTGTATTCAGGATTCGCATGGACTTCAGTACTCTTATCTTTGATGAGCGCACTGGACATTTTTTTCGCTTTAGGTTGCTCGTTGCCGGAGTCATCCATCGTTTCCTTGGGCCTCTTTGTTTATTAGTTCCAAGAAGTGCTCATAGATCAAATCATCACGTATCTCCGCTTTATAGCCATGTTCCCTGACAGTTTCAAACCATGGAGTGCCTGGTTTGTGCGTCAGTGCCACCATTTCATTCGGTGGTAATGACTTATAACGCCTCCAGACAATCCCCATCAGTTTACGAAGGGCCGTACCTTCTGCTAGGTTCCAACTGAAAAACATGTTTTTATCATAGTCATATTCCAAGATTTTTTCGGTCACGGGCTTACTGCCATATCGTTTTAATTGGTGATACAGGGACGGGATAACAGGTCCAAATTGCCAAGCCTCAATGCGATCATAGAACAATTTTTCCTTGGTATAGCCCATCACCCTTCCGTAAGCAAAGTATACCAGTTTCTGCATAGACAGGTTGGTAAGTTTGATTTTGTCTTTTCTTGACTGCTCAATAAAATAATTGGCGATAGCACTGACATCGGTGAACGGGTCAATCTTTCCCTTATCTTCAAGGGAAGATGGGGCAACGTCTGGCATGACATCTGACATTTTCCTATAAAGGTCTGCTTGCAAAATCCAGGTTCATATTCAAAGACTGTATCAATGACTGGCAAGTCTGCTTGTTGATCTCAAGGTATTGGGCAATAAGCATATGGATATGCCGGTAACATACCCAAAGATAAGGGTTAGAGTTTTACCGTGTGTCTCCGTACTAATATCGTCCTGAGCGGGGGGCATTTGTTCAACTAATAGATCCAACATGATTCAGTTGCCATCCACGGATAGATTGGGGATGCACCATTATTAGTTGGAGTTTATGGAGCTTTTGGGGGTATAAGATAGTGTTTTTTGGTTTGACTGTGCCGTTTTAATGCTCGGAGCAGTCCCTCCCACTGCCAGTCCTGTGGAATGGCGTTGAGGGAGTTCTCT